>CBINNP010000267.1:0-4806 GCA_966252075.1 uncultured Solimonas sp.
GCTGTTCCTGTTGCCCGCTGCTGCGGCCGCGCTCGCGACGCAGCAGTTCGACGTAGCGCCGATTGAGCTGGGCGCGGGGCCGCAAGACAGGGTTGGTGATCGCCGTCAGGCTATCGCCGCGGCGCACGACCAGCACGTCCGGCGTCACATAGTCGGCGGTGCTCTGGCTGTAGCGGTGGCCGGGTCGCGGATCGAGCCGGCGCAGCAGCTTGCAGGCGCGGCAGACCGCGTCCTCGTCCGCGCCGGTACGCCGTGCAATCGCCGCGAAGTCGCGGCGGCCGAGCAGGTCCAGGCAGTCATCGAGAATCTGCAGCGCCAGGTCGCGCTCGGCGTCGGCACGGGGCTGCAGCTGCAGGCGCAGGCACTCGCGCAGGTCGCGTGCGGCCACGCCCAGCGGATCGAGGGTCTGCACGAACGCGATCGCCACCTCGATCTCCGCCGCACTGAGCGTCGGCGCGACGCCGATCGCAGCGGCTGACGCGGCGACGTCGTCGCGCAGGTAGCCATCGTCCTCGATCGTTTCGATGACGATTTCGGCGGCGATCCGGTCGCGCGGATGCAGGGGGGCGGCGTCGAGCTGGCTGCGCAGGTGACTGTGCAGATCGCCTCTGGCCGCGATCCAGTCGGCCGGGTCGTGGTGGCCTCCCAACTGGCGGCCGTCACGGTCTGGATACGGCGATTCCGGCAGCCGCGCCTCGATCGCCGGCAAGGTGTCGCCCGGCGCAGACGCCGCGGAGGCGTCGTCCGGGCATTCTTCCAGGAACGGGTTGGTGGCCAGGGCATTCTGCAACTCCTGTTCGAAGTCGAGCGCTGACAGCTGCAGCAAGTGGATCGCGTGTTGAAGACGCGGCGACAAGGAGATGGAAGCCTGTCGCGACAAGCTCAGCGCGCCCTGATTCATCTGTCGTTCTCCTGTTTTTTTTGAGTGTGGCGCCGGCCTTTGAGAGGCGCGCCACTGCGGCTCGAACTCTAAGAAGCGCAACCGCCATGCCAGCCGCCAGGCGCGCCGCAGGTATGGCGCTTGCTCACGGCCGGTGGCTTTCGCACGGCCCCTGCGGAGCCATCAAGCAAGCAGCGGCGCAATGACACTCGTGCAAGCGGCTGGCAGCCAGACCCGGATCATCGGTGGCCAAGACAATCATTCGGGACCCGGGCCCGAGGTGATGGCCGCGGATACTTTGGAGGGTGACCGCGCTTGCGATGCCAATTTCGTCGAGCCGCAAGAAACCGAGGAATGGGCCGCCGCGGCGCGCGAGTGCGTGCGCCGGAGCCGCAAGTCGGCGGTCGCGGTCGCGGTCGCGGTCGTGGTGGCTGCCGATTCGAGTCGCGCGCGGATCTTCAGTGCATAGCCGCGCGCGGCACCGGGCGATTTCGTTGCCGACGGCGCCGGCCGCCGCAACGCTGCCGGTAACGAGGATCCTGCGGCGACGGAAACGTGAACGATGCGTGGCGGCGGCCCTTGAACCGGCAACCGCCGCGCCGCTTCAGCGGCCCTCGTCTTCCGGCCGCTCGACCTCGATCCGCACGGTGAGGGCCAGCTCGCAGCGTGACGGACCCTCCGGCCGGCTGCGGCGACCTTCGCATTCGAGCCGCAGGGGCGCGCTGTCGCCACCGCGCAGGTGTCGCGCGATCAGCGGCTCCAGATCGAAACCGCCGCCGCTGCAGTCACGGAACGGGCAGAGCACTTCGAAGTACGCCTGCATCTGCGGCAGGTAGAGCTGGCGGTACGGCGAGAACACCGTCTTGCCATCCGGGTCGCGGAACGACAGCGACACTGCCATCTCGCCTGCCTTCGGGAAGCGCTGCGCCAGCGTCGGTGCCGCCTGATACTGCTGCTGGCGGCGTTCGCGCAGGCGCTGGTCGGCGATGAAAAGCTTGGAGGCCATCGATGTTCCTTGAGAGCTGGCACCGCGGCGGGGATTGCCCTGGCTGCCGAATGAGCTGCTGTGTGGCCGGGCCGTTCAGCCTGGTGATGCCGTGCGCGCCCAGCCGTCCGTCGTGCTCCAGTCCCAGCGCGTGCCGCAGCCCAGGCACATGAAGTGCCGCAGGCGCTCGCCCTGGCGGATCGCCGCCGCGGAGGTCATCTCGACCAGGCCCTGGTGCCGCGTGCTCTGTGCGCGATGGCGATCGAGCTCGCCACAGCTGCTGCACAACGGCGTCATCGTCGCCGCCGTGCGGCTCAACGCTTCTGTCGCGGTGAGCTGACCGGAATCGGCGGCCGGCTCAGCCGGAAATGTTCGGCGACCTCGATGCTGACCTGTAGCGCGCCGCCTGGTTCGCGCTGCAGCCAGCCCTGGCGCGTCAGGCGGCGCTCATCGTCCGGTAGCGGCATCGTACGACTGCGGCCGCGGAACAAATCCATCAAAAAACCGTAGTCGTGGTCGCTGCAGTGATTGGGGAACGTCATGACAGCCTCGCAGCGAAGAAGGCCGAGTGTGCGCCCCGCCTCGCGCCGCGGCAAGCCGGGACCTGCTCAGCGGCCGGCGGCCTGGCGCGCGGCGACCTCGGCGATGTGCCTGCCCTGGAAGCGCGCCATCGCCAGTTCCTGCTCGCTGGGCCAGCGACTGCCATCGTTGCCGGCGATCGTCGATGCCCCGTACGGGCTGCCGCCCTTGATCTGGTCTAGCCCTATCTGCTGCTGGCAGCTGTATGGCAGGCCGACGATGATCAGGCCGTGGTGCAGCAGCGTCGGGAAGAACGTCAGCAGGGTGCTTTCCTGGCCGCCATGCTGCGTCGCCGTGGACGTGAAAACGCCGGCAACCTTGCCCACCAGCGCACCCTGCGTCCAGAGCGCACCGGTCTGGTCGAGGAAGCTGCGCATCTGTCCGCTCATGTTTCCGTAGCGCGTCGGCGTGCCGAAGATGAAGGCATCGTACTGCGGCAGCTCGTCGACGCTGGCGACCGGCGCCGGCTGGTCGAACTGGGCGCCGATCTTCTTCAGCGCCTCCTCGCTCATCGTCTCCGGTACGCGCTTGACCGTCACCCGGGCATCGGCGAACTCCCGTGCGCCGTCGGCGACGGCCTGCGCCATCCGTGCCACGTGTCCGTGAATGCTGTGATAGAGCACCAAGATCCGCGTCATGTCGTAAGGCTCCATACAAGGCCGCGCCATTGCGGCAAGCCGGCGTGCGGCAAGCCCCGTGCCCGCTGCCAGATGCCCGGTGCCGGATGCGGGCTACCGGGCCAGCCAGAACGAAATGTTCGAGGCCGCAGCCGCCTGGCCGATCGCCATGAGATGCGCTGGCCGGGCGATGTCGGGGAGCCCTGAAGGCGAGGCACGGCGATTGCGCCCCCGAGTGTCGAGACCGCGGTGCGCCGCGGACGTTTTCCATAGATCCGCAGGAGGATTCCCGATGAAAGTATCCGAAGTGATGAGCCGCGATGTCTGTCTGCTCAAGTCGACCGATAGCGCCTTGCAGGCCGCCCGCTTGCTGGCCCGCGAGGACATCGGCGCGGTGCCGGTCAGCAAGGACGACCGCATCGTCGGTGTCGTCACCGACCGTGATCTGGTGACGCGCGTGATCGCCGAGAACAAGAACCCGGCGGAGGTGAAGCTGGAGGCGATCGCCAGTAACGAGCCGAAGTACTGCTTCGACGACGAGGACGCCGACCACGTCGCGCGCAACATGGATCAGCTGCTGGTGCGTCGCCTGCCGGTGGTCGATCGCGACAAGCGATTGGTCGGCATCGTCTCCATCGAGGACATCCGGCCGCGGCGTGCCGCCTGACAGCACAGGTTTCCGAGGCCCGCCCGAGCCTCGATGCTGAGCGGCCCCTCTCTGCTTGGGGCCGCTCCTTCCTTACGCCTTAGGGTCTGTTAACGCGACGGCCACCGCGTTAGGAGGCTCTAGTGCGAGTGATCGTGATCGTGCCCGTGATGCGCCGAGCGCGGCAGCAAATCCGCAAGCCAGCCACGACCGCCGCGGCGCAGCAGCGAGCCGGCGAGCAACAGCGACATCAGCGCCAGCGCCGCCTGCGACACCGGATTGGGCTGCAGCGCAACACTGAGCGTGGGCGCCAGCAGGGGCAGCAGCAAGGCCGCCAGTAGCAGGCCGGCGACCAACCACACGGCGCTACGGTCGACCAGTTCGACCGTCGCCAGTCGCAGCACCTGTGCCCAGTAGGCGCCCCGCGTGTGACGACGCGCGACGATCACGCTGGCCAGCAGGTCCAGCGCCAGCAGCACCGGTGCCAGCACCGCCGCGTACTGCAGCGTGCGATTGAAGAACGCCGCCGCCGGCAGCGGCTCATGTTCGATCCACGCCAGCACGACGATGCCCGCCAGCGCGAGCAGGTTGCCGATGCCCTCGTAGAGCGGCGGATGCAGGGCATGCTCCTCGGGATTGAGGTGCGGGCGGCCGAACACCACATGCAGGATCGAGCCGGCCACCAGCGCCTGGAACCAGGCCCAGCCGCGCGTACCGAGTTCGGCGCCGAGCAGCGGTCCGTAGCCATAGCCGAGCAGGGTGCCGGCGCACATGCCGACGATCGCCAGCGCCGGCGCCAGGACGCCGAACACCGGATACAGCAGCCACCATACGGCCAGGCCGACTGGCACGCTGTGCACGGCGACCGCGATCGGCAGCGCCAGACCTTCGTGGTGATGGTCATGGCCGCCGGCTGACAGCGCCACGCCGTCGCCGAGGCTGTGCACGATCAGGCCGAGCATCGCCAGCGCCAGCGCGGTCAGATGCGCCTCGCGGCGCGCGCGGCTGATCCAGTGCTCCATTGCTGTCGGCCCGAGCAGGCCCAGCAGCAGGAACAGCACGCTGAATACGCCGCCGGCGCTGAAGGTGCCGGGCACCG
>CBINNP010000268.1:0-4799 GCA_966252075.1 uncultured Solimonas sp.
GTTGGTCATGCACGAGCCGATGAAGGCCTCGTCGATCTTGGTGCCGGCGACTTCCGACAGGAACTTGGCGTCATCCGGATCGTTCGGGCAGCAGACGATCGGCTCCTTGATGTCATTGAGGTCGATCTCGATGACGGCGGCGTACTCGGCGTCCTTGTCGGCTTCGAGCAGCGTCGGCTTGGCGAGCCATTCCTCCATCTTCTTGATGCGGCGTTCGAGCGTGCGCGCATCCTTGTAGCCGTCGGCGATCATGTTCTTCATGAGCACGATGTTCGAGTTCATGTACTCGATGATCGGCTCCTTGTTGAGCTTGATCGTGCAGCCGGCGGCGGAGCGCTCGGCCGAGGCGTCGGACAGCTCGAAGGCCTGTTCGACCTTGAGGTCCGGCAGGCCTTCGATCTCCAGCACGCGGCCCGAGAAGATGTTCTTCTTGCCGGCCTTGGCTACCGTCAGCAGGCCCGCCTTGATCGCGTACAGCGGGATCGCATGGACCAGGTCACGCAGCGTCACGCCCGGCTGCATCGTGCCCTTGAAGCGGACCAGCACCGATTCCGGCATGTCCAGCGGCATCACGCCGGTGGCGGCGCCGAAGGCGACCAGGCCGGAGCCGGCCGGGAACGAGATGCCGATCGGGAAGCGCGTGTGCGAATCGCCACCGGTGCCGACGGTGTCCGGCAGCAGCAGGCGGTTGAGCCACGAGTGGATGACGCCGTCGCCCGGGCGCAGCGCGACGCCGCCGCGGTTGCTGATGAACGCCGGCAGTTCGCGATGGGTCTTGACGTCGACCGGCTTCGGATAGGCGGCCGTGTGGCAGAAGGACTGCATCACCAGGTCAGCCGAGAAGCCGAGGCAGGCCAGATCCTTCAGCTCATCGCGCGTCATCGGACCGGTGGTGTCCTGCGAGCCGACCGTGGTCATCTTCGGTTCGCAGTAGGTGCCCGGGCGCATGCCCTGGCCTTCCGGCAGACCGCAGGCGCGGCCAACCATCTTCTGCGCCAGCGTAAAGCCGGCCTTGGTCGGCGCCGGCGTCTGCGGCAGGCGGAACAGTGTCGAGGCGGGCAGGCCGAGGAACTCGCGGGCCTTGCCGGTCAGCGAGCGGCCGATGATCAGGTTGATGCGGCCGCCGGCGCGCACTTCATCGAGCAGGACCTGGCTCTTGAGCTCGAAATTGGTGACCAGCGCGCCGTTCTTCTCGATCTTGCCGTCGTACGGGAAGATGTCGATCACATCGCCCATCTCCAGCTTGGAAACGTCCACTTCGATCGGCAGCGAGCCGGAGTCTTCCTGGGTGTTGAAGAAGATCGGCGCGATCTTGCCGCCGAGCGTGACGCCGCCGAAACGCTTGTTCGGTACGAACGGAATGTCTTCGCCGGTGGCCCAGATCACCGAGTTGGTGGCGGACTTGCGCGACGAGCCGGTGCCGACCACGTCACCGACGTAGGCCACCAGATTGCCCTTCTTCTTGAGGTCCTCGATGAACTGCATCGGACCGCGCTTGCCGTCTTCCTCCGGCTTGAAGGCCGCGTCCGGGCGCGTGTTCTTCAGCATCGCGAGGTAGTGCATCGGGATGTCCGGGCGGCTCCAGGCGTCCGGCGCCGGCGACAGGTCATCGGTATTGGTTTCGCCCGGTACCTTGAACACGGTGACGGTGATCTTCTTGGCGACTTCCGGGCGGCTGGTGAACCACTCGGCGTCGGCCCAGGACTGGATCACGGCCTTGGCGTTGGTGTTGCCGCCCTTGGCCAGTTCGGCGACATCGTGGAAGAAGTCGAACATCAGCAGCGTCTTCTTCAGCGCTTCGGCGGCAACGGCGCCGACTTCGGCGTCCGGCAGCAGGTCGATCAGCGGCTTGACGTTGTAGCCGCCGACCATGGTGCCGAGCAGTTCGGTGGCCTTGGCACGCGAGATCAGCTTGCACGGCAGTTCGCCGTCGGCGACCACGGTCAGGAACGAGGCCTTGACCTTGGCGGCGTCGTCGACGCCCGGCGGCACGCGGTGCGTCAGCAGGTCAACCAGGAAAGCCTCTTCGCCAGCCGGCGGGTTCTTGATCAGTTCGATCAGTTCGGCGGTCTGCTGGGCAGACAGCGGCAGCGGCGGAATGCCGAGGGCGGCGCGCTCGGCAACGTGTTGGCGATAGGCTTGCAGCATGGCGTTGGGGGTCCGGTGTTGAAGAAACGATGAGGACGACGCCGCGCCCGACGGGCTTCCAATGCGATAAACGCATCCGGAGGGTGGCATCGGCGATGCGCGGCGTTTAAACGGCGCGGAATTATACCTGTAAACGCCGCCGGCCTTGCGCCAGTGTCAGCAGGAAGTGTGCCGGGGCGCCGGCTTCAGGCCGCCGTAGCGGCGATCTCGCCGCCGCCGAGGCAGCGCCTGCCGTCGTAGAGCACGCAGAACTGGCCGACCACGGCAGCCCGCTGCGGCTGCGCGAAGCGCACCTGCACGCACTCGCCGAGCAGCTCGATCGTGCAGTCCTGCAGCGCCTGGCGGTGACGGATGCGCGCTTGCAGCGGCGTGCCGGACGGCGGCGGCAGCGCCAGCCAGTTGAAGGCGCCGGTGGTCAGCGCGCTGCTCATCAGCAGCGGGTGCGCCGGATCCTGGGATACGCGCAGGGTGCGCGTCGCCGGTTCCTTGGCGACGACGTACCACGGCGCCTCGCGGCCGCCCCGGGTGCCGCCGATGCCGATGCCGCGGCGCTGGCCGAGCGTGTAATACATCAAGCCCTGATGGCGGCCGATCTCGTGGCCGCCGTCATCGACGATAGCGCCCGGATCCGGCTGCAGATAACGCGACAGGAACTCGCGGAACTCGCGTTCGCCGATGAAGCAGATGCCGGTCGAATCCTTCTTGCGGTGTACCGGCAGGCCGGCGCGCTCGGCGAGCTCGCGGACCCGCGGCTTGGCCAGGCCTCCGACCGGGAACAGCACGCGGTCCAGCTGCGCGCGCTGCACGGCGGCGAGGAAATAGGTCTGGTCCTTGTTGTCGTCGACCGCGCGCAGCAGCTGCGCGCCGTCCGACGGGTGCGCGATCTGCGCGTAATGGCCGGTGGCGATGAAGTCGGCACCCAGCCGCAGCGCATACTCGCGGAACGGCTGGAACTTCACCTCGCGGTTGCACAACACGTCCGGATTCGGTGTCTTGCCGGCGCGGTAGTCGGCGAGGAACTGCGCGAACACACGCTCGCGATACTCACGCGAGAAATCGACGCGGTGCAGCGGAATGTCGAGTTCCTCGCAGACGCGGCGGGCGTCCTGGAAATCCTCGGCCGCCGTGCAATAGCCTTCCTCGTCCTCGGTCCAGTTGACCATGAACAGGCCGGACACGCGGTAGCCCTGCTCTTTGAGCAGCCAGGCGCTGACGGCGGAGTCGACACCGCCGGACAGACCGACGATGACATGCGGAGCCGCAGCGGTGGGCGAGGAGACATGGTTCATCCGGGCGCGGATTCTAACGGGGTCAAACTGAACCGGTCCGCCGCCGGCGCCGAAAATTTTTCAGACCGCTGTCGATTCGATGCAAAGTCGAGCGACTAGAAGGTACAAACCCGCCAACCCAAGGAGTCCTGCCATGTCCGGCCATACCATCCGCCTGCACCGTGTCCTGCGCGCCAAGCCGGAGAAGGTCTACCGCGCCTTCGTCGAAGCCGATGCCTTCTGCCGCTGGATTCCGCCGCACGGCTTCACCTGCCAGGTCGAACTCTTCGAGCCGCGCGTCGGCGGCCGTTTCCGCATGGCCTTCCGCAATTTCACCAGCGGCAACAGCCACTCGTTCGGCGGCGAGTTTCTGGAGCTGCGGCCCGGCGAGCGCCTGCGCTACACCGACCGCTTCGATGATCCGAATCTGCCGGGCGAGATCCAGGTAACGGTGGAACTGCGCGCCGTCGCCTGCGGCACCGAGCTCAACATCACCCAGGCCGGCATCCCGGAGGTGATCCCGCCGGAGATGTGCTACCTGGGCTGGCAGGAGTCGCTGGAATACCTGGCGCGCCTGGTCGAGCCGGAAATTCCGGACGCCTGAGCGGCGCCGCAGACGGAGCCCCGCCATGAAATACCTGTGTCTGGCCTATGAGGCCGAGGCGCCCTTCAAGGCCATGCCGCACGCCGAATGGAAGGCGCTGCGCGAAGAGACCTTGAGCTACGTCGAGATGCTGCGGCGCAGCGGCAAGCTGATCGACACCCGGCCTCTGCAGAGCGCGACGACAGCGGTGACGCTGAGGCAGCGCGGCGGCCGGCTGACGGTCACCGACGGGCCGTTCGCCGAGACCAAGGAGCAGCTCGGCGGTTACTTCCTGATCGAGGCCGCGACGCACGACGAGGCCGTGCAGATTGCCGCCGGATGGCCTGGTGCGCGTTATGGGCAGATCGAGGTACGGCCCGTGGCCGATGGCCTCGACCTTGCGGGCCGCTACTGAACGTCGCGACGGCGCCGGGATCAGCGCCTCAGCGCTGGGCGCGCGGCGCCGCCGACGGCGGCAGATGGGCGATCAGGTCGAGCGGGAAGCGGCGGCCGGCGAGATAGTCATCGAGGCAGCGCGTGACCATGGGGCTGCGATGGCGTTCGGCGCTGGCGGCAATCTCCTCCGGCGTCAGCCACAGGGCGCGGGCGATGCCGGTATCCAGCGTCCAGTCGGCGCGCTCCGCCAGGGCATCGGCGGCAAAGGCGATGCGCAGGAAGCCGTAGCCCAGACCAACCGGATCATGGTGGTAGAGACCCACGACCGCGGTCGGCCGCACATCCCAGCCGGTTTCTTCCAGCGCCTCGCGCACCGCGGCCTCGACCAGGGTCTCGTCGTGTTC
>CBINNP010000269.1:0-4793 GCA_966252075.1 uncultured Solimonas sp.
GACGAGGGCGCGGCGCGGGTGGTGCGCGAACGAGGTCGCAGCCTGCTGCCGGTCGGCGTCAGCAAGATCGAGGGAACGTTCTTTCGCGGCGATCTGGTGCAGCTGCTCGACCCGGACGGCAGCGAAGTGGCGCGCGGCTTGAGCAACTACGACGCCGACGATGCCGCCAAGATCATTGGCAGCAAGGGCGAAGAGTTGCAGGCGCGGCTCGGCTACGTTGGCGAGCCGGAGCTGGTGCATCGCGACAACATGGCGCTCAAAGGGCGCTGAGCTGCGGATCCAGGTCGCTGCGCAAAGCGGCCGGGCAACAAAAAAGCGGGCCTTTCGGCCCGCTTTTTTATGTACCGCGGAAAGATCAGGCCAGGGCCAGGATCTTCGCCGACAGGCGCGACTTGTGGCGCGCCGCCTTGTTCTTGTGAATCTGACCCTTGTCCGCATAGCGGTCGACGACCGGCACCATTTCGGCGTAGGCAGCGGTGGCGGCGGCCTTGTCCTTGGCGTCGATGGCCTTGACGACCTTCTTGATGTAGGTACGGATCATCGAGCGCTGGGCGACGTTGCGGGCGCGGCGCTTCTCGGACTGGCGGGCGCGCTTTTTGGCGCTGGCAATGTTGGCCAAGGCAAAACTCCTGAAAACTTGGTTTGCGGCTAATTTGAAGGCCGCGGAGTATGGAGATGGGGCCTGGGCTTGTCAACTTCCGCTCACCGTGCGGGGAACCGGCAAAGCCGCTGAAAACCTGCATGTTTCCCGATCCGCGAAAGACTTAGCCGCTACACTTCGCGCCCTATGTCGAAATCCCTGCTGCGCGCCTCCGGCATCATCGGTCTGATGACCCTGCTGTCGCGCGTGCTGGGTTTTGTCCGCGAGATCATGCTGGCCGCGGCCTTTGGCGCCGGCGGCGGCATGGACGCGTTCCTGGTTGCGCTGATGATCCCGAACTTCGGCCGCCGCATGTTCGCCGAGGGCGCATTTTCGCAGGCCTTCGTGCCGGTGTTCACGGAGACCAAAACCCGCGGTTCGCACGAAGACGCGCGCGATATGGTCGCGGTGGTGATGGGCACGCTCGGCGGCTGGCTGGCGCTGATCACCATCGTCGGCTGCGTGGCCGCGCCGGTTCTGGTGTGGGCATTCGCTTCGGGTTTTGCCAGCGAGCCGGGCAAGGCGGCATTGTCGGCCGAGCTGCTGCGCTGGACCTTTCCTTATCTGATGTTCATCTCGCTGACCTCGATGGCCGGCGGCGTGCTCAACGCCTACGGCAAGTTCGCGGTGCCGGCGGTCACGCCGGTGATCCTCAATCTGTGCCTGATTGCCTCGGCGTTCATCGATTCCGGCTCGGTGCAGGCCCTGGCCTGGGCAGTGTTCGCTGCCGGCATCCTGCAATTCGTCTTCCAGCTGCCGTCGCTGGCCGCCCTGCGCCTGCTGCCGCCGCCGCGCTGGGCCTGGCGCGACGCGCGCGTGCAGCGGATCTTCAAGCTGATGATTCCGGTGATGATCGGCTCCTCGGTGGCGCAGATCAGCCTGCTGCTCAACAACAATCTGTCGACGCACCTGGGTGACGGTTCGGTCAGCTGGCTGTATTACGCCAACCGCCTGATGGAGTTCCCGCTCGGCATCTTCAGCATCGCCATCGGCACCGCGATCCTGCCGGCACTTTCGGCGCAGCACGCGCTGAAATCCGCCGAGCAGTTCTCGGCGACGCTGGACTGGGGCCTGCGGCTGATGCTGGTGATCGGCCTGCCGGCGGCGGTCGGCATGATCGTGATGGCCGGGCCGCTGGTTGCCACGGTCTACGGCCATGGCCGCTTCGGTGATGACGATGTGTGGATGACGACTTATGCGCTGTGGGCTTACGGGCTGGGCTTCATCGGCTTCTCGCTGATCAAGGTGCTGGTGCCGGGCTTTTACGCGCGGCAGGAAACGCGTTTGCCGGTGCGCTTTGCGATCACCGGGCTCATCGTCGGCATGACGGTCAGCCTGCTGCTGTTCGTTTGCGCCAAGCAGTTCGACTGGCAGGCCGCGCACGTCGGTCTGGCGGCATCGACGACGATCACCGCCTGGGTCAATGCGGTATTGCTGTTTCATCGGCTGCGCCGCGATGGCGTCTACCGTCCTGCGCCCGGCTGGGCGCTGTTCGGGCTGCGCCTGCTGCTCGCCAACGCCGTGCTCGGTGCCGGCATCGTCTTCGCCGCCGGGCCGCTGGCCGACTGGCTGGCCAGCGACGCGGCGACACGCGCCTTGCGCACGCTGCTGATCGTCGTTGCGGCGATTGGCATCTACTTTGCCGTGCTGGCGGCCAGCGGCCTGCGGCTGCATCATTTCCGCAGGCATTGAGAGAGCCCATGCAACTCATCCGCGGCGTCCACAACCTGCCAGCCGACTGGCCCGGCTGCGCGCTGACGATCGGCAATTTCGACGGTATTCATCGCGGCCATCTGGCGCTGATCGCGCGTACCGCCGAGCGCGCGCGGGCGCTCAAGCTGCCGCTGGCGGTGCTGTGTTTCGAGCCGACGCCGCGCGAGTTCTTCGCACCGGCCGCGGCGCCCGGCCGCATCAGCACGCTGCGTACCAAGCTGGCCGATTTCGCCGCCGCCGGCGTCGACGCGGTGATCGTGCAGCGCTTCGGCCGGCCGTTCTGCGGCCTGAGCGGGCAGGAATTCGTCGATCAGGTGATCCTCGCCCGGCTCAAGGCGCACGCGGTGGTGGTCGGCGACGACTTCGTCTTCGGTGCGCAGCGCAGCGGCAACCTGGAGCTGCTGCAGCGCTGCGGTGCCGAGCGTGGCTTCAGCGCCGAGGGGCTCGGCAGTGTCTGCGTCGGCGCGCAGCGCGCCAGTTCGACGGCGCTGCGGGCAGCGCTGGCGGTGCCCGATCTGGACCAGGCCGCGCAGATTCTCGGCCGGCCGTACCGTCTGCTTGGCCCGGTGGTGCACGGCCTGCAGCTCGGCCGCAAGCTGGACATGCCGACCGCCAACCTCAACCTGCGCCGCCGGCCGGCGATGCGGCTCGGCGTCTATGCGGTGCGGGCGCGCATCGACGGCGCGCCCAGGCGCTGGGCCGGCGTCGCCGCGATCGGCGTGCGGCCGACGCTGGGCATCACCCGCTGCCTGCTGGAGACGCATCTGTTTGACAGCCCGGGCGATATCTACGGCCGCCTGCTCGACGTCGAGTTCCGGCATTTCCTGCGGCCGGAGGAGCGCTTCGATTCGCTCGATGCCCTGCAGTTGCAGATGCAGCGCGACAAGGCGGATGCAATGGCCTTTTTGGGCGCCGAAGCCGATAATTGACGGCTTGTTCAGCGGCGATCTGCGCCGTTCCCGATGCCCGGCCGTGATCCGGCGGCGTCCGACTTCTCGTCTCGTCTACCGTGACCGATCAGCAGGACTACAAAGCGACGATCAACCTGCCGGAAACCGCGTTTCCGATGCAGGCCAATCTGGCCAAGCGCGAGCCCGAGATGCTCGCCGGCTGGCTCGCCAGCGATCTCTACGGCCGTGTGCAGGCCGCGACCCGGAACCGGCCGAGGTTCTGGTTCGTCGACGGCCCGCCGTACGCCAACGGCGACATCCATATCGGCCACGCCGTCAACAAGGTGCTCAAGGACATGATCGTCAAGGCGGCGCGCCTCGACGGCTATGACGCCGCCTTCGTGCCCGGCTGGGACTGCCACGGCCTGCCGATCGAACTGCAGGTCGAGAAGAAGTACGGCAAGGTCGGCGCCAGGGAAGAAGGCAAGCTGGACGCGGTGGAGTTCCGCGCCCGGTGCCGCGAATACGCCACCGAACAGGTTTCGCGCCAGCGCGAGGACTTCAAGCGCCTCGGCGTGCTGGCCGACTGGGATCGCCCTTATCTGACGATGCTGCCGGCCTACGAGGCCGAACAGCTGCGCGTGCTGGCGCAGATCGTCGACAACGGCCATGTGGTGCGCGGCTTCAAGCCCGTGCACTGGTGCCTGGATTGCGGCTCCTCGCTGGCCGAGGCGGAAGTCGAGTATCAGGACAAGCAGTCGGCGGCGATCGACGTGAAGTTCGTCACCGCGGACGCCGCCGATCTGGCCAAGCGCTTCGGTGTGGATAGCGTCGGCGCTGCCGGCTTCGTGATCTGGACCACGACGCCGTGGACGCTGCCGGCCAACCAGGCCATCGCCGTCAATGCGGAGCTGGAATACGCGCTCACCGACTTCGGCAGTGCCGGCGTGCTGATCGTCGCCGCCGAGCTGGTCGAATCGCTGGCCAGGCGCTATGGCAGCGCGGCGACCGTGCTCGCCCGCGTCAAGGGCGCTGCGCTGGAAGGCGCCCGCGCGCAGCATCCGTTTGCATCGCGCAGCGTGCCGGTCATCAGCGGTGAGCATGTCACGCTCGATGCCGGTACCGGCCTGGTGCATACGGCGCCGGCGCACGGCGTCGACGACTATACCGTCGGCAAGCGTTACGGCCTGCCGGTGGACAATCCGGTGGCCTCGTCCGGCGTGTTCATCGACGGCACGCCGATCGTCGCCGGCCTGCACGTGCGCAAGGCCGAAGAGCCGATTCTGGACACGCTCCGCGCGTCCGGCGCGCTGGTGCATCTGAGCAAGATCACCCACAGCTATCCGCACTGCTGGCGGCACAAGACGCCGCTGATCTTCCGCGCCACGCCGCAGTGGTTCGTGACGATGAACCAGGGCCTGCGCGAAGGCGCGCTCGACGCGATCGCCAAGACCCAGTGGATTCCCGACTGGGGCCAGAACCGCATCCATGAAATGGTGGCGGGCCGGCCCGACTGGTGCATCTCGCGCCAGCGCTACTGGGGCGTGCCG
>CBINNP010000270.1:0-4783 GCA_966252075.1 uncultured Solimonas sp.
CGCTGCGCCAAAACGGTCTCCGTCACAGCGGCGGCCATAGTGTTAACAGGCCCTAGGGCCGTCCCGGCTCAATCGTCCTTCAGTTCCTGCCCGGGAAACAGCGCGTCGGCGAAGCCGAAGCGCGTGAAGTCGCGGACCCGCATCGGGTAGAGCACGCCGTCGAGATGATCGCATTCATGCTGAACCACCCGCGCGTGGAAGCCGTGCGCCTCACGCTCGATCGGCGCGCCGTCCGGCGCAAAGCCGCTGTAGCGGATCGACTTCCAGCGCGGCACCACGCCACGCAGGCCCGGGACCGACAGGCAGCCTTCCCAGCCCTCTTCCTCTTCGTCCGACAGCGGCACGATCTGCGGATTGATCAGCACCGTTTCCGGTACCGGCGGCGCCTCCGGGTAGCGGGCATTGGAGGAGAAGCCGAAGATCACTACACGCAGGCTGACGCCGACCTGCGGTGCCGCCAGCCCGGCGCCGTCGAGATAGCGCATGGTGTCGAACATGTCCTTGACCAAGGCGTCCAGTTCCGGCGCGCCGAAGCTGCGCACGGGCCTGGCGCTGAGCAGCAAGCGCGGATCGCCCATCTTCAGGACATCGCGGATCATGGCGGACTCCTCAGGGCTTCAGTCGCAGGCGTTCGACGATCTGGCCGCTCTGCAGATGCCGCTCGACGATCTCGTCGATATCGTCCTCGTCGACATAGGTGTACCAGACTGCCTCCGGGTAGACGACGATGCAGGGCCCCTCCTCGCAGCGATCCAGGCAGCCGGCCTGGTTGATGCGAACCTTGCCGGCGCCGGCCAGCCCCAGCTTCTTGATGCGCTGCTTGGCGTAATCGCGAACGCGGTCGGCGCCCTTGTCGGCGCAGCAGGTGCGCTCGCCCGGCGGACGCCGGTTGCCGCAGAAGAACACGTGGTGCGAGTAGAAACCGGCCGCCGGCGCGGCGTCGCTTGCGTCTGACATGGCTTATCCCGGAGGCGGCGTCTTGCCGAATTCGTACGACAGCGTAACCGCGGCCTGCGTGTCCGTCTTCTTCGTGTCGTCCGCGGTCTTGGTGTTGTTCTTCACCGTGTACGAGAGATTGGCGTAGACATTGCCGATCACCGCCAGTTTCAGCGCCGACATCGACTCGGTGTAGGTGTTGGTGTCTCCACTTTCGACCTTCAGCGTCTGCTGGAACGAACTGGTCGGCGAGAACGCCCACTGGTACTTGGCAGCGGCGCGCCAGATCGCATCATCCTCCCAGTAACGGGGCTGCTCGTTGATCTGCGACTGCCGCGCACCGCCACCGATTTCCAGATCGAGCACATGCGCCGGCCCGGTCAGCACGTGACGACCGTAGCCGAGCGTCTCGGAGGTGCGCTCGCGCACGGGCGCGAAGCGGTCCTTGTTCCACTCCACCGCGGCAAAGGCGTAGTCGCGCGGCGTGAAGTTGTAGTCGAGCTGCTCGGTGACGATATAGCTCTCCGCCGAGTTCTCGCCGTCGGCGTAGGTGTTGACGGCGCTGAAGGTGGCGGCGTTCTTCCAGCGCTGGGCAGCGAAGATCAGTGTGCCTTTGGCGTTGACCGAACTGGTCTCCGAATTGCCGGTGGTGGCCAGATAACCCAAGGCGAGGTCGCCGGACCAGGGTTCTGCGTACGACAAGGCGGGAATGAGGGCGAGGCAGGCGGCGGTGGCAAATCCTTTCGCTCCGGACATCGTGCGGAAATCTCCATTGGGTCGAGACGGGTGAGCGCCTATTATTGAGAGCCATGCTGCAATCACAAGCCAAGCCCGCTTTTCCTGCCGCAGCAGCCGATCTTTGCGTCAAATGCGGACTCTGTCTTGCGCATTGTCCTACCTACGCGGAGACACGACACGAGGCCGAATCGCCACGGGGCCGCATTGCCCTGATGCAGGGACTGGCGAGCGGCCTGGTTCCACATACGGAAACGCTGCAGGCCCACCTCGACAGCTGCCTCGGCTGCCGATCCTGCGAGCCCGTCTGCCCGGCCAAGGTGCCGTACGGAGAATTGATCGACGCCGGCCGCGCGCTGACCGTCGAACGAACTGGTATCCCCGCGCTCACGCGCCGGCTCTCGCCGTGGCTGACGCGACGCCCGCTGCGGCGGCTCGCACAGATGGCCTTGCACGGCTATCAGCGCAGCGGCCTGCAAGCGCTGCTGCGTCGCAGCCGGATCCTGCGCGGCCGCTGGGCTCGGCTGGAATCATTGCTGCCGGCGCGCCGGGAATCCTGCACGGTCTCGATTCCCACCGAGGCCACGCGCGCGCCTGCCGCCCAGCCACGGCTGGCGCTGTTCCGTGGCTGCGTCGGCGAGATTGCCGATCCGCGCACGCTGGCCGTGATCCGCCAGCTGTTCGAGCACTGCGGCTTCACGATCGACGAGCCCGCGGCGCAAGGCTGCTGCGGCGCCCTGCATCAGCACGCCGGCATCGCCGACACCGCACAGCAACTGGCAGCGCAGAACGCCGCCGCGTTTGCCGGCGAGGCACGCGTCATCTATGCCGCCAGTGGTTGCGGCGCCTCGCTGCAGGAGTATTCACGGATCCACCGCAGCAGCGCCGCCTGCGCCGATCTGGCTGCGCGCGTCGAGGAACCGCATCGCTTGCTGTTGCGGCACTGGCCGGCGTCCATTCGCTTGCAGCCCTTGCCGGCGCGGATCGCCATTCATCTGCCCTGCACGCAGCGCAATGTCACCGGCGGCGGCGACGCCATCACTACCCTGCTGCAGAAGATTCCACAGGCCCAGGTATTGCCGCTGGATTTGCAGCATGGCTGCTGCGGCGCCGCGGGCACCTACTTCGTCTCGCAGCCGGAGATGGCGGACCGCCTGCTGGAACACAAGCTCGATGCAGTCGCCGCGCTGCGGCCGGACTACCTGGTCAGCAGCAACATCGGCTGCACGCTGCAGCTTGCGGCCGGCCTGCGCCGGCGCGGACTCACGGTGCCGGTGCTGCACCCTCTGGCGTTGCTGGCTCGACAATGGCCGAGTGATACGTGAGCGCGGCATCGATGCGCAGCATCAGCTGTTCCGCCAGCTCGCTTTGAATGAACTCGCGCAGCCGCATCTCTTCGGCTTCCTTGGCCAGCACCTGCTCCGGCTGAAAGCTGTAGTCGCGCGTCGCCAGCAGATCGCCCGGCGTCACCAACACGGTCTTGCCGCGGAACACCTCGTAATGGACGCGCGTGATCAGGCGGAACTCGACGGCCTTGCCGTCAGGACCGATCGACAAGGCTTCACGCGATTCCTTGAGCTCGGAGAGACGGATCGTCGTCACCTCGCTGCTCGGACTGCTGGTCACGGTGGCGCCGCGGCGCTGCAGGATCGCGCGCAGCCTTGTCTCCACCGGCGGCTCCGACACCTTGTACGGCGTTACCGAGTCCAGGTAGACCTCCTCCAGCTCCGGCGGCAGCGGTCGCTTTCCGGCGAGGTGGAACCCGCAGGCGCTGAGCGCCAGCGCGGCCGTGGCGACGATGACCCCGATGCCCAGACGCCGGCGCATGCCCATCCTCAGATCACCAGATTGACGAGCTTGCCGGGCACCACGATCTGTTTCTTGATCGGCTGTCCGGCGATGAACCTGGCGACATTGGCGTCGGCGATGGCCGCGGCGATGATCGCCTCCTTGTCGGCGCTGGCCGGCACCGAGATGTTGCCGCGCAGCTTGCCGTTGACCTGCACCACCAGCGCCACCTGATCGCGCACCAGCGCGGCCTCGTCGAGCTGCGGCCAGCGCTGATCGAGCAAATCGTCGCTGCCGCGCAGCTGTTGCCACAGCGCGTGCGCGATATGCGGCACGATCGGCTGCAGCATCAGTACCACCGCTTCCCACAGCTCCTGACGCACGGCGCGACCCTGATCGCTGGCGTCGTCGGCGCGCGTGGTCTCGTTCATCAACTCCATCACCGCGGCGATCGCGGTGTTGAAGATG
Source organism: uncultured Solimonas sp. (assembly GCA_966252075.1). Lineage (GTDB taxonomy): Bacteria > Pseudomonadota > Gammaproteobacteria > Nevskiales > Nevskiaceae > Solimonas. The sequence continues at coordinate 3,928 of CBINNP010000270.1, forward strand.
CGGCGGCGACCGTAGTCGTCGCCGACCTTGGCGATGGTCTCGTGCAGCTTGCGGCGCAGCGTCTTCTGCTCGTCGGTCAGCGCTGCCTTGTCGAGCGCCGGCGCCGCACCGGCCTCGACATGCGCAGTGACCGCGCGCCACAACCGCTTGAGGAAGCGCGAGGCGCCTTCGACGCCGTCATCACGCCACTCCAGGCTCTGCTCCGGCGGCGCGGCGAACATCGCGAACAGGCGCACGGTGTCGGCGCCGTAGGTGTCGATCAGCGCCTGCGGATCGACACCGTTGTTCTTGGACTTGGACATCTTCTCGACGCCGCCGATCACCACCGGCTGGCCATCGCTCTTGAGCCGGGCCGCGACCGGCTGCGCCTTGGCGTCCAGCTCCAGCTCGACGTCGGCGGGGTTGATCCACAGCTTCTTGCCGGACGCTTCCTCGCGGTAGTAGGTCTCCTTGACCACCATGCCCTGCGTCAGCAGCCGCGTGAACGGCTCATCGCTGGCGACCATACCTTCATCGCGCATCAGCTTGTGGAAGAAGCGCGCATACAGCAGATGCAGGATCGCGTGCTCGATGCCGCCGATGTACTGATCAACCGGCAGCCAGTAGTTGGCGCGCGCGTCGAGCATCTGCTCGCGGTTGTCCGGGCAGGCGTAGCGCGCGTAGTACCAGCTGGATTCGAAGAAGGTATCGAAGGTGTCCGTCTCGCGCGTCGCCGCGCCGCCGCACTGCGGGCAGATGCACTTGCGCCACTCCGGATCGGCCTTGATCGGCGACTGCACGCCGGTGAACGCCACGTCTTCCGGCAGCACCACCGGCAACTGGTCCTCCGGCACCGGCACCGCGTCGCACTTCTCGC
>CBINNP010000271.1:0-4751 GCA_966252075.1 uncultured Solimonas sp.
GGGGATACCCTCCTGCTGCAGTTCCCAGGCGGTCAGACGCGCGCCCTGCAGCCACGGCCGCGTCTCGGTGTTGTAGACCTGCGTGACGCGGTTGCTCCGGTAGCCGGAACGGATCACGCCCAGCGCGGTGCCGTGGCCGCCGGTGGCCAGCGCACCGGTATTGCAGTGGGTCAGCACGCAGGCGTTGGCGGGCAGCAGCGCGGCGCCGAATTCGCCCATCTTGAGGTTCTGCGCCAGATCCTCGTCGTGGATCTTCACGGCCTCGGCTTCCAGCTGCGCCAGATCGCGGTGCTGCAGCCAGTGCTGCCGCATCCGTTCCAGCGCCCAGCGCAGGTTGACCGCCGTCGGCCGCGAGTCGGCGAGCAGATCGAAGACGCGCTGCAGGCCGTCGGCGTCGGCGCGCAGGCCCAGCACCAGACCGTAGGCGGCGGCGATGCCGATCGCCGGCGCGCCGCGCACCGCCATGCCGTGGATCGCATCGGCCACGTCGCCCGGCGTGTGGCAGTCCAGATAGCGGGTCTCGGCCGGCAGCACGCGCTGGTCGAGCAGCTGCAGGTGCGTACCGCGCCAGAGAATCGGCTGCACGGAGCTTGCGGGGGCGGATGTCATGACGGCCTCGGGTAAACTTGCGGTTCCGCATTTTACCCGTGCCGTGTCTCCGCCATGTCCTCGCAACCGCAGACCGTCGATCTCGTCGTAGCGCCGCGCTGGCTCGTGCCGATCGAGCCACAGGCCACGGTGCTGGAAAATCATGTGCTGGTCGTCGACGGCGGCCGCATCGTCGCCGTGCTGCCGGCGCCCGAGCTGGCCTCGCACTACGCTGCGCGGCAGACGCTGACGCTGCCCACGCACGCGCTGATGCCGGGCCTGGTCAATCTGCATACGCATTCGGCGATGACGCTGCTGCGCGGCATCGCTGACGACCTGCCGATGATGGACTGGCTGCAGAACCACATCTGGCCGGCCGAGGGCAGGCATGTCGGCACGGCCTTCTGCGCCGACGGCGTGCGGCTGGCGGCGGCAGAGATGATCCGCGGCGGCACCACCTGCTTCAACGACATGTACTTCTTCCCGGAGACGACGGCCGCCGTTGCCCGCGAAGCCGGCCTGCGCGCGACGGTGGGGCTGGCGGTGTTCGATTTCCCGACCGCCTACGGCAGCGGCGCCGACGATTACATCCACAAGGGCCTGGAGCTGCACGATCGCCTCAAGGGCGATCCGCTGATCACCACGATCTTCGCACCGCATGCGCCGTACACGGTGTCGGACGCGCCGCTGAGCAAGATCCGCCGCTACGCCAATGAGCTCGGCATCGGCATCCACATGCACGTGCACGAGACCGCGTTCGAGGTCGAGGAGGCGCTGCGCCAGACCGGCAAGCGGCCCTGGCAGCGGCTCAAGGAGCTGGAACTGCTGGGCCCGGACTTCGTCGCCGTGCACATGACCCAGCTCACCGATGAGGAGATCGCGCAGGCCGCCGAATACGGCGTGCACATCGCGCATTGCCCGCAGTCCAACCTCAAGCTGGTCAGCGGCTTCTGCCCGACCGCCAGGCTGGAGAAAGCCGGCGTCAACTTCGGCATCGGCACCGACGGCGCCGCCAGCAACAACGATCTCGACCTGTTCGGCGAGCTGCAGACCGCCGCGCTGCTCGCCAAGGGCGTCAGCGGCGATCCCGCCGCGCTCGGCGCCGCCGCCGCGCTGCGGATGGCGACGCTCGGCGGCGCGCAGGCGCTCGGCCTCGATGGCGAGATCGGCACGCTGGCAGCCGGCAAGTCGGCAGACTTCATCGCCGTGGATCTCTCCGCCGCAGCGACGCAGCCGGTCTACAACGTGCTCTCTCATCTCGCCTACGCGGTCGGCCGCGACCAGGTGACGGATGTCTACGTCGCCGGCCGGGCGCTGCTGCGCAAGGGCGAGCTGCAAACCATCGACGCCAGCGCGGCGATCGCCGCCGCCACCGACTGGCGCAACAAGATCGTGAACTCATGACGCACGCCAGCCGGCAGCAGCACAACGTCGACGCCCGCGAGATCGCCAACTTCGACCGCCTCGCCTCGCGCTGGTGGGACCCGCATGGCGAGATGCGCACGCTGCACCAGATCAACCCGCCGCGCGTGCGCTACGTCAGCCAGTGCAGCGGCGGTCTGGCCGGCCGGCGCGTGGTCGACATCGGCTGCGGCGGCGGTCTGCTCAGCGAGGCGCTGGCGCTCGAAGGCGCCGCGGTGCTCGGCATCGACATGGCGCCGGAGCTGATCGAAGTGGCCAGGCTGCACGCGCTGGAAAACGCCGCGGCGCTGCAGCGCTGCACCGGCGCCGCCCTCGACTACCGGCAGCTCAGTGCCGAGGCCCTGGCGGCCGAGCAGCCGGCCGGCTTCGATCTGGTGTGCTGCATGGAAATGCTGGAGCACGTGCCGGAACCGGCGGCGGTGATCGAGGCCTGCGCGACGCTGGCCAAGCCCGGCGCCGATATCGTGTTCTCCACCATCAACCGCAATCCCAAGGCCTTCGCGCTGGCCATCGTCGGTGCCGAGTACCTGACCGGCCTGGTGCCGCGCGGCACGCACGACTACGAGAAGTTCATCCGCCCGTCCGAGCTGCACGGCTGGGCCCGTGACGCCGGGCTCGAAGTCGTCGGCGTCAAGGGCCTGCGCTACAACCCGATCCTGAAATCGGCGCGGCTGGCCGACGACATCGACGTCAACTACTTCATGCATTGCCGCAAGCCGGACTCCGCGACTTGAAAACCGGAACCGGCATGCGTCCTTCTCCCCGCAGGCGGCGAGAAGGTGCCCCGCAGGGGCGGATGAGGGGCGACAACGCGGACCGCGTCACGCTTGCGACACACCTCTCACCCCAGCCCGCTCCCCGCACGCCGGGAGAGGGAGTTCTGCAGATTCGCCAGGATTGCCAAGGCTCATGACCATCGCCGACTCCCGACTGGCGCTGCCGCGCGCCCTGCTGTTCGACCTCGACGGCACCCTGGTCGACACCGCGCCGGACCTCGGCTACGCCGCCAATCGCGTGCGCGAGGAACAGGGCCTGGCGCCGCTGCCGCTCGCCGACTACCGTCCGGTGGCCTCGGCCGGTGCGCGCGGCCTGCTCGGCATGGCGCTCGGCATCACGCCGGAGCACGCCGATTTCCCGCCGCACCGCAACCGCCTGCTGGCCCTGTATCGCCAGCATCTGACGCGCGCCTCGCGGCCCTTCGACGGCATCGACGTGCTGCTGCAGTTCTGCGAGGCGCAGGGTATCCGCTGGGGCGTCGTCACCAACAAGCCGGCCTGGCTGACCACACCGCTGATGGAAGGTCTGGACCTGGCTACGCGCTCAGCGGTGACGATCAGCGCCGATCAGGTCGCCCGGCCCAAGCCGGCGCCGGACGCCCTGCTGCACGCCTGCGAACTGCTGCAACTGGCGCCGCAGGCCTGCTGGTACGTCGGCGACGACAAGCGCGACATCACGGCGGGCGCCGCCGCCGGCATGGCGACGATCGCCGCCGACTGGGGTTACCTCGGCGCCGAGGGACCGATCGAGGGCTGGGGCGCCGACCGCGTCGTCGCCACGCCGCAGGCGCTGCGCGCACTGCTCGGGGCGCTGCTGCCGTGAACGGCGCGGCGGCACGCCAGAGTCGCCTGCAAAGCCTGGAGTCGATCGCCCGGCTGCTGCGCAGCCGCGCCAACCGCTATGCCTGGGTCGGCCTGGGCGTGGCGGCCTTCGCGATCGTCGCCGCGACACTGCTGAGCTGCCGCTACGAATTCGACAGCTATTCCATAGAGGGTTTGATCGCCGTGCAGGCCGGCAACCCGGCGCTGTGGGCGCTGGACCTGATGCCGCTGATCTTCCTGATCTGGGGCCAGTACATCGGCGTGGTGATGTCGTATCAGGCCAGCGCGATGGTGCTCGACGAAACGCGCGAGCTGCGCGACGAGGCCAGCCGGCTGCAGCACGAGCTCAACTTCCGCAGCGACGGCCCGGCGTTGGGCATGCCCAATCGCCACGCGCTGCTGACGGCCATCCAGCGCGCCATCGATTCACCGTCGCCGCGCGGCAGCGGCTTCGCGGTGCTGGTGCTCACCACCGAGCACTACCACGAGCTGGCGCATGGTCAGGGCGACGAGGCCGCAGCGCAGTACCTCTCGCAGCTGCGCGAGCGGCTGCGCAGCGTGGCGCGCAACGCCGATTTCCTCTGCCACTTCGGCGACGACGAGTTCGGCCTGCTGCTGCCGGACAGCGACGCCGCCGCGGCCCGGCGCATCGCCAGCCGCGTACAGCTGGCGCTGGACCTGCCGATCAGCATCGGCCGCAGCGCGATGACCTTGCGCGCGCACATCGGCATCGCCCTGTTCCCGATGCACGGCGGCGATGCCGAGACCCTGCTGCGTCGCGCCGAGACCGCCAAGTTCGCGGCGATCGGCGCGCGCCGCGACGCCCTGGTTTACGAAGCACAGCTCGACGACGAGCGCACGGAGCGTTCGCGCCTCACCGCCGAGCTGCACGGCGCGCTCTACCACGACGGCCTCGGCGACGAATACCTGCTGCAAGAATCCCTGCAGCCCGGGCGGCCGCAGCGCCTGCGCCTGATCCCGCACTGGGAACACCCGCGTCGCGGCCGGCTCGCCGAGGCCGGCTTCCTGCATCTGGCCGACCGCGTCGGTCTGGTCCACGGCCTCAGCACCTGGCTGATGCGCGAAAGCTTCGCGCGCCTCGCCAAGTGGCGTGTGCAGCGGCCGGAACTGCAGCTGGTGTTG
>CBINNP010000272.1:0-4721 GCA_966252075.1 uncultured Solimonas sp.
CCTGCAGCTCGCGAATCGGCCTGACCTCGATGCTGCCGACGCGCGCCGGCGGAATCTTGGCAGCGATCTGGATCGCCTCGTTGAGGTCGCGGGCATCGACCAGATAGAAGCCCGCCAGCTGCTCCTTGGTCTCCGCGAAGGGGCCATCGGTGATCGACAATCTGCCGTTGCGGACGCGCACGGTGGTAGCGGTCTGCACCGATTCGAGCGCTTCGGCGGCCACCAGCCTGCCGTTGTCGCGCAGCGATTCGCCGCAGGCCATGCATTCGGCGTCATTCCAGCCTTCGAGCAGTTTCTCTTCGCTGTAGACCAGGCAGAGATATTTCATGGATGGCTCCTTAGTTGGGGGGATCCGGTGTGGCCTCGTCTGATAGTCGAGTGGCGGGCCGGGCTTTCGACATCGCCGCGAAAAAATTCGCCACGCCGATCCCGCCAGCAGCATTTCGCCCCGGGCCAGGAAGGAAAATGCCGGTTCGCCGATAATAGCCGCCCACTCGCCGTTGCCGGATCCACGCTTGAGCCGTCCCGCTGCCTCTCACGTCCACTTCACCGTCCGCGCCGCCGACCTGCACGCACACCTGTTCGAAGTCGAGTGTCGCGTCGCCGCGCCGGCGCCCGGTGGCCAGGTCTTCCGCATGCCCGGATGGCTGCGCGGCAGTTATCTGGTTCGCGACTTCGCCAAGCACGTGGTCAGCGTCGAGGCCTTCTGTGCGGGCCAGCCGGTCGCCATCGAGAGGCTCGACAAGCGTTCGCTGCGCTGTGCGCCGGTAAACGGCGAGCTGAGGCTGCGCTACCGCGTGCACGCCTTCGACGAATCGGTGCGCAAGGCCTGGCTCGATATGCGGCGCGGCTTCTTCAACGGCAGTTCGCTGTTCTACTGCCCGGACGGGTACGCCGGCGCCGCGTTCGAGGTCGAACTCCTGCCGCCCGAAGATCCCGCCGCGGCGCGCTGGCGTGTCGCCACCACCCTGCCGGCACTGCGCGTCGATGCACGCGGTTACGGCCAGTATCGTGCCGACGATTACGAGGCGCTGATCGACCATCCGGTCGAGATGGCGGACTTCCAGCGCGTCGACTTCGACGTCGATGGCATCCCGCATGCGCTGGTGCTGTCAGGCCGCTGCGAGGTCGACCTGCCGCGCGTCGCCGCCGACCTGGCCAAGATCTGCCACGCCGAGCGCGAGCTGTTCGGCCAGCAGCCGCAGATGGCGCAGTACCTGTTCCTCACCCATGTCGTTGCCAACGGCTACGGCGGCCTGGAGCACCGCGACTCCACCGCGCTGATCTGCTCGCGCGGCGACCTGCCGCGACCGGGCGAGGCGCGGCTGTCGCGCGACTACCGCATCTTCCTCGGCCTGTGCAGCCATGAGTACTTCCATCTCTGGAACGTCAAGCGCATCACCGCCGCGCGGCTGCAGGAATCGCAGCTCGGCAGCGAGGCCTACACCGAAGATCTCTGGCACTACGAGGGCATCACCTCGTACTACGACGATCTGTTCCTGCTGCGCGCCGGCCTGATCGACGCCGCCACTTATCTCGACACCGTCGCTGAAAACGCCACGCGCCTGCAGCGTACGCCGGGCCGGCAGGTGCAGTCGCTGGCCGACGCCAGCTTCGACGCCTGGATCAAGTACTACCAGCCGGACGAGAACACGCCCAACGCCGCCGTCAGCTACTACATCAAGGGCGGCCTGACAGCGCTGTGCCTGGACCTGATCCTGCGCCGCGATGCGCGCCTGAGCCTCGACGCCGTGTTGCGTGAAGCCTGGCAGCGCTGGGGCGCGCGCGACGTCGGCGTGCCGGAACGCGGCTTGGAGACCCTGGCGCAGGAGTTGTCCGGCCTGGACCTGCGCGCCTTCTTCGACCGCGCGATCCGTTCCACCGAAGAGCTGCCGCTGGCCGAGACACTTGCCGACTTCGGCGTGCGCGCCGCGCTGCGGCCGGCGGTCTCGGAGGGCGACGTCGGCGGCTGGGCCTCCGCCGAGGCGCCGCGCAGTTACGCCGGCCTCAAGCTGAGGCCCGGCGAGACGCGTGTGCTGCACGTCTTCAGCGGCTCGCCGGCGCAAGCGGCCGGCGTTTCGCCCAACGATGTCATCGTCGCCCTCGATGGCTGGCGCATCAGCAACGCCAACTGGCCGGCGCGCGTCGCCGCGCTGCAGCCAGGCCAGCACTACGCCCTGCACGTGTTCCGCAACGACGAGCTGCTGACGCTGGATCTGGTGCCGGGCGCGCCGCCGCACGACACCTGGACGCTGGTGCTGGCCGACGCCGACGGCGAAGCCGCCGCGCGGCGCAAGGCCTGGCTGGGCGTCTGAAGTCATGACCGATCTTCTGCTCAAGGCGTCACTCGCCTATCTGATCGGCAACATCATGGGCGGGCCGCTGCTGGGTCTGCTGCGTGGCGTGGACCTGCGCAAGCTCGGCAGCGGCAATGTCGGCGCCACCAATGCGCTGCGCACGCAGGGCAAGGGTTTCGCGCTCGGCGTGCTGGCGATCGACGTTCTCAAGGGCGTGCTCGCCGTGCTGGTCGTGCCGCGCTTGCCCGATTTCGGCGAAACGATGCTGGGCGTGCAGGAACTCGCCTTCGTCTGCGGCCTCGCCGTCGCTCTGGGCCACTGCTATCCGGTGCTGTACCGCTTCCGCGGCGGCAAGGGCGTGGCGACGCTGGCCGGCGTGTTCGGCGTCCTGCTGGCGCCGGCGCTGGCGTGGATGCTGAGCACATTCGTGCTGGTGGTCCTGCTCAGCGGCTACGTCAGCCTGGCCACCTTGAGCGCGACGCTGACCGCCATCCTATGGGTCGCCGTTCTGCAAGGCGGCGGCCTCGCCTCACCGGCCGGCGCATTCACGCTGGCGATGGCGGCACTGGTCACCTGGAAGCACCGCGACAACATCGGCCGCCTGCTGCACGGCGAGGAACATCGCTTCGAAAAAGCGCGGGTGCTCGGCCGATGGCTGCGGCGCTGAGCGAGGCCGACTCGCTTGCGCTCGTCGATGCGCTGGCCGACGGCGCATGGCATTCCGGCGAAGACCTCGCCGCCCGCTTCGGCATCAGCCGGGCCGCCTTGGCCAAGCGCATCGACAAGCTGCGCGACTGGCAGCTGCAGCTGGAGTCGCGGCAGGGCTTGGGCTACCGGCTGACACAGCCATTGCAGCGGCTCGATGCCGCGGCGCTGCAAGCTGCCGTGCCCGACCTGCACGTGCAGGTCGCGGCACAGGTTGATTCGACCAACACGCGCCTGCTCGAAGCTGATCCCGCACTCGACCCGCAAGCCCTGTTCGCCGAACTGCAGACCGCCGGCCGCGGCCGGCGCGGCCGCCACTGGACCTCGCCGTTCGGCGCCAACCTGTATCTCTCGATCGCCTGGTCCTGGCCGACCTGGCCGCGCGAGCTGACCGCGCTGTCGCTCGCCGTCGGCGTTGCCTGCGCACGGGTGCTGCGTGATGCCGGCCTGCACAGCCTGCGCCTGAAGTGGCCCAACGACCTGCTGGTCCGCGATCGCAAGCTCGGCGGCATCCTGATCGAACACCGCGGCGAAGCCGGCGGCGGCTGCCGCGTCGTCATCGGCATCGGCCTCAATCTGCAAATGGCCGACGAGCAGGCCACCGATATCACCCAAGCCTGGATCAATCTGCAGACCGCGCTGCGTGAAGATGGCGCCGCGCCGCTGCCGCGAACGGCGCTCGCGGCGAAGCTGCTCGCGGCGCTGGATGCACTGCTGCGCGGCTACGCGGAATGCGGATTCAGCGGCGTAGCCTCGCAGTGGGCGGAGCTGGACGCCACCCGTAACGCGCCCGTTCGCATTGTCGGCAGCGGCGAACCCTTGCAGGGCATCGCCCGCGGTGTCGATCGCGACGGCGCTCTCATTGTCGAAGCAGAGGGCGTGCAGCACCGCGTGCACGCCGGCGAGGTCAGCCTGAGGCGCGCATGAAGCTCCTGATCGACATCGGCAACACGCGGCTCAAATGGGCTTTCGCCCGCGATGGACAGCTTGGCGAACCCGGCGCCGCCGTGCACGCCGGCACCCCGGCGCAGCTGGCGGCGGAGCTGCCCGCCGAGCCGGTGGATTCGATCTGGATCGCCCATGTCACCGGCGCCAGTCAGGAGCCGGCACTGATCGAAGCCCTGCGCAGCCGCTACGGCCTTACTCCGCAGTTCGCCCGCAGCACCGCAAGCTGGCACGGCCTGAAGAATGCCTACCGCGAGCCCGAACGCCTCGGCGTCGATCGCTGGCTGGCGATGATTGCCGCCTGGCATGAACTCCAGGGCCCCGCCTGCGTCGTCGATGCCGGTACCGCGCTGACGGCGGATGTCATCGACGCCAGCGGCCAGCACCTCGGCGGCTTCATCGCCGCCGGCCTCGAAACCCAGCAGCGCGCGATTCTGGGTTCGACGCGCTTCGCCACGCGCGATGTCGGCGGCACGGCATTCCGCGACGGGTTGGGGAACGATACGGAAAGCTGCGTGCGGCAGGGGGCCTTGCTGGCCTGCGTTGGCGCAGTAGAGCGCGCCGCCAAGCTAGCGGGCGAGCACGCAAGATTCCTGTTGAGCGGCGGCGATGCGCATCATATCCAGCCGATGTTGTCGCCTCGATGGAGCCTTCGAGCGCATCTCGTGCTCGAAGGCTTGCTTGCGCTCGCCTAAGACAGCAGTCGGCCCGTCCGACGACTAGGGCCTGTTGACACTATTCAATTACGGTTGTTCTGTTGAATACTTCTGCGAT
>CBINNP010000273.1:0-4716 GCA_966252075.1 uncultured Solimonas sp.
AAATGAGCGACCTATAGATAGTTTGCTTGTGAATTTTGACTTTCGCCGCCCTTCAGCGGGTGCCCATCGCCAGATACTTGAGGACGAGGTAGTCATCGATCCCGTAACGACTGCCTTCCCTTCCGTAGCCCGACTGTTTGATGCCCCCGAAGGGCGCCACCTCGGTAGAAATCAGACCTTCATTGATTCCGATCATCCCCGCTTCGATTTCCGTTGCAACACGCCATACCCGCGCCAGGTCACGCGAGTAGAAGTACGCGGCCAGCCCATAAGGCGTGGCGTTGGCGATCTGGATCGCCTGCGCCTCGTCGGCAAAGCGCATCAGTCCCGCCACCGGACCGAAGGTCTCTTCGCGGCTCATTAGCATTTGCGCGGTGACCTCGGTCAGGATCGTCGGTGCATAGAACAAGGCACCAGCGCCATGCCGGACGCCACCCCGCAGCACTGTGGCACCCGCCCGGCCGGCATCCGCCACATGCCGCTCGACCTTGTCCAGAGCCCGCGCGTTGATCAAAGGGCCGACCTCGTTGCGCTCATCGGCCAATGCGGCGCCGACACGCAGGCGTGATACCGCGACGTCGAGACGCTGCGTGAAGGCCTCATAGACGCTGTCCTGCACCAGCACGCGATTGGCAGCCACACAGGTCTGGCCCGCATTGCGGAACTTGGCGATCAGCAAGCCGCGCACGGCGGCATCCAGATCGGCGTCTTCGAAAACGATGAACGGCGCATTGCCACCGAGCTCCAGCGAGACCCGCTTGAGTGTTGCGGCACTGCGCGCAGCGAGCAGGCGGCCGACCGCCGTTGAACCGGTGAAACTGAGCTTGCGCACACGCTCGTCATCGAGCCATCTGGCCACCACATCGACGCCGCTGTCGCGCGAGGCCGGCAGCACGTTGAGCACCCCGGGAGGAATGCCGGCGCGTTCAGCCAGATATGCGAGCGCGAGCGCCGATAGCGGCGTGTCCTCAGCGGGTTTGGCCACCACCGTGCAGCCGGCCGCCAGCGCCGGCGCCAGCTTGCGCGCCAGCATTGCCATGGGGAAGTTCCACGGCGTTACCGCCGCGACGACGCCGACCGGCTCCTTGAGCACGAGGATCCGTCGCGTCGTCGCCGGCGCCGGGATCACGTCGCCGTCGATCCGTCGCGCCTCCTCGGCAAACCATTCGACATAGCCGGCGCCGTAAGCAATCTCGGCGCGGCTCTCTGCCATCGGCTTGCCCTGCTCCAGCGAGATCAGCCGCGCCAGATCCTCGGTATTCGCAACAATCTCTTGATGCCATCTTTTGAGTAGCACAGCTCGATCATGGGCGCCACGCCGCTTCCAGTCGGCAAAAGCGGCGACGGCATGGTCGACGGCGCGGCCCGCATCCGCCGCCGTGCAGTCGGCTACGCTGGCAAGGACCTGGCCATCGGCCGGGTCGTGCACATCGAAGCGCGCAGAGTCGGCAGCGGCGTGCCAGCGTCCGCCGATCAAGGCGTGTTCACGCAGCAGCGCGGATTGAGTCAGCACGGAAGATTTCATGGCCTATTGTCGCCAGCGAACCCGGCCAGGCAAATTCAGCCAGCGAATCGCACGATCTTGAGCGCCAACTCCAGGGCCTGCTCGTAGTTGAGCCGGGGATCGACGGTGGAGCGGTAGGCCCGCTGCAAATCCTCGTGCGAGAGATTGCGGGCGCCCCCCGTGCATTCGGTGACATCCTCGCCGGTCAGCTCCAGGTGCACGCCACCGAGCGTGGAACCGCAGGCAGCGTGGATGGCGAACGCCTGCTCGACTTCGGCCAGGATTTTGTCGAAGGGCCTGGTCTTGAGCTGATTGGGGGTGGTGATGGTATTGCCATGCATCGGATCGCACAGCCACAAGACCGGGTGCCCGGACTTGGTGATGGTTTCGATCAGCCGCGGCAGGTGCGCTGCAATCTTGTCGGCGCCCATGCGGTGGATCAGCGTGAGGCGGCCAGGCTCGCGATCCGGATTGAGCGTCTCGCACAGCGCGAGCAGCCAGTCATTGTCCATCGACGGGCTGACCTTGACGCCCAGCGGATTGCGAATGCCGCGACAGTATTCGACGTGCGCCCCGCCGATCTCGGCGGTACGCATGCCGATCCACGGGAAATGCGTGGAGAGGTTGTACCAGCCCTCGGAGCGCGGCACTTGTCGCGTCTGCGCCTGCTCGTACCACAGCAGCAGCGCCTCGTGCGAGGTATAGAAGTCGACACGCTGGAAATCGCTGATCGGCTGACCGGCCAGCGTCTCCATGAAGCGCAGCGAGTCGCCGAGAGCATCGACCATGCGCTGGTATTCGACCGCCAGCGGCGAATGCGCGACCCAGGCCAGATCCCAGTACTCCGGGTGATGCAGATCGGCGAAGCCACCGTCGATCAGGCCACGCACGAAGTTGATGGTCATCGCCGAGCGCATGTGGCCTTCGAGCAGGCGCTGCGGGTCGGGGATGCGTGCTGCTGCGGTGAAGGCCGGCGCGTTGACCAGATCGCCGCGATAGCTGGGCAGGCTGAGGCCGTCGCGGGTTTCGATATCGGTCGAGCGCGGCTTGGCGTACTGGCCCGCGAAACGGCCGATGCGCAGCACGCGCTTGCGCAGGCCGTGCACCAGCGCCAGCGACATCTGCAGCAACACCTTGAGCCGGTTGGCGATGACATCGGAGCGGCAATCCGCGAAGGACTCCGCGCAGTCGCCCCCTTGCAGCACGAAGACCTCGCCGCGCTGCGCCGCTGCGAGTTGCTGCCTGAGGGCGTTGACTTCCCACGAAGTGACCAGCGGCGGCAGACGCGCCAGCTCATCGAGCGCGCCCTGCAGCGCCGCGCTATCCGGGTACTGCGGCTGCTGGGCAGCCGGCTTGCGCTGCCAGGAATCGGGATGCCACTGCGGATCGATGATCGGACTCATGGCTTGCTCGATGCACGATAATGTCCGGCAAATTATAGGCCCCGCTCCAGATCCCGATGACCTCCGCCCCGTTCAGCGAGCACACCCCGCTGATGCAGCAATTCTTCACCATCAAGTCCCGACACCCGGACACGCTGGTGCTGTTCCGCATGGGCGATTTCTACGAGCTGTTCTACGACGACGCCCGCAAGGCCGCGAGCCTGCTCAACATCACCCTGACGCGGCGCGGCGAGTCCGCCGGCCAACCGGTCGTGATGGCCGGCGTGCCGCACCACGCGCTGGAGCAGTATCTGGCGCGGCTGATCAAGGCCGGCGAATCGGCGGTGATCGCCGAGCAGGTCGGCGAAGTCGGCGCCGAGAAGGGGCCGGTGCGCCGCGAGGTCACGCGCATCGTCACTCCCGGCACCGCCACCGATGAGGCCCTGCTCGACGCCCGTACGCAAACCCTGCTCGCCGCGATCTGCCGCATCGACGCGAACTGCGGCCTGGCCTGGCTGGAGCTGTCGTCCGGCCGTTTCAGCGTGCTGCAGACCGCCTCGGAGACCGAACTGGCGGCCGAGTTGTACCGCTTGCAGCCCAGCGAACTGCTGGCGCCGGACGGCCTCGACCTGCCGTTCGCACAGTTCAATCCGCGCGCCCGGCCGCCCTGGCACTTCGATCCGGCCTCGGCGCAGCGCCTGCTCTGCGAGCAGTTCCGCACCCAGGATCTGCGCGGCTTTGGCGCCGATGGCCTGGACGCCGCGATCGCAGCCGCCGGCGGTCTGTTGCAGTACGTGCAGGACACCCAGAAAGCGGCTCTGCCGCATCTGACCGGCCTGCGCATCGAAACGCCGGGCGACGCGCTGATCCTCGACGCGACGACGCGGCGCAATCTGGAGATCGACCGTACCCTGTCCGGCGGCGACGAACACACGCTGCTGCGCGTCGTCGATTCCTGCGTCACCGCGATGGGCGCACGTGCGCTGTGCCGCTGGCTGACGCGACCGCTGCGCAGCCATGCCGTGCTCAATGCCCGCTACGACGCGGTGACGCGCCTCGGCGACCCGCGCCCGCAAGGCAGCGGCGATGAATGCCTGCGCCGCGAACTGCGCGAGATCGCCGACGTCGAACGCATCCTCGCCCGCGTCGCCCTGCGCTCGGCGCGGCCGCGCGACCTGGCAGGGTTGCGCAACAGCCTGCAGGCACTGCCGCGGCTGCTCGAAGCGCTGCGCGAGATCGAGGCACCGCTGATCAGCGAACTGGCGGCACACCTGGGCGAGCACCGCATGCTGGCGGCGCACCTCGCCGCCGCGCTTGCCGACGAGCTGCCGCTGCTGGCGCGCGACGGTGGCGTGTTCCGACAGGGCTTCGACGGCACGCTCGACGAACTGCGCGCCCTGTCCACCAATGCCGATGGCTTCCTCGTGGAGCTTGAGTCGCGCGAACGCGCCGCCACCGGCATCGAGAGCCTGAAGGTCGGCTACAACCGCGTGCACGGCTACTACCTGGAGGCCGGCAAGACGCACTCAGCGAAGATCCCGGCGCGCTACTCGCGGCGCCAGACCCTGACGCACTACGAGCGCTACATCACTGAAGAACTGAAGCAGTTCGAGGACCAGGTGCTCGGTGCGCGCGATCACGCGCTGGCGCGCGAAAGGGAACTCTACGAAGCCCTGCTCGACCGCGTCGCCACCGATCTGGCGCCGCTGCAGGCGATGGCGCAGGCGGTGGCCGAACTCGACGTCCTGGCGTGTTTCGCCGAACGCGCGCGCAGCCTGCGCTGGTGCCGGCCGGAGCTGATCGCGCAGCCCTGCATCGGCATCCGGGAGG
>CBINNP010000274.1:0-4682 GCA_966252075.1 uncultured Solimonas sp.
GCTGCGCCAAAACGGTCTCCGTCACAGCGGTGGCCATCGCGTTAACAGGCCCTAGAACAGATCGACGCTGCCGGACTCCATCGACACCTGCGACACCGGCTTGTGCACCGGCTTGCGCCAGTCGCTGACGGCAGGCTTGGCGCCGCCCTCGCCGCTCAGCTCACCGCCGATCGCCTCGACGCGATGCGCGTGCTGGGCGACGGTGCTCAGCGCCTGCGTGGAGATGTCCTCGAACTGCAGACAGCGCACGGCGCGACCGACCGCGTCGCTGATCTGCGCACGCGCATCGGCGACGGTACGCAGCCGCGCCGACAGGCCGCGGTTCATGTCGTCGGCCTGCGTCAGCAGGCGCTGCACCTCGTCGCGGGCGTCAGCAGACAGCGAGCTGTCGCGCGAGGCCATTTCACCGACGGTGTCGCGGACCTTGGCGATCGCATCCTTGGACACCGACACGCGCTTGCGGATCTGGTCGTTGAAGCTGGTGGAGCGCTCCGACAGCGAGCGCACTTCCTCGGCCACCACCGCGAAGCCGCGGCCGGCCTCGCCGGCGCGTGCCGCTTCGATCGCGGCGTTGAGGGCCAGCAGGTTGGTCTGGTCGGCAATGGTCTTGACGTCGCCGAGCAGCTCGAAGATCGCGTCCAGATGCTTGTTCATCTCGTCGATCTGCTGCACGGTCGTCACGCTCTGGCGGCTGACCTGCACCAGTGATTCGGCCAGATTGTTCATCAGCGCCACCGCGCTCTCGGCAAAGCGGCGGATGCTGAAGCTCGCCTCGGCGCCGCCATCGTTGTTGAGCACCGCGGCCACCGCCTGCTCCTGCGTGCGCGCGCTGCGGTCCATCTCCTCGAAGGCGACGCCGAGCTGGCGTACCGCATCGTTGATGAGGGTGCGCACGCGCTCGACTTCCTGCGCCGCCGCCAGCGCCTCCTGCATCAGGCCGCCGCGCAGCTCGCCGATGGCGCGCTTGCGCTGCTCGGACTGCGTCGACAGCCGCATCAGCTCACGCTCCTGGCGCTCGACGCGCTGCGTCTGCAGCACCGCGAGTACCGCCCAGGCCAGTGCGGCCACCAGGCCGCTCATCCACACCGCGATGTCGCCGGGGGCGAAGAAGCGCGTGAGGATGTGCAGCACCGTCAGCGCGGCGGGAGCGGCGAGCATCTTCCAGGGCAAAGCGGGCATGTTGGTCTCCATCGTTGTTCGAGTTATCGGCGCAGGCCGCACGGGCTTGAGCAGCGTCTGCGGCAAGACGCACCGCAACGCCCTCAAACGGTCATTTCCAGCAGTTGGGCGGCAATTGCATCGAGCGTGGCGACACGCTCGGCAGCGCCAAGCTTGTAGGCGGCGCCAGGCATGCCCCAGACCACACTGGAGGCTTCGTCCTGCACCACGGTGCGCGCGCCGGCCTGGCGCAGTGCCAGCAGGCCGCGCGCGCCGTCCTCGCCCATGCCGGTCAGCACCGCGGCGGCAACGTTGACGCCGGCGTGGCTGGCCAGCGAGTTGAACATCACGTCGACGCTGGGCCGGTGACGGTTCTCCGGCGGCGCGTTCGACAGCCGGCAGACGTAGCGGGCACCGGAGCGCTCGATCAGCAGATGCTGATCGCCCGGCGCCACGTAGGCGTGGCCGGGCACGATCTGCTCGCCGTCGAGCGCCTGCGACACCGCCATCGCCGAGCAACGGTCCAGCCGCGCGGCAAAGGGCGCACTGAAGGCCAGCGGGATGTGCTGGGTGATGACGATCGCCGGCGCGTCGGCCGGCATGCGCTCCAGCACCGCGCGGATCGCCTCGGTGCCGCCGGTGGAGGCCCCGATGGCGATGATCTTCTCGGTGGTGCGGTACGGACGCCGCAGCGGGACCGCCGGCCCCGCGGCGGCGGCGCGGCCACGCGGCCGTGCGCGCGCCGCCGCCTTGAGCTTGTCGCGCAGCAGCTCGGCGTACTCGCGCAGCCCTTGCGCGACGCCGATCTTCGGCTTGGTGACGAAATCGACCGCGCCGAGTTCCAGCGCCTGCAGCGTGACGTCGGCGCCAGCTTCGGTCAGCGACGACACCATCAGCACCGGCATCGGATGCAGGCGCATCAGATTGGCCAGGAAGCTCAGGCCATCCATGCGCGGCATCTCGACGTCGAGCGTCAGCACGTCGGGGCGCTGCTGCTTGATCATGTCGCGCGCGACATAGGGGTCGGGCGCGCTGCCGACCACCTCGATCTCGGGGTCGGCCGACAGGATCTCGCTCATCACGCTGCGGATCAGCGCTGAATCGTCGACGATCAATACGCGCAGGCGCCGATTCATGACGCCCTCCGGCGGAACACGTCCATCAGAACAGCTCCACGCTGCCGACGGCCTGCTCGCCGCGCAGCTTGTCGAGATAACGGGTTTCGGCGACGACCAGCTCGCCCTGCGCCGACGGCAGCGCACGGACGAAGGCACGGCCATCGAGCGGCTGGTAATGAACCCGGCGCGGCGCGAAGCCGCCGAGATCCTGCGCCAGCAGGCGGATGCCCTCGGCCTTGAGGTACTTGAGCGCGAACGCCACGTTGCGCTCGCCGACCTGGGTGGCGGTGAAACCGGGCAGCACCGCGCCGCCGCCAAACAGCTTGGCTTCCAGCCGGCTGCGCTGGGCACCGGCCTTGAGCAGGGCGTTGATCAGCATTTCCATCGCATAGCTGCCGTAACGCGCCGAGCCGGCGCCGGCGGCGTCATCGCTGTCCGGCAGCATGAAATGGTTCATGCCGCCGACCTGCGCCAGCGGATCGCGGATGCAGGCGGCGACACAGGAACCCAGCACGGTGACCAGCATCAGGTCCTGGGTGCTGGTGACGTATTCGCCGGGCAGCAGCTTGAAGGCGCGGCAGCGGAAATGCGGATCGAAGTAGCTGCCGTCGGCCGCTCCGGTTTTCTGCAGCGAGCGCGCCGGGCGCAGGGCGTACATGGTTCAGACACCATCGACGCGGCGGTAGACCGTGCGGCCGCAGGACGCGACCACATCGGCGGCGTGCAGAAAACTCTCGGAATGGCCGGCGTACAAGCGGCCGTCGCGCGCCAGCAGCGGCACCATCCGCTGCAGCACCGCGCGCTGCGTGGGCTTGTCGAAATAGATCATCACATTGCGGCAGAAGATCGCCGCAAACGGCCCGCGCATCGGCCAGCGCGCATCGAGCAGGTTGAGCTGGCGGAAACGCAGCAGCGCGCGCAGCTCCTCGCGCACGCGGCACTGCCCCGCCATCGCGCCGGTGCCGCGCTGCAGGAAGCGCCGCCGCCGCGCCGCTGACAGCGGCTCGACACGCTCCAGCGGATAGACGCCGCGCTCGGCGGTTGCCAGCACCTGGGTGTCGATGTCGGTGGCCAGGATCGTCACCGGCGGTTGCAGCGACTCGAACACCTCGGCGGCGATCATCGCCATCGAATACGGCTCCTCGCCGGTGCTCGACGCCGAGCACCACAGCAACAGCTGCTCGCCGCTGCGCCGCGCCGCGAGCAGGGTCGCCAGCTGCTCGAAATGATGAGGCTCGCGGAAGAAGGCGGTGAGATTGGTGGTCAGCGCATTGGTGAACGCCTCCCACTCGTCGGGCAGCCGATCGGCTTCGAGCTGGTTCAGATAGGTCTCGAACGAGTCCAGCGACAAGGCCCGCAGCCGCCGCGCCAGCCGGCTGTAGACCATGTCCTGCTTGCTCTGCGCCAGCGCGATACCGGCGCGCTGGCGGATCAGCGCACGGACCCGCTCGAAGTCGCGTGCGCGGAAGCTGAATTCCCGGGCCTCCGGCCGCGCTTCGCAACGGACCTCGTCGGATGCCTCGATGGCGGCCGTCATTGCCGCGGCCGTCGGCCGAGGTCGACCGGCCGCGGCGCCGGCAGGGCCGATACGGCGATCGCCGCACCGCCCAGGCCGAGTCCGAAATTCACCAGCCAGCAGCCGAGCTCCGGCTCGCGCTGCCAGCGGCGTTGCCACCGTTCACGTAGCGACATGGGCATGCTCCGGCTTGCGCGAAGCCGCGCCTCAGAACTCGGTCCACTGATCGTCCTGCCGCGCGCCCGAGCTGGCCGCGGCCGGGCGCCGCGGCGCCGCGGCCTTGGGCTTGACGGGCACAGGCTTGGCGCCGGCCCGTGCCGGTGCCGCGGCCGGCGCGCGGGCCGGCGCAGCTGCGCGCGGGGTGGCGACGGCCGGCTGCTCGTACAGCTTGAACTGGCTGACCGAGGTCGACAGACCGCCGGCCTGCTCTTCCAGGGAATGCGCGGCGGCCGAGGCCTGCTCGACCAGCGCCGCGTTCTGCTGCGTGACCTCGTCCATCGAGGCGATGGTCTGGCTGACCTGCTCGATGCCCTGGCTCTGCTCCTGCGAGGCCGCCGAGATCTCCGCCATGATGTCGGTGACGCGCTTCACGCTGGTGACGATGTCCTCCATCGTCCGCCCGGCCTGTTCGACCAGCTTGGAACCGTTGCCAACCTTCTCGACCGAATCGCCGATCAGGCTCTTGATCTCCTTGGCGGCGCCGGCGCTGCGCTGCGCCAGCGAGCGCACCTCGGCGGCGACCACCGCGAAGCCGCGGCCCTGCTCGCCGGCGCGCGCCGCCTCGACTGCGGCGTTGAGCGCCAGGATGTTGGTCTGGAAGGCGATGCCGTCGATGACGCTGATGATGTCGACGATCTTCTTGCTCGACTCGTTGATCGCGCTCATCGTGG
>CBINNP010000275.1:0-4666 GCA_966252075.1 uncultured Solimonas sp.
AGATCGGCGATCGGCTTGGGCAAGGTATCGGGCGGTGCGCGATACGGCTGCGCCGACAGCGCCCGCGCGCGGCCCTTGAGCGCCGCGTAGCTGAAGGGCTGTGCCGCGCCCAGCGGTTTGAGCGCGGCCGCCTCGGCGCGGCCGAGCAGGGCGGCGGGAAGCGGCAGGCCCGCGGCGGCCAGCGCGGCAGCGGTTCGCAGCAGGTCGCGTCGGTTCATGAGAGGTCTGCAGCCGTGAAGTGAGAGTCGCATCGTCTGCGACTTCGAGTGTGTTTGCTTGCGAGCATTGTCGGAAGGCGTGAACGGCTACTGAACTCCGACCGGAGGGCTCACGCCTTTCCACGCCGGTGGCAAAGAATTTGCTCGAAGGGTCGTGTAGCTTCAAGACAGGAGATGAGCATGCAAGCACCTGACTTCGCGCAGCTGGGCACCGCGGCGTTCACGCGCCAGGATCTGGCCTTTCTCTTCGAGCATTTCCCCGTCGCCGGCGTCGATCCGGTGGAGGCGGCGCAGCGGGTCATCGAACAGCCATCGACGCTGGACTCTATGCTTGAAGCCGACTACGTCTTCGACGCAATCCAGGATCGCCAGTCGCTGTGGCTGGAAGTCTCGCCCAAGCTGTTCTTCAACATCCTGCTGCGCCGCTGCCTGCCCGGCCGCCGCAACGCCGCCGAGCGACAGGCGATCCACTATCTGGCCAATCTGCTCGGCCTGTTCACGCAGACCGATCGCGTCTATCGCATCTCGCGCGACGACGACTCCGGCTATCAGTACCTCGTCGACCTGGTGATCGCCGCCTCGCAGGCCGGACCGGAGCGTGCCTTCCTCGTCCATTCGCACATCGGCAATTTCGCGATGTTCACCGCCGGCGTCTGCGCCGAATGGGTCGAGCACCGGCATCGCTACAAGCATCGCCCGGTCACGGTGGAGTACTACTGCAAGATGGGTCGCTCGTACTACTTCACGGCGGCGCGCAATCCGCTGGCCGCCGAGTTCGGTGTGCGGCAGGTGTTCGGCGAGCTGGCGGGCCGTTTCGACTACTACCGCGACGGCCTGGCGAAGATGGCGAGCGACTATCTGCCGCACTGAAAAATTGGCACGCCCGGCGCTCCTCCGCGGCGCGCCGGGCGCTTACCATGCGGGCAAGCGCAGTGTACGGATCGGCCGTTGCTGCACATCCACATGCAAGCACGGACCTGTCATGCCGCGGATCACGCTGATCGAACACAACGGAACCGAACATCTCGTCGAGGTGCCGCGCGGCATCACCATCATGCAGGCGGCGGTCGACCATCTGGTTCCCGGCATCGTCGGCGACTGTGGCGGCGCCTGCAGTTGTGCAACCTGCCACGCCTATGTCGATCCGCAGTGGGCCGGGCGCTTGCCGCCGCCGGGCGAGGACGAGCAGTCCATGCTCGAAGGCGTGATCGACCAGCGGCCGAACAGCCGTCTGAGCTGCCAGATCGTCATCGACGACGCGCTCGACGGCATCGTGCTGCGGATGCCGGCCTCGCAGTTCTAGGCGGCCGCTTCGGGCATCTCGGCCGCCCGGGCGGATAGCGGCGGCGGCAGCAGCTTGTACATCGCCGGCGTCAGCAGCCGGCCGAGCAGGGTCGAGGTGATCAGGCCGCCGATGATCATCAGCGCCATCGGCGAGTACAGCGGCGAGTTCTGCAGCGCCAGCGGCAGCAGGCCGCCGATCGCGGTGACCGAGGTCAGCAGGATCGGCAGGAAGCGTACCTCGCCGGCTTCGGCGATCGCCTCGTCGAGCGGCTTGCCCTGCTCGCGCAGCTGATTGGTGAAATCCACCAGCAGGATCGAGTTCTTGATCTCGATGCCGATCAGCGCGATGAAGCCGACCATCGCCGTGAAGCTCAGGGTGAAGCCGGTGAGGAACAGCAGCAGCACGCCGCCCATCGCGCCCAGCGGTACCACGGTGATGACGATCAGCGTGCTCTTGAAGCTGCCGAATTCCAGCACCAGCACCGCCATGATGCCGAACAGCGCGACGATGATGGCGGTACCGAAGCCGGCGAAGCTGTCCTGCCGCGCCTGTAGTTCACCGCCGGCCTCGACGCGATAGCCCGCCGGCAGGCCGGACCGCTGCAGTTCGGCCTGCATCCGCAGCGTCAGCTGCTCGGCGTTGTAGCCGTCGACGTTGTAGGCGGCGATCGACACCGCGCGCTCGCGGTTGCGGCGGTAGATGCTCGGCGGCGATTCGCTGAGCTGCAGCGTCGTCAGCTGCGCCAGCGGAACCTGCGCGCCGCTCACCGTTGCCACGTGCAGGTGTTCGAGCAGCTCCGGGCTCGGCTGCCGCTGCATCGGCGCGCGCAGCACGATCGGATACTGGTCGCCATCGGCCTCGCGGAACTCGCCGGCGGACAAGCCGGCAACGGCCAGTCGCACGCTGCGGTCCAGTTCCAGCGGCGCCACGCCGAGCAGTCCGGCCTTGCCGCTGTCGACGTCGAGCTTGAGATCGATGCGGCTGCGCCGCAGCGGATTGCGCACGTCACGGACCCCTGCCGTCGCGCGCATCAGCGCTTCGGTGCGGGCAGCGAGCTGACGCAGCACGTCGAGGTCGGGACCGATCACCCGCAGCGCGATCGGGGCTTCGATCGGCGGCCCGTTCTCGAACTCCTTGACGATGATGTCGGCACCGGCGATGTCGTCGAAGGCGCGACGCATCCGCTCGAAGAAGGCCGGCGTGCCCTGCGGATCGTACTGCTGCAGCTGCGCGAAGACCTCCGCGTAGTTGGCGGCGCCTTCCTGCGGAAAGATGTTGTAGTAGATCTGCGGATTGCCGTGGCCGAGATTGGCGACGCTGTGCTTGATCTCGGGCTGCGCCAGCAGGATCTGCTCGACGCGGCGCAGCACCGCATCGGTCTGCGCGACGCTGCTGCCGTTGGGCGTGATGATCTGCACCAGGAACTGCGGCGTGTCGGCTTTCGGGAACAGCGACAGGCCCATCAGCGGGATCAGCGCCATGCTCAGCGCGAAGGCGCCGAGCGACAGCGCCACCGTGGTCCTGGGATGCGCGAGCGCGCGGCGCAGCCACGGCGCGTATATCTTGTGGATGCCGGCCAGCAGCACGCGCAGCACGGCGTTGGGCGCATGGCTGCCGTCGCGTGGCAGCACGCGGGAAGCGAGGAACGGAATGATCGTCAGCGCCACCAGCAGCGAGGCGGCGACCGTGAACACCACCGCCGCCGGCATCGAGCGGATGAACTTGCCGGGGTTGCCCGGCAGCGCCAGCAGCGGCAGGAAGGCGAACAGCAGCGCCACCGTGCAGCCGAGCACGGCCAGCGAGATTTGCTTGGTGGCGCGGATCGCCGCCTCGTCCGGCGAGTAGCCCAGGCGCAGGAAGCGCGCGATGTTCTCGGTGACGACGATCGAGTCGTCGACCAGCAGGCCGAGCGCGATGACGAAGCCGGCGATCGACAGCTGATTCAGCGAGAAGCCGCAGAAGTACAGCGCCGCCAGCCCCGAGAACAGCGACAGCGGCAGCGATACCATGACGATGCCGGCGGCGCGCAGGCCCAGCGGCAGCAGGGTGATCGCCACCAGCACCACCGCCAGCACGAAATCGCGGCTGAGGCGGCCGATGCGCGCCTCGACGTTGCGCGATTGATCGAAGCCCTCTTCCAGCCTGACATCGGCCGGCAGGGTCGGGCGGAACGCGGCGACTTCGCGGTCGATCGCCGCCTTGGTTTCGAAGATATTGCCGCCGGTCTTCTGGTTGGCGGTGACGTAGACCGCGCGCTGGCGGTCGAAGCGCGCCACGTAGTCGAGCGGGCCGTAGTCCCAGCGCACCTGCGCGACATCGCCGACGCGGATCAGCCGGCCCTGGTAGGCGCCGATCACGGTGTCGAGCAGCTGCTGCGGATCGCAATAGGCGCCGCTGGTCTTGATGTTGAAGCGGCGGCTGGCGGTCTCGACGGCGCCGCCGGGGATATTGGTGTTCTCGGCCTTGATCGCGTCGAGCAGCTGTGTCGGCCGCAGCTTCAGCTCGGCGAGCCGCTGCAGCTTGAGTTCGACGCGCAGCTCGCGCTGCGGGTACGCCCAGGTCTGCGCCTCGCGTACCGTGGAGACGCGCTCGATCCGATCCTGCAGATCCTCGGCGAGATCCTCGAGCCGGCGGTACGAGGCGGTCTCCGACACCAGCGCGTACTGCACGATATTGACGCGTCCGGGGTTGACGCGCTTGATCTCGATGGAGGCGATGCCGTCGGGCAGCTTGCCGCCGAGGCCGTCGATCTCGCGCTGCAGTTCGTCGAACTTCTTGTCGGTATCGACATGCGCCTCGAATTCGACGCGGATCACGCCCAGGCTGTCGTCGGCGGTGGAGACGATTTCCTTGACGTCGTCGAGCGTGTGGATCACATCCTCGATCGGCTCGATCACCTGCCGCTCGATCTCCAGCGGATCGACGCCCGGGTAGACGACGACGACGGTGTACGCGGAGATCGCGAAGTGGGGGTCTTCCGAGCGCGGGATCTTCGCCCACGCCATCGCGCCCAGCGCGATCAGCAGCAGGAAGCCGACCAGCATGAACGGCACGTTGCGGACCGCGAACTCGGAGATGCGCATGATCGCAGCGCCGGGCTAATCGACGACGCGGACGGTATCGCCGTCGCGCAAGTAGGCGGCGCCGTCAGTGACGACGCGGG
>CBINNP010000276.1:0-4664 GCA_966252075.1 uncultured Solimonas sp.
TGGTTCTGCGGCAGACGGATCAGGCGCAGCCAGTCCGGCTGCGCGGCGATCAGGCGATCGAGCTCGGCGGCGCAGGATGGCCGGCTGCCGTCGTCGACCAGATAGGCGCGCAGGCCGTGCGGCCGCAGGCTGGCCAGCGTGCCGGCGATCGCCTCCTCATGGTTGTAGACCGGCACCACGATGCAGGCGTGGACCGCGACGCCCTCGGCGCGCGTCATGCCGACGCGCCGAAGCTCAGGCGTCCGGCCGAGCACAGGCCGGCCGGTGTCGAGTAGCGGAACGAGACGCGGCCATCCGGCTCGTGCTGCAGCTGCAGGCTGAGGTCGGCGTCCGGCTCGATCGGCTGCTGGAACTTGAGCTGCGTGACGGCGCTGAACGGCGCCGCGCGGACCAGGTACTGCTGCGCCAGCTGCACCGCCCAGCCGAGCTGCAGCACGCCGGGCAGCATCGGGAATGCGGCGAAGTGGTCGGCGAAGCACGGCAGCGAGGCCGGCACCGCCAGGCGGATCACCAGGCTGCTGTCGTCGGGCCGGGCGACGGAAAGAACCTGCGGCAGCAGCGTGGAGGCGTCCAGCACGGGCAGGTGGCCGCAGCGCGGCCCTCAGGCGGCGTCGAACAGGGCCTGCACGGCGGTGACGACGTCACCGACCGAACGGACATGCTTGAAGTCTTCCGGCCGCACCTTCTTGCCGGTGTAGTCCTTGAGCCGCAGGATCAGGTCGATGGCGTCGATGCTGTCGATCTCCAGATCCTGGTATAGCTGCGCGTCGAAGCTGATCTTCTCGGGCGCGATCTCGAACAGCTCGACCAGCTGCGACTTGACGTGCTCAAAGATTTCGTCGCGGCTGGGTACGGTGGTGGTCGTCGTGCTGGACATGTAGAAACGGTCTCCTGCCCGCCCCCCGGCAAGGCTCATGGCGCGCATTTTCCCGGACGCATCCAGATCGCTGCAAGTGCATGAGTCACAAAGACTGATACCAGCGCGGCCCGTGTCTTGGCAAATGCACGATGGGGATGAATCAGGAGGCGGGCGGCACCTGGCTGAAACCCGCGATCCAGTCGCGTGACAACCGCCGTGCGGCGATCGCCATCGACGGCGCCTCGTCGAGATACGGCTGTACCGCATAGGGCTCGCCAACCTCGATGACAAAATGGCCGGGCCGCGGCGGCACGTCGAGCCAGGGCCGGCCTTTTTCCAGCATCAGCGGGGCGCAGCGGATCGTCACCGGCAGCACCGGCGCGCCGGCGGCCAGCGCGATGCGCGCGGTGCCGTGCGGGATCTGCAGCGGCTGGCCGGGCTTGCTGCGCGTGCCTTCCGGAAAGATCAGCAGCGAGTTGCCGCGCTGCAGGCTGTCGCGGCAGGCGTCGAGCAGTTGCGCGGCGTCACCGCCGCCGGCGATGTAGCCGGCCCAGCGCAGCGGCATGCCGGTAAACGGATTGCGGAACAGCGCATCCTTGACGATGCAGTCGACCTGCGGGATGTAGCCGATCAGCAGCACCACATCGATCAGCGTCGGGTGGTTGGCGATGATCAGCTGGCCGCGCTGGCGCAGGCGCTCGGCGCCGCGGATCTCCCAGCGGATCACGCCGAGCGCGCGCATGATCCGCGAGAACAGCCAGAACCAGCGCCAGACGATCCACTGCGCGCGGCGCTTGGCGGTCAGCGGATTGCGCGTCGTCAGGCAGGCCAGCGGAAACATCGTCACGCCGCAGATCAGGCCGACGCTGCCGAAGATGAAAAACGACAGCGCCGTGGCCACCTGCCGCCAGCGGCGGTCCAGCCAGACACCGGCGCCGCCGCGCTTCACGTCAGCTTCGCGTCGATCGCGTAGGCGGCTTCGATCTCCAGCAGCAGATCGTGGCGGCAGACGTCGCCGCGCAGGCACAGCAGCGGCGCCGCGTCGTTGCCGCGCAGCCGTGGCAGCCGCGCCAGCAGGGCGTCGAGCACGGCACCGTCACGCAGGTAGAGCTTCAGCGACTCGGCGCGTACCGCCGGCTGGCGACCGGAGAAATGCGTCTGCAGCGTGTGGCCGATCAGCACGTCGATATTGCGCATGGTCTCGTCGAGCTGCTGCTGCGGGTCGTCGTGATGCAGGCTCTCGTGACCGACCACGCTGGCGGTGCCGGATACCAGCAGCTGCGCGCCTTCGCCGGCGCCGATCAGCGTGGCCCGCGCGAAGCTCGGGCTCTTGGGGCCGTAGACGCGCGGGTAGTGGTAGGCGGCGACCTGGCGCGGGTTCTCGACCGGCTGGCCGGGCCGCTTGCCGGCCAGGAAGTAGATCACCAGGCCGGGCTCCAGCATGCCGATCGCAGTGGCCGCCGGCAGCCAGCGCTCGAAATCCGGCTTGAGCGCCAGCGCACGGTTGCGGCCGGCGCTGAACAGGCGGTAGCGCTCGGCATCGCCTTCGCCGTCGTTGATGGCGGCCAGGAAGTTCCAGATGCGCAGGTAATGCGGATAGCCGAGCTGCTGCAGCATCTGCTCCAGCCGCACATAGGTTTTCAGCGTCGCGCGCTCCAGATCGACGAGCTCCGACTCCGGCAGGAACAGGCTGCCGAACAGCACCTCGCCGTTGTGGCTGTAGCCGAAGCCCTCGAACCAGCCGTGCTCCACCGGCAGTTCGCTGAGCCATTGCTCGGCATGCAGCGGCGCCTGCAGGTTGTCCAGGGCGACGACCATGTGACGTGGATCACGTTGCTGCTGCAGCGGGCGCGGCAGGCCCAGCCCGAATTCGACGCAGCCCAGCAGCTTGTCGGGCGCGACGCCGCTCCAGGGCGCGTAGACGCTGCGGAACGAACGGCTGTCGAAGACGGTTGCGGACATTGAAGACGGTGAAAAAAGTCGCGGCCGCGCGGCCAAGGCGGGCTCAAGGGCGCGTGATACTAGCAACGTCTGTCCCAAGTCCCAATGAGGGCCCCGCTGCCGCGGCCGCTGATGCGCGGCAGGGCCGGTGTATGATGCCGCTCGCTCCGGCGCGCGGCGTCGCGAGCGGACTTCCGAGGGATCGGCCCAGACCAGACGCTGGCGCCGGCGGAAGTCACCCAGGACCCGGCGCGACCGGCACGCTCGTGCATCGCGCCGCATCGAATCAGACGCAAGATCCAGTGAGTGGGCAGGGCTTTGACATGACGGCACAAACCGCCGCCGAGCGCGAAATGGCGGAACTGTTGGTTTCTTCGCTGAGCCTCGAACACATCGACGCTGCCACCATCGATCCGGCCGCCTCGCTGTTCGGGCCGCAGGAAGGCGGCTGGGGCCTGGACTCGATCGACGCGCTGGAAATGGCGCTGGCGATCAAGCAGCACTACGGCGTCGAGTTGCGCTCCGAGGACGAGGCGGTCAAGAACGGCTTTGCCTCGCTGCGCGCGCTGACCGAGCTGGTGACGTCGCGCCGCGTGGCGTAAACCTGGCACGCGCCGCTGCATGAACAAGGCGCTGCCGATCCTGCTGGCGCTGGCCTATCCGCTGCTGCTGCACGCCAGCGTCATCTACGCCGATTCCCGCCTGGCCTTCGCCGCGCTCGCCTGCCTGAGCGCGGTGGCGCTGTATGTGCCGCTGGCGCAGCGGCGCGCCTGGGCCTGGCTGCTGCTGGGCGCGGTGCTCGCCGCGCTCGGCCTGCTGCAATCCAGCGGCCACGGTGCGGCGGCCTCTTATCTTCCGTCGCTGGCGATTCCGGCCGCGCTCGGCCTGCTGTTCGGCAGCAGCCTGCGGCCGGGCCGTGAGGCGCTGATCACCGGCATCGCGCGCTTCGCGCGCAAGGCTCAGATGCCGGCGGAACTGGAACGCTACACGCGCCGGCTGACGCTGGTCTGGACCGGCATGTTCGCGCTGATGTTCACGGTGGCGCTGCTGCTGATCGTGCTGCAGCAGTGGAGGCTGTGGTCGCTGGTCACCAACTTCATCAGCTATCTGCTCGTCGGCGCGCTGTTCTTCGTCGAGTACTGGTACCGCCGCTGGCGCTTTCCGCAGCACGAGCATGGCGGCTTCATCGAACACATCCGCACCGTCGCCACCGCACGCCGTCATGGCCACTGAACCGCCGCAGACGCAGACGCAGGCGCTGCCGCTGATCGCCGGCTTCGCCGCCGACGCACCGTTTGCGTGGCACGAGGGCCGACGGCTCACGCAGGGCGCCTTCGTCGCGCAGGCGCAGCGGCTCGCCGACGCGCTGCCGGACACCCCGTACCTGCTCAATCTCTGCGACGACCGCTACCGCTTCATGCTGGCTTTCGCCGCCGCCTGCCTGCGCGGGCAGACCAACCTGCTGCCGTCCGGCGCCAGCGCGGCGGCGATCGAGGCGGCGCGTGTGGCGTATCCGCAGTGCACGCGCATCGACAATGCCCGTGTCGACGCCGCGCTGGCCGGCACCGGGGCCGGCGTCGCGGCCGCGGCGCCGCTGATCGACGCCCGGCACCCGGCCGCCGTGCTGTTCACCTCCGGCAGCACCGGCGCGCCGCAGGCGCAGGCCAAGCACTGGGCGGCGATGGCGGCGATAGGCGCGCACCTGCGCGCGCGCCTGCTGCCGGCCGGCGGCGCGCAGATCGTCGCCACGGTACCGCCGCAGCACATGTACGGCCTGGAGACGACGGTGCTGATGCCGCTGGCCGGGGCGGGCACCGTGCACGGCGGCCGGCCGTTCTTTCCGCAGGACGTCGCCCAGGCGCTG
>CBINNP010000277.1:0-4566 GCA_966252075.1 uncultured Solimonas sp.
ACCTGAGCGGCGGCATCGTCGCGGTGCACCGGGGTTTCCGCCTGGAATGAGCGCACCGCCGAGTCTGCTGTGCGCGGCGCTGGAAGTGGCGCTCAACCGCTATCTGGCACTGGAGCCGGCGGTCCTGGCCGACTGCGAGGCGCTGAGCGGCCGCCGCATCGCCTTGCGCACCGAGGCGCCGGACTGGCGCTTCGTCATCGAGTTTCATCGCGGCGGCGTACGGGTGTCGGGCGATACGGATGTCGACGCCGAGGTTGAGGTCGCTGGCAGCCTGGCGACGCTGATGCGCCTGGCCTGGACCGTACGGCGCCGTGATGCCGGCGTGCCGCAAGGCCTGCGGATCGACGGCGACGCTGAGTTGCTGCGCCGCTTCAACGGCCTGCTTGCCGACGTCGGCTTCGATGCCGAGGAGTTCGCCGCCCGCTTCGTCGGTGATGCCGCCGCGCACCGGCTCACCCAGGGTTTGCAGGGCCTGTTCGGCTGGGGCCGCAGGACCGCCGGCACGCTGGCGCTCGACACCGCCGAATACCTGCGCGAGGAAACCCGCGATCTGGCGCGCGCCGCCGATGTCGATGACTGGAGCGATGCGGTCGACACCCTGCGCGACGATGTCGAGCGCCTTGAAGCGCGGTTGCGCCGCCTCGAGGCGGCAGCGTCCGGAGACGCGGCGTGAATCCGTTCAGCCGCCTGCGCCGCATTGCGCAGATCCGCCGCGTCGCCCGCCGCTACGGGCTTTACGAATTCCTTGGCCGCAAGGTCCGCGCCGACAAGCGCCCGCGCGGTGAACGGCTGCGGCTGGCGCTTGAAGAACTCGGCCCCGTCTTCATCAAGTTCGGCCAGGCGCTGTCGACGCGGCCGGATTTGGTGCCGGCCGACATTGCCCAGGAGCTGGCGCGGCTGCAGGATCGCGTGCCGCCGTTCTCCAGCGCCGAGGCCAGGGCGATCATCGAGTCCGAGCTCGGGCGCCCGGTAACGGAGCTGTTCGCCGAGTTCGACGACACGCCGATGGCCTCGGCGTCGATCGCCCAGGTGCACGCGGCGCGTCTCAAGAGCGAGGACGGGCAGGGCCTGGCGGTCGTCGTCAAGGTGCTGCGCCCGGGCATCGAGGCGGTGATGAAGAGCGACATCGAGCTGCTGCACACGCTGGCGCGGCTCGCCGAACGCTTCTCGCCGGACGCGCGGCGGCTGCGTCCGCGCGACATCGTTGCCGAATACGAGCGCGTGCTGCTCGACGAGCTGGACCTGATGCGCGAGGGCGCCAACTGCGCGCAGTTGCGCCGCAACTGGCTGGGCTCGGAGCTGATCTATCACCCGCTGGTCTTCTGGGATTTCACGCGTACGCGCGTGCTGGTGATGGAGCGCATCTACGGTATCTCGATCCGCGAGCTGGACCAGCTGCGCGGGCTCGGTGTCGATTTCAAGGTGCTGTCCGAGCGTGGCGTGGAGATCTTTTTCAAGCAGACCTTCACGCACAATTTCTTCCACGCCGACATGCACCCCGGCAACATCTTCGTCGACGCCAGCAACCCGGCGCGGCCGAGTTATCTGGCGGTGGACTTCGGCATCGTCGGCAGCCTCACCGCCTCGGACCAGCGCTATCTGGCCGAGAACTTCTACGCGTTCTTCAATCGCGACTACAAGCGTGTCGCCGAACTGCACCTGGAGTCCGAGTGGGTGCCCGCCGGTACGCGGCTGGAGGACTTCGAGGGGGCGATCCGCACCATCTGCGAGCCGATCTTCCAGCGGCCGCTGAAGGAGATCTCGTTCGGCTTCTTCCTGCTGCGGCTGTTCCAGGTCGCGCGGCGCTTCAACTATCAGGTGCAGCCGCAGCTGGTGCTGCTGCAGAAGACGCTGCTGCAGATCGAGGGCCTGGGCCGCCAGCTCAATCCGGATCTGGACCTGTGGAAGACGGCCAAGCCGATCATGGAGGACTGGATGCGCCAGCGCCTCGGCCCGGCGGCGACTTTCGAACGCATGCGCGCGCACGCGCCGTCTCTCGCCGAATCCTTGCCGGAACTGGCGCACCACGCCTTGCGCCAGCTGCGCCGCGGCGAGGGCCTGGGCCCCGGCCGCCGCGAACTCGATGCGCTGCGCGAGGAGATGCGTGAGTCGAACCAGCGCTCGCTGCGGATGAGCGCCGCGCTGGCGCTCGGCCTTGCCGCGCTGGCGCTGTGGTTCGGCCAGGCGCCGCCGCCGGTGCCGATCGTCGCGGCCGGCGCCGCGCTGCTGCTGGGCTGGCGCAGCCTGCGGCGCTGATTCGGCGCCCGCGGGCGAGCAGCAAAAAGGCCGGCACGTCCTGCGACGTGCCGGCCTTTTTCAATCGTCTCTAGCGGCGGCTCAGCGTCAGACCGCGCAGCAGGTTGAGCGCTTCGTACAGGCCGTAATCGCTTTCGGCCAGCGCCTGTGCGTCCTTGGCCTTCTTGCTGCGCTCGGCTTCGATCTTCTCGTGCTCTTCCTTGGTCTGCTTGTCGTCCTTGTTGACGAGGCTGCCCTTGAGATCGGCTTCCTTGATCGGATCGAACTCGACGGCTTCTTCACCCTCGGACTTGGCAATCTTCAGCGGGCGGATCGCCACGTCCGGCTCGATGCCCTCGGCCTGGATCGAGCGGCCGGACGGCGTGTAGTAACGCGCCGTCGTCATCTTGATCGCCGCCTCGTTGGTCAGCGGCAGGATGGTCTGTACCGAACCCTTGCCGAACGAGCGGCTGCCGACCACCAGCGCGCGCCTCTGGTCCTGCAGCGCGCCGGCGACGATTTCGGACGCGGAGGCCGAGCCGCCGTTGACCAGCACCACGATCGGCGCGCCGTTCAGCATATCGCCCGGCGTGGCGTCGAACTCGCGCTGCGCGTTGGCCTCGCGGCCCTTGATGGTGACGATCGGGCCCTTGTCGAGGAAGGCGTCGGAGACTTTGACCGCAGCGTCGAGCACGCCGCCCGGGTTGTTGCGCAGATCCAGCACCAGGCCCTTCAGGCCGCCCTTGGCGCCGGCGTCCTTCTGCAGCTTCTTGAACTCCTTGTCGAGCGTGCCGGCGGTCTCGGTGGTGAAGCTGGACACGCGCAGATAACCGAGGTTGTCGTCGAGCAGGCGGCCCCGCACGCTGGCCACCGAGATCGTCTCGCGCTTGAGGTCCATCACCTTCGGCGCCGCCTCGCCCTCGCGGACAATGGTCAGCTTCACCTTGGTGCCCGGTTCGCCGCGCATCTTGTCGACGGCATCGTTGAGCGACAGGCCCTTCACCGGCGTTTCGTCGATCTTGACGATCAGATCGCCCGGCTGCACTCCGGCCTTGGCGGCGGGCGTGTCGTCGATCGGCGAGACGACGCGGACGAAGCCGTTCTGCATCTGTACCTCGATGCCGAGCCCTCCGAACTTGCCGCTCGTCATCACGTTCATGTCCTGGAACTCGTCCTTGTCCAGATAGGCCGAGTGCGGGTCCAGCCCGCTCAACATGCCGCGCACGGCGTTCTCGATCAGCGTTTTGTCGTCGACCGGTTCGACGTAGTCCGCCTTCACCCGGTTGAGGATCTCGACGAAGGTCTGCAGGTCCTTGAAGCCGAGGTTGTCGGCCGGCTTGGCCTTGTCGGCCAGAACGCCCTGGGTCAGCGTCACGGAGGCGCCGATGAGGACGCCGGCGGCCAGCGCCAGCGGAACACGGTAGGTCAAAGGCATTGAATTAATTATGTGAAAGGGACGGCGGTAAGCCCAAGATAGCAACTGTGTGACTGTGCGGAAAGCGCGCGGTTCCATGCCGCGGCGCTACTTCGCCAGCCATTGGCGGGGATCGACGGCAGAAGTGCCCTTGCGGATTTCGAAATAGACGCCCGACTGCTCGTAGCCGCCGGTATCGCCGGCGGCGGCGATGCTCTGGCCGGCGCTGACCGGATCGCCGACCGCCGCATTGGCGCTCTGGCAATGGCCATACAGCGTGTAATAGCCGCTGTCGTGCTCGACCAGCACGATCAGGCCGTAGCGGTGCATCCAGCCGACGTAGACGACGCGGCCGCGCGCCACCGCGCGCACCGGGCTGCCGGCAGCGGCATCGATCCAGTGGCCGTTCCAGGTCAGCGGGCCGCCGGCCTTCTGCTCGCCGTAGCGCGCCAGCAGCTTGCCGCGCGCCGGCCACGGCAGCTTGCCCTTTTGCGCGCTGAAAGCCGATCCGCTCGGCGGCACCTCCGGCGGCAGCTTGCTGCGCGCGCGCGCCGCGGCTTCCTCCTCGGCGACGCGCCGCAGCGATTCGATCAGCTTGCGGATATCGCGCTCCTCGGCCTTGAGCTGGGCAAGGCTGCCCTTGTCGCTGGCGAGCTTGGTCTTGAGCTCGGTGACCATGCCGGCCCGCGTCTCGCGGCCTTTCTTGAGCGCTTCCAGCACTGCCTCCTGCTCGCTGCGCAGGCTCTCCAGCTCGGCTTGCTGCTGCTGCTGCTGGTCGGCCAGCCGCTGCAGCTCCTCGGCGCGGGTGCTGATCGAGTCGATCAGCTTGAGCTGCGCGCGCTGCAGGTAGTCGTAATAGGTCAGCATGCGGCCGAGCTGCTGGACGTCGTCGACGTTGAGGATCAGCTGCGTCTCGC
>CBINNP010000278.1:0-4560 GCA_966252075.1 uncultured Solimonas sp.
AGGCGATGCCGCAGGTGAACAGGTCGGCGTTGATCAGATGGATCAGCTGCTCATGGCTCAGGCCCAGCGCGCCGGACAGGATGATCGGGATCAGCACCGCGCCGGCGTAGAACGCCAGCACGTGCTGGACGCCGTAGGTGAACAGCTGCGGCAGCGGCAGGACCGCGTCGACCGGATGGACGGCGACGGCCGGTGCCGCAGCGCCGGCCTTCACGGCGCCGGAACCGGCGCGCCCGGGATCTGCTCGCGATACGTCGCCCAGTGACCGGCGATCTCGTCGACCACGCGCGAGCCGACGCGGTAGGCCGCCTCGACCGAGGCGATCAGGCCGGCGTAGCCCTCGTGATCCATCGCCAGGCTCTCGGCGGCACTGACGCCTGGCGGCTGCATGCTGTAGTTGCTGGCGGTGCGCAGCACCATCACGCGGTTCTTGTCGACCTTGCCGGCCGCGTGCAGATAGCTCAGCGACTGGTAGCTGCCGGTGTCTTCCATCGCCGAGGAGACGAACTCGCCGTGGCCGTCGCTCCAGTACTTCACCCAGTCGTTGGCCCAGTCGTTGAGCAGCTTGCCGTGCCAGTAGGTCATGCCGGCGAGCTGGTCGCCCTTGAGCACGAACGGCGGCTTCTGCGCCTGCGGATAGCCCTTGAACAGCGCGCGGCGCCGCTGCAGCGGCGCGCTGTCTTGCAGCGGCGTGTCGCGGGTGAACTGGAACGCCCATTCGGTGAGCTGCGGATTGAGGCGGAACACTTCGCCGTCGGATTCCGGACGCGGCTGCTCGTAGGGCTTCTTGGCGCGGCGCGGGAAGTAGCCGGTCTTCCAGCCCTTGGGAATTTCGCGCGCGTCGATCTCGTGCGCGAGATCGGCGTCGACGAGGTACTCGGCCCAGGCGGCGGAGCCGATCGAGGCATCGTTGGGATCGAAGCCGGCGATGCCGGCGACCAGCCAGTAGGCCCTGCGCAGGTCGAAGCGCGGGTCCAGGCCCAGCGCCATCACCGCCGAGGCGGAATTGGCGGTGCCCATGCCGGTGACCATGCCGAGCACGCCGGTCTGCTGGTTGAACCACAGATCATGGTGATGCGGGAAGGCGTAGCGCTGCGTCAGCTTCTGGCGCTCGTGCCAGAGCTGGAACTCGCCGGGCAGGTCGCCGCTGTCCTGGCCGATCTCGAACATCGTCACGACCACGACCTTGACCTCGATGGGCCTGGCGATCTCGACCGGTGCCGCTGCGGCAACGACAGCCGCGGGTGGGGTGGGCGCACTGGCGCAGGCGGTCAGCGCGACGACGGCGGCGAAACCGGCGGTCAGCAGTGCGCCGCGGCTGCGGGCCGGGTCCAGCAGGAAAAATGATTTCATCGTCCGGTACTGAAAAATGGTCCGACACACCGGGTGGGGGTGGCTGCGGGCGGGCAGCCGCCCGGTGTGCGGACCAGGGGCGGAGAGCGGGGGCGGAGCCTCAGAACTTGTAGGCCATCGACATCGTCCAGTTGCGCGGCACTTCAGGCAGCACCACCGAGGAGCCGAACAGGTCCGGGAAGTTCGAGCGGAAGTAGCGCTCGTTGGTCAGGTTGCGGCCCTGCAGGCCGAACTTCCACGAGTCGGTCTCGTAGTTGAAGCCGGCATTGAGCAGCGTGTACGAGGGCAGCTTGACCGCCTTGGAGAAGCCCGAGTACGTCGAGTCGACGCTGGTCACGCCGACCGTCGCGGTCAGGCCCTTGATCACCGCTTCGCTGAAGCTGTAGATCAGGTAGAGGCTCCAGATGTGTTCCGGGATGCCCTGCTTGCGGCCGTCGGTGGTGAAGGTCAGGCCGTTGACGACACCACCGTAGATCAGCGAGGGATCGACACCGGCCGGCAGGTCATCGGCGCCGGCGAAGCCGAACTGGAAGCCGTTCTCGCGCGCCGTCAGGTTGACGACCTCGATCTGGCTGAAGGTGCCGGCCAGGGCGATGTTGTCGGTCAGCAGCGCGCGCAGCTCGGCTTCCCAGCCCTTGGCCTCGGTGGTGTTGTTGGTGACGGTGTTCTGCGAGCTGTAGTCGACGCGTTCCTGCTTGAAGCGCGCCACCGAGGTGTAGATGCGCTTGTTCCAGAAGCTGCCCTTGGCGCCGAACTCGGTCAGCTTGGAATCGGCCACCGCGTTGCCGTCGGCGACGTTGTCGGCCGGCACTTCGCCGCCCTGGCCGATGATCATCGTCGTCTGCTTGGCGCGGGTCACGTACGGCGTCACGCCGATCACCGGGATGTCGTAGCTCAGGCTCACCGTCCACGACAACGCATCGTCCTTGTCGGTGAACTTGGTGCCGGCACTGGTGCAGTCGCCGCCTTCGACGCAGGTCGAGTCGATGTCGATCCAGTCGTTGCGCAGGCCGCCGAGCAGGTGCAGCGAGTCGAAGAAGGTCCAGTCGCCGAGGAAGGCCAGGCCGATGTCGGTGTAGGTGCCCTTGTGGTGGCTGGAGAACGGCTCCACCGCGTGGCCGTCGCGGGTCGACAGCGTGCGGCGATCGATCGGCGTGTTCGGCCCGGTGATGTCGCGGCGGTCGAAGTACTCGAACGCGAAGTTGTCGCCGTGCTCGAAGTTCTGATGACGGATCGACGGGCTGAGCTGGTAGGCCGCCTTGACGACGCTGCCGTGCTCGCCGCTCCAGGCGAGAATCAGCTGGTCCTCGAACACCCAGGTATCGGCGAACTGCGAGAAGCCGTAGGCGTTCTCGTTGTTGTTGTCGAGCGATTCGTAGAACGACTTGTTGGTCAGCGTGAAATCGTTGCCCAGATCATGGAAGTAATCGAAGTACAGCGTGATCACCTCGTCGGTCAGCTCGTCCTCCTGGCTGACCAGCACCTGGCTGGTCTTGATGTGGGTCTTGCCCGGATTGAGCAGCGCCATGTCCGGACGCTTCTCCAGCTCGGCGAGCACGTCGGCCGCGCTGTACGAGCCGACGCCGCCGAAGAAGAACACGCCCAGGCCGTCGCCCTGCGGCGCGTTGGCGGCCTCGCTGGCCGAGAAGAAGCCGTCGCCATTGGTGTCCAGCGAGCGCGGGCTGCCGGTGACGTAGGTGCCGTCGTCGATCAGCTCCTGCGACAGGCGGTTCCAGCCGGCCACCTGGTTGCCCTCGAACTCGTGGTACATGCCGCCGAACTCCATCCGCGACTTTTCGCTCAGCTGCACGTCGAACGAGGCCTGGTAGATGCTCTGGTCGGTCGCACTGTTCTCGTAGTACGAGCCGGAGTCCTCGGTCTCGGCGTAGAAGTAGTAGCCGAAATCCTTGCCGAGCAGCTTGCCGGGGCCGCCGACCTCGCCGTGGATCACGTCCTTGTCCCAGCTGCCGCGCGTCACGCCGACTTCGCCGGTGGGCTTCTTGAGGAAAGCGCCGTCCTGCGCGCGCGCCGACTTGGGCACGAAGTTCAGATAGCCGCCGATCTTCGAAGGGCCGTAGATCGGCGAGGCCGGGCCGCGGACGATGTCGATGCGGTCCGATGCGCCGATCGGCGTCGGGTAGTTGCCCGGGTTGTCGATGCGCTTGACGCCGCGGAAGTAGTTCTCGCCGGGCGTGCCGCGTACATCGAGCGAGCCCGCCACACCGAAGAACGATTGCGTGAACGCGCCGGGCGTCAGCGAGACGATGTCGTCGAGCTCGACGATGTTGAACTTGGTCAGCATCTCGTTGCTGATCGAGGTCAGCGAGCGCGGCGTTTCCTCGATCGACTTGCCGAAGCCGAACACCGATTCGTTGCGGCCGCTGGGGATGAGATTCGACTCCTGGTTCACCGTCGACTCGATGATCACCTCGTCGATGCCGTCGTCACTGCCGGCGATCTCCTGCGGGACGGCTTCGGCCGACGCTTGCGAAACCTCCGTCTCCTCGGCGGCTTCAGGGGCCGCGCTGGCATCCGCCTCGGCGGGTGCCTCGACCGCGGCTTCCGCCTCGGCCTC
Organism: uncultured Solimonas sp.; assembly: GCA_966252075.1. Taxonomy (GTDB): domain Bacteria; phylum Pseudomonadota; class Gammaproteobacteria; order Nevskiales; family Nevskiaceae; genus Solimonas. The sequence continues at coordinate 3,929 of CBINNP010000278.1, forward strand.
CTGCGCCAAGGCGGGCTGGCACAGGCAGCCGCCGCTGATGACCATCATGCTGATGGCGCGCATCTTCCACTTCGGAGCCGCTGGTTTGAGGGCCTGCTTCATGGTCACCACTCCCGATCAAGATATGAGAAACGCTTGTTCTTTACCGGGCGGTTGCGCGACCGCGGCGCTGATCCATCCCTGGCGCCGCCCGGATGCTGTCGTCCTTCGCCTGCGGGCACGCCGCGAACCGCTGCGCTCGGGCCAATGCGTGCAGGGCGATAAGAAAATTGCATACACCGGAGCCTGTACGAGCAATGGTCGTGCCAGCAGCGTTGACACGCTGTCTGGCGGCTCGTGGCGCCGCGGAAAGCGCCTTGTATATGCAGGATGCAGCGGCGCCCGCGCCGACGCCGCGCCCGTGTCCGCTGCCGTCGCGACAGGCGCCGAACAGAGGCACGTGCACCGCGTGAACACCGTGCGGCATGGATTGCATGCAATAACATGAGGCATCGATCCGGCCTGCCGCCTGTCAGGCGTGCATGCATGGCGCGCCGCGGTGCGGTGTGAGCGCAGGCGGGTGCAGCCACTGCCATCGCGGTGCACGGTGCGCGCACGGCCGCAAGCCGTGACCCGCGCACGGCGTCCTGCAG
>CBINNP010000279.1:0-4395 GCA_966252075.1 uncultured Solimonas sp.
GGGGTGAGGGGCCGCTTGCGGACCGCCCCTCACCCTGACCCTCTCCCCGCAAGCAGGGAGAGGGAACAGGTTGTTTATTTGCTTTGCACGTATTCGACAGCGGCCTTCAGCCGCGCGAGCGTTCGCTCCTTGCCGAGCAGGAACAGCGTTTGGTCGATCGGCGGCGAGATCGCCATGCCGACCACGGCGACGCGGATCGGCTGCGCAACCTTGCCCAGCCCCAGGCCCTTGCCTTCGGCAAAGCCGTTGACGGCAGCGTGCAGCACCGGCGCGGTCCATTCCGGCAGCGCTTCGAGCACCGCCGCCAGTTCGCCCAGCACCGCGGCGCCGTCGGCGTTGAGATGCTTGGCGGCGTCCTTGTCGTTGTAGCCATCGAGTTCGGCGTAGAAGAACTTCGACTTCTCCGCCATCTCGACCAGCGAACGGCAACGCTCGCGCTGCTGCTCGATGACGAGCTTGAGATCCGGTCCCTGCGCCACATCGACACCGATACGTTCGAGATGCCACTGGAATTCCGGTGCCACCACCGCCGGGTCGGTGATCTTCAGGTACTGGTGGTTGACCCACCAGGCCTTCTCCATGTCGAAGCGCGCGGGGCTGGCCGAGACGTGGTCGAAGTCGAACTTCTCCACCATCTCCTGACGCGTGAACAGTTCCTGGTCGCCATGGCTCCAGCCCAGCCGCACCAGATAGTTGAGCAGCGCTTCCGGCATGAAACCCATGGCGCGATATTCGGTGACGGACAGCGCCCCATGCCGCTTCGACAGCTTGGCACCGTCGGCGCCAAGGATCATCGACACATGCGCGTAGGCCGGCGGCGTGGCCCCCAGGGCCTTGAGGATGTTGATCTGCCGCGGCGTGTTGTTGACGTGGTCGTCGCCGCGGATCACGTGGGTGATCTGCATGTCCCAGTCGTCGACGACGACGCAGAAGTTGTAGGTCGGCACGCCGTCGCCGCGGGCGATGATCAGATCGTCGAGTTCCTGGTTGTCGAACACGATCTGGCCCTTGATCAGGTCGTTCAGCACCACCTGGCCGTCGAGCGGATTCTTGAAGCGCACCACCGGCTGCACGCCGGCCGGCGGCGGCGGCAGAACCTTGCCGGCCTCGGGGCGCCAGCGGCCGTCATAGCGCGGCTTTTCCTTGCGCGCCATCTGCTCGGCGCGCATCGCGTCGAGTTCTTCCCTGCTGGCATAGCAGTAGTACGCCGTGCCGGCATCCAGCATCTGCTGGATCACTTGCTTGTAGCGGTCGAAGCGCTGGGTCTGGTAGATCTCGCCGAAGTCGGACTTCAGATCGAGCCAGGCCATGCCCTCGAAGATCGCGTCAACCGCTTCCTGCGTCGAGCGCTCGCGATCGGTGTCCTCGATGCGCAGCAGGAATTCGCCGCCGAAGCGCTTGGCGTACAGGTACGAAAACAGCGCGGTGCGCGCGCCGCCGATGTGCAGATAGCCGGTGGGGCTGGGGGCGAAGCGGGTACGAACCGTAGGGGCAGCGCTCATGGACAGGGCGTAAGGCTTTGGAAAGCGCGCGATTCTAAACCATCACCGCCCCGTCACCCGGCTGGCCTACGGCGCCTTGGGGCCCTCGATGTAGAGCTTGAGCCGCGCCATCTGCTCGGCCAGCACCTGATCGACCATCGGCGCGTAGCGCTCCAGGCCCTTGGGGCTGTAGCCGCCGACGACGTACTCGAGCCGCAGGCGGCTGTGGGCTTCGGCAGGCTCGATCGTGAACGTCAGGGCGCCGGATACGCCCTCGCCCTGCAGCGGACCCAGCCCGCCGAGCAGGCGCAGGACCGCATCCGGCTGCGCCCAGGCCACCACCATGTGCTGGACTCCGCCGCCATTGGCCAGCCGCTCGCAGAAGCAGCCACCCGGACGAGGATCGATCGACAGATTGCCGCTTTCGCCGGAATACGTGTGCTCCGAACTCCACCAGCGGCCGACGTCAATCAGCGCGGCATAGCTGCGCGCCGGCGGCGCCTGGATCGTCAGATGCTGCTCGACCTGAAAGCCCGCCGGCGTTACCGCTTTGACCTCGGCCAGCGCGGAACCTGCCGCCAGGCCACCCGTAAGAGCCGCCAGAACGGCCACCATGCGTTTCATCAGCGCTCCCGCCGCGCCTGCCGGCGCCTGGATGCCTGTGTCCGGCCGGTTAGCGGACGCCGCCGGCACCGTGTACCCTCGCGCGCCCGCCTCGTAAGCTATGCCCGACCGCCGTACCTCGCCAGCCTCATGTCCTGCCTGTTCGTCGAACATCTGACCGTCATCGACTGCGCCTATCTCGACGCGGCGCGCGGTCTGGTCGGCGAAAGCTGGATCGTCGATGTGGAACTGGAGGGTGAACTCGACGACCAGTCGATGGTGCTCGATTTCGGCCACGTAAAAAAGAGGCTGAAATCGGCGATCGACGACAGCGTCGACCACGGCCTGCTGGTGCCGACCCGGTCGCCGGCCTTGCAGACGCTGGAAACGGGCCGGTCCAGCCGTCTGCTGTTCCATGCCGCAGGCGGCGCGATCGAGCATCGCGCGCCGGCCGCGGCGGTCTGCGCGGTCGACGCCGTCGTGATCGACGCCGACGCCGTCAGCCGCCATCTGCAGCCGCTGCTGCAGGCCGTGCTGCCCGCCAATGTCGAGCGGCTGGGCCTGAACCTGCGCAGCGAGGCGATCGACGGCCCCTACTATCACTACGTGCACGGCCTGAAGAAGCACGACGGCCTGTGTCAGCGCATTGCCCATGGCCATCGCTCGCGAATCGAGATCCGCGTCGATGGCGCCCGCCAGCCGTCGCTGGAACAGGCATTGGCCGGGCGCTGGCGCGATATCTACCTCGGCTCGCGCGAGGACCTCGTTGCGCAGGATGCCGAGCGCATCCGCTTTGCCTACACCGCCCGTGACGGCGAATACGAGCTGGCGTTGCCCCGCCATCGTGTCGATCTGCTCGACAGCGACAGCACCGTCGAACAGATCGCCCGCCATCTCGCCCTGCGCCTGCGCGGCGAAGTGGCGCTCGGCACCATCGAGGTCCGCGCCTACGAAGGGGTCCGCAAAGGCGCGATTGCCCGCGCCTGACTGACGGCGCCGCTCAGCGCGCAAGAATCGGCTGACCAGCTGTCAGCAATTCAGGACGGATTCACTTCCGGCGATTAAGCTGCGAGTCATGTCCAGAAATCCTCGCTGTGCGCTCGTCCGTGCCGTGCTCGCCCTTGCGGTGAGCGTGGCGCTCACCGCCTGTGTGGTCGACGAGCCGCACCGGCCGGGAGTCGACTACGGTTACGTCGGCGGCGGATTTTCCAGCGGCTACAGCCCGCCGTATGACGACGGCAGTGACTACGGCCCGTACTACTACGGCGGTCCGTACTACTACGGCGGCCCCTATTACGGCTCGGCCTATGCCTACCCGTATTCCTATGGCGGCACGGTGATCTACACCGAACGCAATCACTACTACCCTGCACCCGCCTACCCGCGTCGCGACGACCGCCATGACGGCCATTGGAGCCGGGATCGCGATACCGGCGGCGACAATCGCTGGGACCGTGACCGACCCGGCGACCGCCATGCCGGCGACCGCGACTGGAGTCCGTCGCGGCCGCGAGACAACCCCGGTCGCGAGCAACGCGCGGCGACGCCCGGCAATCGGGGCCTGCTCAATCCGCAAGGCCGCGCAGCCCCCGCGCCGACGCCGCGCCAGGCGCCGCGTCCCTCGCCGCAGCGCGATGACGACAACAAGGGTCGCTGGCGTCGCGACTGAGCCGGCGCGGCGCGCCGCCGGGTCGCTGCCGGGACCACTGCTTTGTGGTATAAACAGCGCCCTTTTCGGGTGGGGCATCCCGCTGCCGCCCCTGCGTTGACTGCCATGGCTGCCGATATCCACTTCTTTCCGCGCGTCACCATCGAACAGGTCGAAGAAGGTCGCGAGCTCGCGCCCAAGTTCGACGAGCACGGGCTGCTGCCCTGCGTGACGACGGCGGCGCATAACGGCGAAGTGCTGATGCTCGGCTACATGAACGCCGAGGCGCTGCGCAAGACCATCGCCACCGGCGAGGCGCACTACTGGTCGCGTTCGCGTCAGGTGATCTGGCACAAGGGCGCCACCTCGGGCCTGACGCAGAAGGTGGTCGAGCTGCGCATCGACGACGATCAGGATGCGGTGTGGCTGCGCGTCGATGTCATCGGCGATGCCAGCTGCCACGTCGGCTACCGCTCCTGCTTCTACCGCTCGGTGCCGACCGGCGACGGCCCGGACGTGCGCGAGCTGAGCTTCGAAGAGTCCGAGAAGACCTTCGATCCCAAGGCCGTCTACGGCGACGCGCCGAATCCGACCAAGCTTTAAGCGCGGGCCCTAGGCCGAATCGACATTCATCCTCTACGCTTGGGGGATGAGAAGCCAATC
>CBINNP010000280.1:0-4384 GCA_966252075.1 uncultured Solimonas sp.
TGCTTCTCGCGTGGGAGAACGAGGCGCTGCTCGCGCGCAAGGAGCTCGGCGCCGACAAGTTCGAGATCGTCGCGCCGTCGCTGTCGATCCTCGCCGAGCCGCCGGTGGCGCTGGTCGACAAGGTGGTGGACCGCCATGGCACCCGCAAGGCGGCGGAGGCCTATTTGCAGTTCCTCTATACCGACGCGGCGCAGGAGCTGATTGCCAAGAACCATTACCGCCCGCGCAGTGCCGCGGTGGCGGAGCGCTATGCGGACAGCTTCCCGAAGATCGAGCTGGTGACGATCGCCGACTTCGGCGGCTGGACTAAGGCGCAGGCCGAGCACTTTGGCGAAGGCGGCGTGTTCGACCAGATCTATCAACAGAAGTAAATGCCGCCACCCCGGCATTGACCCAAACCATTACGCCGATCCCGGTGTCATTGGCGGGGCAGCTGAAAACGCCCCGCCGCTTCTTACGCATATGGAGTTACCGATGTCCGCCACCACCATCAACACGCGCAACCAGTTCAAAGGCAGCATCGCCTCGATCAACCGCGGCGCTGTGGTTTCCGAAGTCGAGATCGAAACGCCGGCCGGCATCATCAGCGCCGTCATCACCAGCAGCTCGATCGACCGCCTCAACCTGCGCGTCGGCGACCAGGCCCTAGCACTGTTCAAGGCCACCGAAGTGCTGATCGCCAAACTCGACGACAAGGTGGCCTGACGGCCTCGCCGCCGTCGCCACCATCCGGAGTTCCATCATGTGCCTGATCATCCACAAACCCGCCGGCGTGGCGATCCACGAGGATCTGCTCGCCGCCGGTGCCGCCCATAACGCGGAGGGCTGGGGCCTGATGGGTTTCGACGACGGCGGCCGCGTGCTGCTGGAGAAGCGGCAGTTCGTCGATCTGGCCGAGCTGGTGGCCATCGAGCGCCAGTACCGCGGCGCCGAGTACGTCCTGCACCTGCGGCGGCAGACGCGCGGCGGCAGCGGCATCGACAACGTGCACCCGTTCAAGGTCATCGACGGTGTCTGGCTGATGCACAACGGCACGCTCAAGCTCGACACGCGCGTGCCAGGCAAGTCCGACACCTGGCATTTCGTCACCGACGTGCTGCGGCCGCTGGCACAGCGCCATCCGGGCCTGCTCAGCGACTACGCCTTCGTGCAGATCCTCGAACACGGACTGAAACCCGAGAACAAACTCGCGCTGCTCGACCAGCGGCTGCGCCGCATCGTGCTGGTCAACCGCCAGCACGGTGTCGAGGTCGACGGCCTGTGGATCAGCAACACACGCTGGCTCGACGGCCGACTCTATCCGCTGGCGCAGCCGCTGCAGGCGCAAGAGCGCTCCTACGCGCCCCATGAGCTGCGCTTCCTGTGAGCGGGGCGCTCATGCGCGCGCCGCGGCCTTCATAATCGACGCGCCTTCCGCCTCCGGCGAAGACTGGCCGGCACCGCCACCGCGGTGCCGGTCCCTGCACATCTGGCCATGTCTGGACAACAAGCGAATCACGCACCTATGAGCGCCGTCACTTCCCGCCACCGGTCGCGATCGGTGATTCCCGGCTTCGGCCTGACGCTGGGCTTCACCCTGGTCTACCTGAGCCTGCTGGTGCTGATCCCGCTGGCCGGCGTGTTCTTCAAGTCGGCCGGTCTCGGCTGGCAGGGCTACTGGAACGTGGTCAGCTCGCCGCGCGTGCTGCATGCACTGCAGCTGTCGTTCGGTGCGGCGCTGATCGCGGCGCTGATCAATGCCGTGTTCGGCACGCTGGTGGCCTGGGTGTTCGTGCGCTACCGCTTTGCCGGCAAGCGCTTCTTCGACGCGGTGATCGACCTGCCGTTCGCGCTGCCGACGGCGGTCGCCGGCATCGCGCTGACGGCGCTGTATGCCGGCAACGGCTGGATCGGCCAGTTCCTCGAACCGCTCGGCATCAAGGTGGCGTACTCGCCGCTCGGCGTCATCGTCGCCTGTACCTTCATCAGCCTGCCGTTCGTGGTACGCACGGTGCAGCCGGTGCTCGAAGACGCCGAGAAGGAGCTGGAAGAAGCGGCCGCCTCGCTCGGCGCCAACCGCTGGCAGACCATCACCCGCGTGATCCTGCCGACCGTGCTGCCGGCGATGCTGACCGGCTTCGCGCTGGCCTTCGCGCGCGGCGTCGGCGAATACGGCTCGATCATTTTCATCGCCGGCAACCTGCCGATGGTCTCGGAGATCGCGCCGCTGCTGATCATCATCAAGCTCGAAGAATTCGATTACGCCGGCGCCACGGCGGTGGCCAGCAGCATGCTGATCCTGTCGTTCACGCTGCTGCTGGCGATCAACGCGCTGCAGGCCTGGACGCGGCGACGCCAGGGAGGCAGGTCATGAGCGATCCGCTGAACAAGGACGCCACGCTGCAGGACCCACCAACGATTCCCGCGGAGTTCGGCCAGGGCCCGCTGATGCGGCGCAATGCCGCCGTGACCGAAAGCGCGCTGGTGCGCGGCCTGCTGATCGGCCTCGCCCTGCTGTTCCTGGCCGGCTTCCTGCTGCTGCCGCTGATCGCCGTGTTCGTCGAGGCGCTGCGCAACGGCCTGGCACCGTTCTTCAGCGCATTGGTCGAAGCCGATGCCCTGGCGGCGATCCGGCTGACGCTGCTGACGGCGGCGATTGCGGTGCCGCTCAACGTCGTCTTCGGTGTGGCCGCCGCCTGGGCGATCACCAAGTTCGAGTTCCGCGGCAAGGCCCTGCTGATCTCGCTGATCGACCTGCCGTTCTCGGTGTCGCCGGTGGTCGCCGGCCTGATCTATGTGCTGATTTTCGGCGCCCAGGGCTGGGCCGGGCCGTGGCTGGTCGATCACGGCGTGCGCGTCATCTTCGCAGTGCCGGGCATCGTGCTGGCAACGGTGTTCGTCACCTTCCCGTTCGTCGCGCGGGAGCTGATTCCGCTGATGCAGGAACAGGGCACCGACTACGAGCAGGCGGCGCTGTCGCTCGGCGCTTCCGGCTGGCAGACCTTCTGGCGCGTCACACTGCCGAACATCCGCTGGGGCCTGCTCTACGGCGTGCTGTTGTGCACCGCGCGCGCGATGGGCGAATTCGGCGCGGTGAGCGTCGTCTCCGGCCATATCCGCGGCCAGACCAATACCATGCCGCTGCACGTCGAGATCCTCTACAACGAGTACCAGTTCTCCGCCGCCTTCGCGGTGGCCTCGCTGCTGGCGCTGCTGGCGCTGGTGACGCTGGGCGTCAAGAGCTATCTGGAATGGCGGCACGGCGACGAACTCGCCGCGACGCGCCGACACTAGTGTCGTCCTGACAGGCGCCGGGCCATCCATGGCCCGGACTTTCAAAACAAGCGTTTTGACAAGCATCCGGCCGCCGATGGCCGGGACTTTCAAATAAAAAGCAGGCTCCTTCCGATGGACATCCGTGTACGTGGCATCGAAAAGCACTTCGGCAGCTTTACCGCGCTCTCCGGCGTCGATCTCGACATCGCCTCCGGCGAGCTGATCGCGCTGCTCGGGCCTTCCGGTTCGGGCAAGACCACGCTGCTGCGCGTGATCGCCGGCCTGGAGTTCCCCGATCGCGGACAGATCGTCTTCGGTGACGAGGACATGGCCGCCAAGCCGATCCGCGAGCGCCGCGTCGGTTTCGTCTTCCAGCACTACGCGCTGTTCAAGCACATGACCGTGCTCGACAACGTCGCCTTCGGCCTGCGCGTGCGCGAGAAGAACGAGCGGCCGCCGGAGGCGACGATCCGCGAACGCGCCCGCGAGCTGATCGAGCTGGTGCAGCTCGCCGGCCTCGAGAAGCGCTATCCGAGCCAGCTGTCCGGTGGCCAGCGCCAGCGCGTCGCACTGGCGCGTGCGCTGGCCATTGATCCGCGCGTGCTGCTGCTCGACGAGCCGTTCGGCGCGCTCGACGCCAAGGTGCGCAAGGATCTGCGCCGCTGGCTGCGCGCGCTGCACGAGCAGACCGGACAGACGACGATCTTCGTCACCCACGATCAGGAAGAAGCGCTGGAACTCGCCGACCGCGTCGTCGTCATGAGCAAGGGCCGCATCGAGCAGGTCGGCACCACCGACGAGGTCTACGAAAAACCGGCAACGCCGTTCGTCTTCGAATTTCTCGGCAACACCAATGTGCTGGCCGGCGACGTGCGCGGCCGCGAACTGTATGTCGACGGCCACGACGCGCCGATCACCACCGACTCGATCCATCCGCCCGGCGCCGTCGACGTCTACGTGCGGCCGGGCGATCTGCGCATCGCCGACGGCGGCCCCGGCTTCGAGGCCGTGGTGCGCAGCGCACAGCGCACCGGTCCGATCGTGCGCTACGAAGCCAGCACCGTGCATTCCGGCCAGACCATCGAGATCGAGGTACCGCATCTGCACCGCGATACCAAGCTGATGCAGC
>CBINNP010000281.1:0-4357 GCA_966252075.1 uncultured Solimonas sp.
GTCCGGCGCTGACTGTTTGAGCGGCGCAGCCGCGAGTTTCAGCGACGGCCGACGCGGCGAGCACCGCACGGAACCGCTGCGCAGCAGCGGCGCAGAAGCCAGGGGTGTGCTTTCTTTTGCCTACTTTTCTTTGCACAAGCAAAGAAAAGTAGGTCGCCTCACAAGGCGAAAGGCAAGCTACGCAAAACAGGTAAAGAAGGCGAGTTGTAACTAACCCATGCCGATCGAAATCGAACGCAAATTCCTCGTCATCAGCGACGCCTGGCGCCCCCAGGTCGAGCGCAGCGTCGAGATGCGCCAAGGCTATCTCAGCCGCACCGAAGGCCGCGCCTCGGTCCGCGTGCGCCTCGAAGGCGACACCGCCAATCTCAACATCAAGGCCGCCGTCGTCGGTACCGCGCGCGCCGAGTACGAGTACCAGATCCCGGTCGACGAGGCGCGCGAGATGCTGGCGACGCTCTGCGTCGGCCGCGTCGAGAAGACCCGCCACTACGTCGACGCCGGCAACGGCCGCAGCTGGGAGATCGACGTCTTCAGCGGCGACAACGCCGGCCTCGTCGTCGCCGAGATCGAACTCGGCAGCGAGAACGAAGCGTTCGAAAAGCCACAATGGCTCGGCCGCGAACTCAGTGCGGAGCCGCGCTGGTACAACCACGCACTGGCTTTGCGGCCGTACACGCAATGGAGCGCCGACGAGCGCGCATGAAGATCGACGTCGACCTCAGCCGGCAGCAGCTGCGCCTCTACGACGGCGCGCAGCTGCTGCGCGAGTACGCGGTGTCGACCGGCGCCAACGGGCCGGGCGAGATCCAGGGCTCCGGCTGCACGCCGCGCGGCCTGCATCGCGTCCGTGCCAAGATCGGTGCCGGCCTGCCGCGCGGCGCGGTGCTGCGCGGCCGGCGCTGGACGCGCGAGGTGTGGACACCGGCGCTGCAGGCCCAGCATCCGGGCCGCGACTGGATCCTGTCGCGCATCCTCTGGCTGTGCGGCTGCGAGCGCGGCGTGAACCGGCTTGGCTGCGTCGACAGCTTCCGCCGCTACATCTATCTGCATGGCACGCCGGACAGCGAGCCGATGGGCAGCCCCGGCTCGCACGGCTGCGTGCGCATGCGCAATGAAGACGTCATCGAGTTGTTCGATCTTGTCCCACCAGGAACCGCCGTTGAGCTCCACGAATAAACCGCCGCGCAAGCGGAGCAGTACCTTGCTCGGACCGCTGATGATCGATGTCGCCGGTCACGAGCTGACGGCGGAAGACCGCGAACTGCTCTGCCATCCGCTGGTCGGTGGGCTGATCCTGTTCACGCGCAATTATCGCGACCCGGAGCAGCTCAAGGCCCTGTGCGACGACATCCTGTCGCTGCCGCGCCAACGCCTGCTGCTGGCGGTGGATCACGAAGGCGGTCGCGTGCAGCGTTTCCGCGTCGGCTTCTCGCGCATTCCGGCGATGCGCGGCCTGGGCCAGCTGTACGAGGAGAGCGTGCCGCGCGCGCTGGCCGAGGCCGAGGCGCACGGTGCGACCATCGGCCGCGAACTGGCGGCGTTCGGCATCGACCTGTGCTTTGCGCCGGTGCTCGACATCGACCACGGCGTCAGCCAGATCATCGGCGACCGCGCCTTCGGCAACCGCAGCGAGGTGATCGTCGAGCTGGCGCGCGCCTTCCGGCGCGGCCTCAACGCGGCGGGCCTAGCGGCTACCGGCAAGCACTTCCCCGGCCACGGCGCGGTGACGGCGGACTCGCATCTGGAGCTGCCGGTCGATCGCCGCCAGGAAGCGGAATTGCGCAACATCGATCTGGCACCGTTCAAGGCGCTGATCGACGACGGCATCGAATCGCTGATGATGGCGCACGTGCGCTACACCGCCATCGACCAGCAGCCGGCTTCGCTGTCGTCGCGCTGGATCGCCGACATCCTGCGCGGCGAGCTGGGCTTCAGCAACGCGATCTTCTGCGACGATCTGTCAATGAATGGCGCTGCCGTCGTCGGCGACATGCAGGCGCGCGCGCGGCTGGCGCTGGCCGCCGGCTGCGATATGTTGCCGGTCTGCAATGACCGCGCCGCCGCGATCACGCTGATCGACGCACTCAAGGACATCACACCCAGCCGCAAGGGCTCGGCGCGACTCAAGAAACTCTACGGCCGCCCCACCGGAGCCACCGCATGAACCACGACATCGAACATTTCATCCAGGTCCGCGACGAAGCCGACTGCCTGCACGACAGCGCCACCGTCGCGCGTGCCTACGACCGCCTCGCCGAACAGATCGCCGCCGAGTACGCGCAGCTCAATCCGGTGCTGATGTGTGTGATGACCGGCGGCCTGCACGCCACCGCCGAGATTTCCACGCGCCTGAACTTTCCGTTCGAGATCGACTACCTGCATGCCACGCGTTACCGCGGCGCCACGCACGGCGGCGGCCTGGTCTGGAAGGCGCAGCCGCGGCCGGAGCGCGTCACCGGCCGCCACGTGCTGATCATCGACGACATTCTCGATGAGGGGCATACCCTCAATGCCGTGCGCTCGGCGCTGCACGCCTTCGACCCGGCCTCGGTCAAGGTCGCCGCGCTGGTCAGCAAGAAACACAACCGCCGCGCCGAAGGCGCGTTCGCCGAGTTCATCGGCCTGGAAGTCGAAGACCGCTACGTTTTCGGGTGCGGCATGGACTACAAGGGCTACTGGCGGCAGCTGACCGGCATCTATGCCGTCAAGGGTCTGTGACGATGACGACGATCGCCGTGATCGGCGGCACCGGCATGAACCAGTGGCCGGGCCTGGAGATCGACCAGCAGCATCAGCTCGACACGCCGTACGGCGCGCCCAGCGCGCCGCTACTGGAAGGTCGCGTCTACGGCACGCGGGCGATCTTCCTGGCGCGCCACGGCGAAGGCCACAAGATTCCGCCGCACTGCATCAACTACCGCGCCAATCTCTGGGCGCTGCGCGAGCTGGGCGTGCAGCAGGTGGTCGCGATCGCTGCCGTCGGCGCCATTGCGCCGTGGTTCGCGCCCGGCGCGATCGCCGTGCCGGACGATCTGATCGACTACACCTGGGGTCGCGAGCACACGTACTCGGACGGCCGTGCCGGCTCGCAGCTGCACCACGTCGAGTTCACCCAGCCCTATGCGCCAGGTCTGCGCCAGCGCCTGCTCGATGCGGCGGCGGCCTCGAACACGCCGGTGGCCGGCGCCGGCGTGCTGGCGGTGACGCAGGGGCCGCGCCTGGAATCGGCGGCCGAGATCCGCAAGTACGCGCGTGAGGGCTGCGACATGGTCGGCATGACCGGCATGCCGGAAGCCGCGCTGGCGCGCGAGCTGCACATGGCCTACGCCTGCCTGGCGGTGTCGGTGAACTGGGCGGCCGGCGTGCAAGGCCTGGGCGACATCCACGCCGAGATCGCACAGTCGATCGAGGACGGCATGGCCAAGGTGCGCGCGGTACTGGCAAAGGCGCTGCCGGCGCCCTGAGCGCCGCCCGGCAAGGGGATTTGCGCCGGCGCGCTCAGCGATAGCCGCCGTAAACATCCGCCAGCAGCGCATGGAACTGCGCGCGCTGTGCGGTCGGCACCCAGACCTCGATGCGCGCGGTGTTGCCGCTGATGCCATGCGGCCAGATTTCGGCCTCAGCGCTGGCCTGCAAGGGGCCGTGGCGCTGCTTGCCGTCGGCGCTGCACAGCCAGACTTCGCTCTGTGACGGCAGGTGCAGCTCGCGCAGGCGCACGCTGATCGAGCGCGCGCGCCGCGAGCCCAGCTGCAGCGCCAGCAGCGACCAGCCGTCGTCGCGATCGGCCCAGGTGCCGACGTCCTGCAGCGCGCGGTTGACGGTATGCACCTGCGAGATTTCCAGTGGCGCTTCCCTACTGGCCGACGCCAGCTTTGGCGCATCGGTGTCCGGCACGAACATCGGGTTCGTCTACAACACGAGCAACGGCAAGCTGTGGGCCACGAATACGGCGGCCGACAAGGTTTTCAACGAAGTGGACCCGGAGGATCCGGCGAACTGAGCCCCCCAGTTCCGCCCCCCGCTCACGGGAGGCGGCGGCGGATCGTCCGAGAGATGAAACCCAAAACGACCCGGCGGTGCGCGGCTGACGCGCGGCGCCGGGTCTTGCGTTGGTGGACGGATGTGGAGAGGGCGGAACGAATCGACCTGGGGCCACGCGTGAGCGTCGCCGCACGGCTAAGATGGGCACAGGCGAAAGGTTGGTGACTGATGCCCACGGCGATGGCGGCAGCGGCGGACGTGGCGTTCCCGAGGCTGGACGAGGAGGACCTTCGGCAGCTCGCGCCGCTGGCGTGCTGTCAGCGCTACGCGGACGGGGAGACGGTGTTTGGCGCGGGGCAGGCGGACATCGACC
>CBINNP010000282.1:0-4299 GCA_966252075.1 uncultured Solimonas sp.
AGCGGGAGAGGGGAGAAAGGCGGTGGTGCTTCTGAAACGCACCTATCCCTTCTCCCGCCTGCGGGAGAAGGTGCCCCGACGGGGCGGATGAGGGTGCTTTTGACGTTGGGTCCCCTTGGGCCGCACCGAGCAGCGCAGCGCGCGCAGCGGCCCCGAGCACGTGAGCAGCGCAGGGCACTCGCATAGCGAGTGCGGCCCCAGGGGTGTGCTTTCTCTTGCCTACTTCTCTTTGCACAAGCAAAGAGAAGTAGGTCGCCTCATAGGGCGAAAGGCAAGCCACACCAAACAAGTAAACAAGGTGAGTTGTAACTCCCCACCCAGGCGCGCCAGTTTCCCGACACCGCCAGCCAAAACCGTCTGGCACATGCCTTGCCTCGTCGCCAGCGAACCTTAAGCCGGAGCCATCGCCGATGGCCATCAACGACGCCTTGTTCGGTATCCAGGAGCAAGCCCTGCAAGTGCAGCGGCGCCGCCTGGAACTGATCGCCGGCAACATCGCCAACGCCGACACGCCCGGCTTCCAGGCCCGCGATGTCGATTTCCGCGCGCTGCTGCAAAAGGCGCAGCAGGCCGGCGCCACGGCATCTGCAGCACCGACGCTGTCGACCAGCAGCGTCGATCAGGCCGCGGCGTTTCGCGTGCCGCTGCAGCCGGCAGTCGACGGCAATACCGTGGACGTGCAGGTCGAGCAGGGCCAGTACGCCGATGCGGCGCTGCGCTATCAGGCCAGCCTCAACTTCATCGACGGCAAGCTCAAGAGCCTGCTGACGGCGATCACCGGCCAGTAAGAGCGCGCGCCATGAGCTCCTTCAAGATCTTCGACATCGCCGGCAGCGCCATGAGCGCGCAGTCGGCGCGGCTCAACACCGTCGCCAGCAACCTCGCCAATGCCGACAGCGTGTCCGGCAGCGCCGACGGCGCCTACAAGGCGCGCATGCCGGTATTCAAGGCGATGACCGGGCCGGGCGAATCCGACACCGCCGGCGTGCAGGTGCTCGGCATCGTCGAGAGCAATGCCCAGGCCGAGAAGCGTTACGAACCCGGCCATCCGCTTGCCGATGCCGAAGGCTATGTCTACGCCCCCAACGTCAATGTCGTCGAGGAGATGGTCAACATGATCTCCGCCTCGCGCTCGTACCAGTCGAGCGTCGACGTGATGAACACCGCCAAGGAACTGGCCTTGCGCACGCTCACGCTCGGTAAATAAGCATGACCAGCACCAGTGGTGTCTCCGGCAGCAATCCTTACGCCGATCTCGGTCTGGCGCTCAAGCAGAACGATGATAAGGCTGGCGAAAGCGGCGCGCTGGGCGAGGGCGCCTTCCTCAAGCTGCTGACCACGCAGCTGCAGAACCAGGACCCGCTCAAGCCGCTCGACAACTCGGCCTTCCTCGGCCAGCTGGCGCAGATCAGCACGGTGTCCGGCATCCAGTCGCTGCAGGATTCCTTCGACGCGCTGGGCAGTTCGCTCGGCTCGTACCAGACGCTGCAGGCGGCGCAACTGGTCGGTCACCAGGTGCTCAGCGCCAGCGACAGCGGCTGGCTCGACAGCGAGGGCACGCTCGACGGCGCGACCCAGCTCAGTGCCGCCGGCCGCGTCAGCATCAGCATTCTCGACAGCAGCGGGCAGACGGTCCGCAAGCTCGATCTGGGCGCGCAGCCGGCCGGCCTTGTGCGGTTTTCGTGGGACGGCGTCGACAGCGAAGGCCAGCGCGTCGCGGCCGGCGAATACACGCTCAAGGCCAGCGTCAGCGGCGACAGCGGCGATACCGCGCTGAAGACCTATGCGGCGTCGACGGTCGAAGGCGTACAGATCGACGCGGGCAAGGTCACGCTCGACCTCAAGGGACTTTCTTCCGTCGCGCTCGGCGACATTTTGCAGATCATGTAATCGCGCATCAGGAGCCATCCATGCCATTTCAAATTGCTTTGTCCGGCCTCAGCGCCGCCACGTCGGACCTCAACACGACGGCCAACAACATCGCCAACGTCAACACCGCCGGCTACAAGGAATCGCGCACGGAGTTCGCGAGCATCTTTGCCAACTCGGCCTACGGCGTCGCCGCCACCGCCACCGGCATCGGCGTGCGCGCCTCGCGCATCGCCCAGCAGTTCACGCAGGGACCGATCAACAGCACCGGCAACGCGCTGGACATGGCGATCTCCGGCGAAGGCTTCTTCACGCTGTCCGACAACGGTGCGACCACGTACTCGCGCGCCGGCGCCTTCGGCACCGACAACAACGGCTACGTCACCAACGCCGCCGGCCAGCGTCTGCAGGTGTTCCCGCCGACTGCCACCGGCGGCTTCGACACCGCGCGCCTGGTCGACCTGCAGCTGTCGGCCTCGACCAATCCGCCGAAGGCCTCGTCGCTGATCACCGGCAACGTCAACCTGCCGGCCAACGCCGAAGTGCCGACCACCACGCCCTTCGATCCGGCCGACGCCACCAGCTACACGCATACCACCTCGACCAGCGTCTACGACTCGCTCGGTGCCGAGCACACGGCGACGATGTATTTCGTCAAGGGCGCGGCGCCCAATACCTGGGACGTCAACGTGCAGGTCGACGGCACCGACCTGGGCACCACGGCCGTTACGTACTCCGACACCGGTGCGCTGCTGACGCCGGCCGGCGGCCAGCTGACGCTGTCCAGCTTCACGCCGAGCAATGGCGCGGCGGCGATGGACATGACGCTGTCGCTGGAGCAGTCGACGCAGTACGGCGACGCCTTCAGCGTCAACACCGTGGGCGCCGACGGCTACTCGTCCGGCCAGCTGACGACGATCGAAGTCACCGCCGAGGGCATCGTCCAGGCGCGCTACACCAACGGCCAGTCCTCGCCGATCGGCCAGATTGCGCTGACGCGCTTCGCCAATCCGCAGGGCCTGCAGCAGCTCGGCGATACCGGCTGGGGCGCCACCTACGCCGCCGGCCAGGCGATCGTCGGTGCAGCCGGCTCGGCCAATTTCGGCGTGATGCAGTCCGGCGCGCTGGAAGGCTCCAACGTCGATCTGTCCGAGCAGCTGGTCAACATGATCACCGCGCAGCGTAATTTCCAGGCGAACTCGCAGATGATCTCGACCGCCGATCAGATCACCCAGACCATCCTCAACATCCGCTAAGGCGGCTGAGCCATGGACCGCGCGCTCTACGTTGCGATGACCGGCGCCGCCGAGACGCTGCGGCAGCAGACGGTCAACAACCACAACCTCGCCAATGCCTCGACCACCGGTTTTCGTGCCGAGCTGCTGGCCAGCGCGGCGGCGGCGGTGCAGGGCCCCGGCCTGCCGTCGCGCGTCAACGCCGCGGCTGACGCGCTCGGTTTCGACGCGCGCAGCGGCGGCCTGCAGCAGACCGGCCGCGATCTCGATGTCGCGTTCAGTGCCGACAGCTGGCTGGCGGTGCAGGCGCCGGACGGTAGCACTGCCTACACCAAGGCCGGCGATCTGCAGCTCGATGCCAACGGCCAGCTGCGCACCGGCGCCGGCTACGCCGTGCTCGGCGACGGCGGCACCCTGAGCCTGCCGCCGGCCAGCAGCATCCAGATCGGCGGCGACGGCACCATCACGATCCAGCCGCAGGGCAGCGGCACCGAGTCGCTGGCCACCATCGGCCGGCTCAGCGTCGTCACCGCGGCTCCGGATCAGTTGCAGCGCGGCGCCGACGGCCTGATGCGGGCCAGGGATGGCGTGAGCCTGGCGCCGGCGAGTGGCAATGTGGTGCTCAGCGGCGCGCTGGAGTCGAGCAACGTCAATCTGCCGGAGACGATGGTCAACATGATCAGCCTGGCGCGGCAGTTCGAGATGCAGATGAAGCTGATGAAGTCGGCAGAGGACAATGCGGCGGCTTCGTCGTCGTTGGCGCGGATGGGCTGACGCTTGGTTTAGTTACAACTCGCCTTTGTTGGTTATTTTGTTTCGTTTGCTTTTCGCCCTGTGAGGCGACCTACTTTTCTTTGCTTGTGCAAAGAAAAGAAGGCAATCGAGCGCACGCCCCTGGGGCCGCACTCGCTGCGCGAGTGCCCTGCGCTGCTCACGTGCTCGGGGCCGGGGCTTATGGGACATCCCTGTCCCATAAGCCCCTTTCGCGGCCGTCCTGGCCGCTCACCCGCTGCGCGCGCTGCGCTGCTCGGTGCGGCCCAAGGGGGAAGGAACGGCAAAAGCCAAAGCTGCCCTCACCCCCCGGCCCCTCTCCCGCAAGCGGGAGAGGGGTGAAAGGCGGTGCCCCCTCTGACGCCCACCTTCCTTCTCCCCGCAAGCGGGGAGAAGGTGCCCGCAGGGCGGATGAGGGGCAGCT
>CBINNP010000283.1:0-4270 GCA_966252075.1 uncultured Solimonas sp.
TGCGGCACGGCGGCTGGCTGCTGGTCGAGCACGGCTGGCAGCAGGGCGAGGCGGTGCGCGCGCTGTTCGCCGCCGCCGGGTTCTCGTCGATCCAAACCCGACGTGATCTGGAACGGCGCGAACGCGCCAGCGGAGGCTGCCTCGCATGAGTGACCTGCAACGCTACAGCCGCCAGATCGTGCTGCGCGAGGTCGGTGTCAACGGCCAGCAGCTGCTGCGCGATTCGACGGTGCTGATCATCGGGCTCGGCGGCCTGGGTTCGGCGGCGGCCGGGTATCTGGCCGGTGCCGGCGTCGGCACGCTGCTGCTCTGCGACCGCGATCGCGTCGAGGCCAGCAATCTGCAGCGACAGGTCCTCTACCGTCAGGTCGACGTCGGCCGTGCCAAGACCGCCGCGGCGGCCGCACAGCTTGCCGCACTCAATCCGCAGCTCGACATCGAGACGCTCGACGCCGAAGCGGGCCTGGCCGCCGTGCGCCGCGCCGACCTCGTGCTCGATTGCACCGACAACTTCCCGGCGCGCTATGCCATCAACGCCGCCTGTGTCGCCGCGCGCCGGCCGCTGCTGTCGGCGGCGGCGATCCGCTTCGAAGGCCAGCTGGCACTGTTCGATCTGACGCGCGGCGGGCCGTGCTATCGCTGCCTGTATGCCGACATCGGCGAGGCAGCCGAGACCTGCGAAGAGGCCGGCATTCTCGGTCCGGTGGTCGGCACCGTCGGCACGATGCAGGCCTTGCTCGCTCTCAAGTGGCTGCTGGGCCTGCGTGACGATGCCGGCAAGCTGCTGCGCTGGGACGCGCTGCGCATGCAGTGGCGCTCGCATACCATCAGCGCCGATCCCGATTGCCCACAATGCGGCGCCCCTGCCGGTGCCAAAGACGGAACTCCCCATGTCTGAAACCGTAGCGGTCGCGCCACTGGTCATGCCACGCAGCCTGGCGATCCGCATCCTGCACGCGGCGCAGATCGCGCAGCCCGAATCGATTCGCGGCATCGTCGGCGCGCGCGATGGCGAACCCTGCAGCTTCCGCCAGAACGCCGGGCAGGCGCCCGCCGGCGAGACGCTGTGGGCGACGCTATGGTCGCATCCGCAGGCCGAGGCCGTGCCCAGCGCCGCCGAACTGCGCGACGGTCAGCTCAGCCTGGTGGTGTCGCTGAACATCAAGGGCGTGCTGGAGATGCGCGCCTGGCGGCTGATTGCCGGCGCGGCCGTGGAGCAGGTCCTGCAGGTCCGCGACTGATCCGGCTCAGGCCGGCGGCCACTCGGGGTGCTGCGGCAGCGCGTCGCAGATCTCGAACCACGGCGCCTTGGAGGCGGCGAAGATGTGCGCGCCGGGGCCGCGTGGCGGCGGCGTATCCAGCGTGCCCAGGCGCAGGCGCACGAGTTCCGGCAGCGCATCGCGGCGGCTGATCAGCGGCGAGCCGCAATCGCCGCAGAACACGCGGTGTACGCCGGCCACGCTGAAGGTCTTCATCGCCGTCTCGCCGCGAGTGACGACGAAGTCGCGCGCCTGCACGACGGCGTTGGACGCGAAGGCGCTGCCATTGGCCTTGCGGCAGCGCGAGCAGTGGCAGAAGAAGGCGGCTCCGATCTCGCCGCGCACTTCGTAATGGACGGTGCCGCACAGACAGCTGCCTTGGTACATGCCGGTCTCCGGTGTCAGTCGCGCCGCTGCAGCGCGAACAGGCGATAAGTGCCGGCGCGCTTGGCCAGCTCGATCTCGCCTGCGTAGTCGATGATGAAATCGGTGGGCGCTTCCAGCGCCACGCGCGCCGCCAGCGGCTCGGTGATGTAGATCATGCCCGGCGGCGCCACCGGTTCGATGCGCGCGGTGAACAGCAGCTGCGTGCCATAGCAGGTCGGCTTGTGCTCGATCGGGTCGTAGCCATGATAAGCGGGCGCGAAATGGGCGGCGATGCGCAGTTCCAGATCGGAGAGCAGATCGCGATGGCTCAGGCGGCGCTGCTCGATGAAGTACTGGATGTCGGCGGCGATGTGCGCGGCGGTGGCGGCATCGACGGTGGCGAGGTGGATCGCATCGCCCCAGCTCTTGGCCACCCTCACCTTGTCGCCATAGCGCGCGATCAAGGCGCCGATCGGCGTCATGATCTCGCGGTAGTAGCGCGGCAGCATCGCTTCGTCGAGGCGACGGAAGCTGGCGAAATCCGCGAACAGCAGACCGGCCGTCAGCCGCGAGGCCCGGGCGGTGGCCGCGGGCGCGGCCTCGGGCGGCGGAGCCTCTGTGCGCAGCCGCGCGCCGTGCCGGCGCAACTGCAGGGGCTGCCAGTGCAGGCCGAGCCGCGCCGCGTTCAGATGCGACAGCCCCAAGGTCGTCGTCTCCGCCTCCGCGCACGCCCAGGCCATCTCGCGCGGCAGGAAGCCGCGCTGCTCGGCGACACTGTCGGCGGCGTCGAGCAGGCGCTGCAGCCGCGCGCCGAACGTGCGCGTCGCCTCGCGGCCCCAGTGACGCAGCAGCGCGGGCGCTGGCGCCGGCAGGCTCAGATACAGGTGCGCGCCGAGCTCTCGCAGCTTCTCCGCCAGCAGCAGATCGGCCGGCGCACGCAGGCACAGGTGCAGCAGGGCGCGCGCCGCGATCTGCCGGCGCAGGCTCATCGGCAGCGCCGCTGCCAGCGCCGCTTCGTCGATCTCGGCGCTGCGCGTCAGGTGGATCGCCGCCGGCAAGCGCAGCGCTTCGATCAGCGCCGGGTCGATGCGCAGCGCGCGACACAGGCACAGCAGCTGCTGGCGGGTACGGCTGCGCCGCGTGAGGTCGTCCGGCAGCAGCGTGTCGGCGCGGCGCAGCGCGGCGGCGCAATCTTCTTCACGCCCCACCAGCAGCGCCGCCTCGGCGATCGTCACCAGGCGGTAGTAGCGCTCCGGCGCCGCGCCGGCCGCATCGGCGTCGATCTGCCGCAGCAGCCGTCGCGCGAGCCGTCGCGCGGCGGGGGCATCGCCCGACAGCAGCAGCATCGACGCCGCGTTGATGCCGCTGTAGTAGCCCGCGTAACGCCGGTAGGCGGCCAGGTAGGCGTGCGCGGCGCGCGCGAAGTGGCGTGTGGCTTCGCGCGCTTCGCGCAGCCCCAGATCCTTCTCCAGCCGGCCGTGCAGCGCCAGCCAGTCCTCGTCGAGTTCGCCGTCGTCGAGATCGAGGCTGCGATAGGCGTCGAGGGCGCGGGCGACATTGCCGGTATCGGCCAGCGCCTGGATGCGCAGGTAATCGAGCCGTCGTGAATGCAGGCCTCGCTGCAAGGCGCGGTTGACCAGATCCAGGCACAGCAGGTCATTGCCCGCGCGACGCGCCTTGCCGGCAGCGCTCAGCGCCGCCTGCACGGTCAGTGCGGCCTCGTCGCCGCCCTTGAGCTTGCCATCGCCGCCACGGTCGCCGGGGTCGATCCGGTAAGTCTGCAGCGGCCCGCCGCTGCGGCCGGTATGCAGCTGCAGTTCGGCCGGAATCAGCGCCGGCTGGTGTCGCCAGGCGATGATCTCGGCGGTGCCGCCGGGCTCGACGGCGGTGCCCGGCCGCAGGATTGCGACGACCACGTCGGCGTGCTGGGCGATGATCGCCGCCAGACGGCGGTATTGATGCTGGCGGAACGCGCGCGAGGCCAGCGTCTGTGGCCGCACATCATCCGGATACAGCGGCACGATGGTCCGGCAGCAGGCCAGCAGGGCATCGACCTCGGCGCGCATGCGCTGCCGCGCCGCGCTGCCGACGCGCTGTTCGCCATCGCGCGCGCGCAGCACCCAGTCATTGAGCAACTGCGGCACCGGCACCGGCAGCAGTGCCGTCATCTCGAAGTCGATGTCGCGTGCGCGCAGCCAGTCGGCGGCGGTCTGCAGGAACAGCAGATCGGCGCCCGGCGCCAGGCCGACGAACAGCGACAGGCGTGCCTTGCTCGCCGCCAGTTCCGGCAACACGCTGTCGATGAGCTGCGCGCGCACGCTATGGATCTCGGTGCGGCTCAGCAGCAGGTGGCCGCAGGCGCCGACGCGCAGGCGCGGCGCACTCGCGCCGCTGCGCGACGCGCGCGTCAGCCACTCGCGCAGCGATCGCGTCAACGGTGCGGCGCTGGTGCGGTCCTGCCGACCAGGATGCTGGCGACTCCCTGTACGCATGCGTGGCTGCTCCCCCTCGATGAACATTATCATCGCGCCAAGCCACACATCGGGGAGAGCGGTGTCAGACACGGGGACGACGCCGCGCTACTGGGCGTTCATCAGCTACAGCCACTATGACCGTGACTGGGCGCGCTGGCTGCATCGGCGCGC
>CBINNP010000284.1:0-4262 GCA_966252075.1 uncultured Solimonas sp.
GTTCCAGCGCGATACCGCGGCCGATGCCGCGGCCGGCACCGGTGACGAGAGCGACTTTGCCGGCCAGCAGAGGGGAATGAGTGTCAGTCATCGGAAGCTTTCCTGTTGATTGAACGTGAAAAGGGCGCCGGACCTCAGAGGCGCTTGAAGATGTCGGCCCAGGCCTGTGCCAGGGACTCGCGGAACTGCGGCGCGGCGACGGCGATCAGCTGCTTGGCGCGCTCCGGCAGCGACAGGCCGCGCAGCGCGGCGATGCCGTGTTCGGTGACGACGTAATCGGCCTCGTGGCGAGTGACCGCGGCCGCCGAGTTGAGTCCCAGCGTCGGCACGATGCGGCTGAGGCTGCCGTCGTCGGTCGCGGCGGACAGCGCGATGATCGAGCGCCCGCCCGGCGACAGCCGCGCGCCGCCGACGAAGGCCGGCAGACCGCCGACGCCGGCGACCATCTTGCCCTTCACCGAATCGGCGTTGACCTGGCCGAACAGGTCGACCTCGACACCGGAATTGATCGCGCAGAACGACGGGATCTCGGCGATACGCGGCACGCTGTGGGTCTCGTTGACCGGGCGGAAGTAGAAGCGCTCGTCGCGGCCGATGCGCTCGTAGAACGCCGCGTCGCCGAGCGCGACGCCGGCCTGCACCGAGGCTTCGCCGTCGATCACGCCGCGGTCGAGCAGCGGCAGCACCGGCGTCGACACCATGCCGGAGTAGACCTTGAGGTTCTTGTGGCCGCCCAGCGATTCGAGAATGCCGGCCTGCAGCTTGCCGACGCCGAACTCCAGCGTGTCGCCATCGCGGACCAGGCTGGCGACGCGCGCCGCATGCGCGCGCATCGCCTCGCTGGGCATGCCGGCGTCGAAGCTCAGCACCTCGCCGCCGGCTTCGATCAGCGCTTCGCAATCCGCAGCACGGATCGCGAACGAGCCGCGCGTGCGCGGCAGCTTTGCGTTGACCAGCGCCACGCGGCGCCTGGCCTTGTGCCAGACCGCGGCGATGAAGTCGCTGCTGACGCCGAGCGAGCACAGGCCGTTCTCGTCCGGCGGCGAGACCTGGGCGAGTGCGAGATCGATGGCCACGTCCTCGGCGAGGTCGCGGAAGATCGCCGGGTAGTCCAGCGGCAGCAGCTCGGCGCGGCCGTCGGCGAAGCCGGCGCGCAGCCCCGGCTGCATGAAGTAGCCGCGCTGCCGGGCCTGCGGGTGCAGGCCCAGATAGTCCGAGCGGTTGATGCCGGGGAAGTGCGCGCCGACGAAGCGCACGCCATTGGCCGCCTCCGGCTGCGCCTTCAGCGCCGCGTAGAACGGCAGGCTTTCGCCCGACACGCCCGGCACGTAGACCGTCATGCCGGGCCGCAGTGCGGCGACGAGATCCTGCAGCGTCTTCATCGGCGCAGGCCTCAGGCGCTGGCGAGGAAGTCGTCGAGCGCGGCCGGCACCTCGAACAGCGCGGCGTCCCTGGCCTTGGCGGCGGCGGCCTGGGCGCGCACGCCGTCGGCGCCGTACTGGCGCAGGAAGGTGAACGGACCGCCACTGTAGGCCGGTGCCAGGCCCGCCGAGACGACCGCGACGTCGGCGATCTCCGGCTGTTCGGCCTTGCCGGCCTTCCACACGCGCAGCGCGGCCAGCGCGCCGGCGAGCACGGTTTCTTCTTCGTTGAGGCCCAGCGACTTGGCCTTGTCCTTGGCCGCCTTGACGGTCGGCAGCAGCGCATCGTCGCCGGCGGCGTAGACGCTGTCCGGCTTCAGAGCGCCGAGCTTGCCGGCCTTCTGGCGGTTGAGGAACAGGGTGCGGACCATGTTGCCGGCGACCGGATCGCGCATCAGGTCGACGAAGATGTCCATCTCGTGGCGCGAACCGTCGCCGAGGTTGTAGCCCCAGCCGCCGACCGTGCAGTTGATGATGGCGTTGTAGGCCGGGTAGTACTTGAGCTGGTGTGCGCTGAGCTTCAGCGCTTCGGCGATGCCGGCCGTGGCCTTGGCGATGCTGCTGAAGTCATAGCTGCCGGCGTCCGGCGTGTAGCCGGGCTGGTCCCAGCGCACCTGGGTGTTGCCGATCATCGACTTGGCGCGGCGCTTGGCGGCGGCGATCAGCTGCTCGGCCGACACGACCTCGTCGACCAGGCCGAGCTTGAGCGCTTCGGCGGGACCGACCGGCTCGCCGATCAGCAGCATTTCCATGCCCTTGGCGGTGCCGACCAGGCGCGGCAGGCGCTGCGTGCCGCCGGCGCCCGGCAACAGGCCCAGCTTGATTTCCGGCAGGCCGAGCTGGACGTTCTTCTCGTCGTCAGTGGTGACGCGTGCGTGGCAGGCCATCGACACTTCAAGGCCGCCGCCGAGGGCCAGGCCGTTGATGGCGGCCACGTACGGCTTCTTGCTCAGTTCCAGGCGGCGGAACAGGCGGCCGAGGTGGCCGAACAGGCCGTGCAGCTCGGCGGTTGAGCCGCTGCGCGCGCGCTCGGTGAACATCTTGATCATTTCCAGATCGGCGCCGGCGATGAAGGCGCCCTTGCCGGAGGTCAGCACCACGGCCTTGATCGCGTCGTCGGCGGCTACGCGCTTCATCAGCGCTTCGAGCGAATCCATCATCGCGGCCGAGAACACGTTCATCGTGCGGCCCGGCATGTCGATGGTGCCGAGCAGAATGCCGTCGGCGTCGAGTTCGGTACGGATATTGGCGTCGGTCATGGAAAACGCTCGCGTGCGGGATCGGGCTGCAGTCTGCCGCGATCGATGGAAAAGGGGGAGCCTGAAAAGCCGCTCCCCTGACGAGGCAGGGGAGCGGGTCACACGATTCGTGAAACGCGGGGCGCGCGTCGCGCCCCGCGTCTTACCGCTTCTTACGCAAACTTCTTGAAATCCGGCTTGCGCTTCTCGTTGAAGGCGCGGACGCCTTCCTTGGACTCTTCGGACTGGTAGTAGCCCTTGACCGCGGCGACGCCCATGAAGCTGATGCCGCGGATGTTCTCGGAATCGGCGTTGAACGAGCGCTTGGCGATGGCGATGGCGGTCGGCGACAGCGCATTGATCTCGGCGGCCCAGGCTTCGGCCTCGGCGTCGAGCTGATCGTGCGGGACGACCTTGTTGACCAGACCCAGTTCGAGCGCTTCCTGCGCCTTGTAACGGCGGCAGAGGAACCAGACTTCACGGGCCTTCTTCTCGCCGATGATGCGGGCGAGGTAGGCGGTGCCGAAGCCCGGATCGACCGAGCCGACCTTGGGGCCGACCTGGCCGAACTGCGCCTTCTCGGAAGCCAGCGTCAGATCGCAGATGGTGGCGAACACGTTGCCGCCGCCGATGGCGAAGCCCTGGACCTTGGCGATGACGACCTTGCGGCAGTCGCGGATCGCCGACTGCAGCTCCTCGATCGGCAGGCCGACCATGCCGCGGGGGCCGTAGAGGCCGTCTTCGGACAGATGGACCTTCTGGTCGCCGCCGGTGCAGAACGCCTTGTCGCCGGCGCCCTGGAAAATGACGGTGTTGACCGACTTTTCCTCGTCGGCGCGGCGGAAGGCCAGGATCAGCTCCTCGACCGTCTGCGTGCGGAAGGCATTGAACACTTCCGGACGGTTGATGGTGATACGGACGGCGTTCTCGCCGACTTCGTAGGTGATGTCTTTGTATTCGCTCATGGCAATGTTCCGGTGGGCGTTTGAAGAAAGAGGTGAAACCGGGGCGGCGTGCGGCCGCCGGAAGCGGTCAGGCAAAAACAAGGGGCGATGCCGCGGGCATCGCCCCGATACTGTCTTAGCCGTGCATCGTCAGACCGCCGGAGATCGAGATCGTCTGGCCGGTCATGAAGGAGGCATCGTCGCTGGCCAGGAACGCCACCAGACCCGGGTAGTCGCTCGGCTCGCCGATGCGGCCCAGCGGCACGCCGCGGACCATCGCGTCACGGATCTTCTGGCCTTCTTCGCCGGTGCCGACGAAGGCGTCCATCGCCGGGGTGTTGGTCGGGCCGGGGGCAACGCAGTTCAGCGTCACGTTCTTGCGCGAGACTTCGCGCGCCAGCGCCTTGGCGAACGCGATCGTTGCGCCCTTGGTGCCCGAGTAGACGACTTCGCCCGACGAGCCGACGCGGCCGGCGTCGGAGGCGATGAAGATCACGCGGCCGCCGTTGCGGGCCACCATGCCCGGCACCACCGCATGGGTCATGTGCAGCGGGCCCATGTAGTTGATGTCGACAACCTTCTTCCAGAAGTCCGGGGTGGTCTTGAGGAACGGGATCGGCTTGTCCCAGCCGGCGTTGTTGACCAGCGCCCAGGTCGGG
>CBINNP010000285.1:0-4240 GCA_966252075.1 uncultured Solimonas sp.
CCTGGTCGCCGCGCTCCAGGCAGCGGTCCAGCGCCTGCAGCAGCGGCGCCGAGAGACCATGTTCCAGATGCTGGCCGCGCACATCGATGACACCGAGCTTCGGCGGCGGCGCGGCGTGCACGCGGTGATCGAGACGGACGTGGCGGTAGCGGCCGGCGCGGGCATTGAACAGGCTTTCCAGCGAGGGCGTGGCACTGCCGAGAATCAGCTCGGCGCGCAGCCGCTGCGCGCGCACCACCGCCAGATCACGCGCCGAATAGCGGAAGTGGTCCTGCTGCTTGAACGAGGCGTCGTGCTCCTCGTCGACGACGATCAGGCCCAGCTTGGCGAACGGCACGAAGATCGCCGAACGCGTGCCGATCACCACCTGCGCGTAACCGGCGCGCGCCGCCAGCCAGCTGTCCTCGCGCTCGCGCTCGCTCATGCCGGAGTGGAAGGCGAACACGCGGCTGCCGAAGCGCTCGGTCAGGCGCGCCTGCAGCTGCGGCGTCAGGCTGATCTCCGGCACCAGCACCAGGGCCTGGCCGCCGGCAGCCAGCACGGCGGCGATGCGCCGCAGATACAGCTCGGTCTTGCCGCTGCCGGTCACGCCTTCGAGCAGGCTGACGGCGAAACCGGCCTGCGCCGCCTCGTCCAGCGCGGCGAGCGCCGCCGCCTGCTCGGCGGTCAGCGCCGGGCCGCTGGCGACGGTCGGGGCGGCGGCATCGGCGGCGATGGCTTCGACCCAGCCGAGTTCGCCCAGCCGCCGCCGCATGGCCGCCGGCACCGCCCAGTCGGCGGCGCTCTGCGGCCCGGCCAGCAGCGCCTGCAGCGCCGCGCGCTGCGCGGCGGCGCGCGCCGGCAGGGTATCGAGGGCGGCGCGGCCGGCCGCGCTGAGTTGCCAGACCTCCGGCGCGGCCCATTGCGGCGCCTCGCCGTGCTTGAGCCGGCCCGGCAGCGCGGCGGTGAACACCTCGCCGATCGGGTGGCGGTAGTACTCGGCGGCCCATTCGCACAGCGACACCAGTTCGGCCGGCAGCAGCGGCTCGGCGTCGAGCAGGGCGTCGAGCGGCCGGTAGTCCTGGCCGTCGCCGGCGGCCTCGAACGCGGCGCGGACGATCACGCCCTGCAGCTTGCGTCGGCCGAACGGCACGCGCACGCGCAGGCCGGGCCGCGCCTGCGCGGCCCGGCCTGCGTCGATGCGGTAATCGAAGCTCCGGTACAGCGGCACCGGCACCGCCACGCTGATCAGCAGCTCGTTCACAGCCTGTGGATAAGTATGTGCATGGCGAGGAGCGCTAGCGCGGCGAAGTGCTCAAGGCGCACCGGTAAACCTTGGCGACGGCCACTTTCTTGATTAACAAATTCATATAAATCAGAAGGATGCATCCATGTTAACAGAAGATGAACGAAGCGCGGCTTGCTTCAGGCGCGGTTCCATGGTGCTCCCCTCTTGTGCATAAGGACCGGCGACGGGCCGGTGAAGAGCAGGATTGCACGGTATCGCAACACCGTTGTCATGGTCGCAGGGCGTCGCCGGCCAGCGTGGTGCATGGCTTGCGTGATCACACAAAAATGTATGGCAAGCCTGCGCCGTGCCAGCCGATTTCGCCGCTCGCCACCGCCGCGCCTAGCGCCCCGGTGGCCGGCAGCGACGGCCCGCCGTTCAACGACCGTAGAGCGCGGTGATCCGCGCGCTGCCCAGGGCATGCGCGTGAATCATGAAGCCGGCCAGTGCCGGGGTGGCGTTGGGCGGCAGCTCCAGCACGGTGTCGAGTGCATAGACGGTGAAGTGGTAGCGGTGCGGCTTGTCGCCCGGCGGCGGGCAGGCGCCGCCGAAGCCGGGCGTGCCGAAGTCGGTGCCGAGCTGGCGGCTGCCCTCGGGCAGTCTCTTGCCGTCGGCGCTGCCGGCGCCGGCCGGCAGGCCGCGCGCCTCGGCCGGCAGGTTGACCACCACCCAGTGCCACCAGCCGCTGCCGGTCGGTGCGTCCGGATCGTAGACCGTCAGCGCGTAGCTCTTGGTGCCGGCCGGGCCGGCGGTCCAGCTCAGCGCCGGCGAGCGGTTGCCGCCGCTGCAGCCGAAGCCGGCGTAGACCTGCGCCTCGGCGAGCGGCTTCTGCTCGGCGATCTCGGTGCTGCTCAGCCTGAAGTCGGCGGCCTGCGCGGCGAACGAGCAGCCCAGCAGTGCGGCGGCGAAAGCGGTCTTGAACATCGGCGGACTCCTGTCTGGTTGGGGCGACGGCGCGCAGTGTCGCCAATTGCGTCGGCGCCCGGTATGCCGAAACGCGCAAGATCGAGGCAGAGCCGCTCAGGGTGCGGGCACGGCGGGCTCAGCCGCGAATCGCCGAAGGTGCCACGCCGAAGCGCCGCCGGAACGCCGCCGAGAAGCGCGAGGCGGACTGGTAGCCGGCGTCATGGGCGATCCGCTCGATCGCTCGTGTCGTGCTCTGCAGCTGCGCCAGCGCCTGGCCCAGGCGCAGATCGCCGAGCAGCTCGCGCAGCGTGGTGCCATCGGCGGCGAGGCGGCGGCGCAGGGTGGCCTCGCTGAGCGCCAGCTGTGCGGCGATCTCGGCGCTGCGCCAGGCCCGCTGCGGATCGCCGGCGAGCAGCGCATGGACGCGCTCGCGGGCGCCGGGCTCGGCGCGCAGGCCGGCATGGAAACCCTGCTCGGCCAGGGCCAGCCAGACCTCCTCGAAACGGTGGCGCAGCAGGGCCTCGGCCAGCGCCGGTTCGGCCAGGCCGTCGCGCAGATGGGTCACCGCCTGCGTCAGTGCCGGTCCGGCCTGCAGCGGCAGCCATGGCGGCGGCGTGCGCGGCGCGGCGGCACGGGCGCGCAACAGCTGCGGATCGAACTCGATGCACAGCGCCGCATACGGCGTCTGCGCGTCGGCCGGAATGTTCTCGACGTCGAGCTGCACGCCGGCCGGCACCGCGAACCACTGGCCGGCATCGAAGACGATCTGGTCATCGCCGCGGCGCAGTCGCTTGCGACCGGACTGCACGGCGATCAGCGCCGGCGCGCTGAAGCGCAGGCTGCGCAGCCGATGGCGGCCGGCACTGTTGATCTGCAGATAGCCGCCGAGCCCGGCGCGTGCGGCGTACGGCGGCAGGATCGGCCCGCGGTTCACGGGCCGCGGCGGACCTCGCCGTCATCGCGCAGGCTGAACGGCGTGAAGCGCGTCTGCGTGTCGTAGACATCGACGCCCTCGGCGCGCTTGAGCAGGCCGACCACCTTGTAGGTCACCGGCGTCAGCACGATCTCGACGCAGACCTTGAAGACGAAGTTGAACAGCACCGCGCCGATCATCGCCTGCGTGGTCCACAGCCCGCCGAAAGCGATCGGATAGAACAGCGCGGAGTCGGCGAACTGGCCGCAGATGGTCGAGCCGATCGTGCGCATCCACAAGTGCCGGCCCTGCGTCCACACCTTCATCCGCGCCATCACGTAGGAGTTGAGGAAGTCGCCGACCCAGTAGGCGACCATACTGCCGAGGACGATGCGCCAGGTGTTGCCGAACGCCACTTCCAGCGCCGGCTGCAGCTTGAGGTTGTACGGGTCCTGCGCCACCGGCATCGCCAGCACCGCGTAGGTCATGAAGGTGGCGAACAGCATCGCCGCGAAGCCGGCCCAGATCGCGCGGCGCGCGCGGGCGTAGCCATACACCTCGGTCAGCACGTCGCCGAAGATATAGCCGATCGGGAAGAACAGATTGCCGGCCGAGAACACGAACGTGCCGAAGTACGGCAGGTCCAGTTCACAGAGCTTGCCGGGGCCGATCAGGTTGGAGCACAGCAGAACGGCGACCGTGCCGCCAAGCAGGAAGTCGTAATAGCGGAAGCCGGTCGAGGCCGGCGCGGCGACGGACATGGGCGGGCGTGGACTGGAGTGGACGCGGTGCGCCGCAGCATACGCCAAGGCGCCCGCCTTCATCCGCCGCCGTCTTCAGTGCCGCGCCAGCAGCAGGCTCTCGGCGATGGCCTCGCGGTCCCAGGCTGCCGCCTGCGGCAGCCGCAGGCGCAGGTCGCCGGCTTCCGGGCGGCGCAGCCATGGGGCCTGTTCGAGGCGCTCGACCAAGGCCGGGATATCGCTGCGCGGTTCGATGCGCTCGTTCCACAGTGCCAGCAGCTGGCGCACCGCCGCTTCGCGCTGCGCCGGGCGGTCCGGCGTCGCCAGCGTCAGCGGCAGCGTCGGCGTGACCAGGATGATCAGCGACTCCTGCCGCCGCGCGTCGACGATGCGATGCGTGAAACAGTTTAGCAA
>CBINNP010000286.1:0-4228 GCA_966252075.1 uncultured Solimonas sp.
GGCTCGGGTGGCGGTTCAGGGTCTACCGCAAGTGCCTGTTTTGACGATGTCTACGGTACGGTTGGAACCGTGGTGGTCGGGCAGTTCAAGACCACGAGTCCAGGGCAGTCGATGACCACGGATTACACGCAGACCATCGGCAGTGGCAGCTACAACGGTGAGACGGTGCTCACTGCGACGGGCCCGGTGACCACCAGCGGATCCAGCGTCAGCAGTTCCACCGTCAAGCAGTATTACAAGATCGACTCGTCGGCCAAGACGGTGACTGTCTACGGCATCGAAACCGCGACCACGTTCCCGTTCTCGTTCACCTCGGTTACGACGTTCACGCCGCCGCGCACGGATCGGCTGAATCTGGCAGCTGGCGAGTTCTATACTCAGGATTTCACGGTGACCACCGCCGTTACCGGTCTGCCGGTTCCGCCGCCGGATACGATGAGCAATATCTCGCTGAAACGGACCTTCGTCGGCATGGAATCGGTCACGGTCCCGGCCGGCACCTTTAGCGCGTGCAAATTTACCGAGGAGAGCACGAGCGCCGGATCCACTACGACGTCCACGGTGTGGAATTACCGTGCAGGCATCAATCTCAAGACGGTCAGCGGTGATAGCACCACAGAACTGCTCAGCGCCAAAATCAACGGAACGCCGGTTAACTGAAGGTTTTTTAGCTATAAAGCGGTTCCGAAACGCCGCCGTTCAGGCGGCGTTTCTGTTACGACGACTACAAAGTTCAAATAGCCCGATTTCATTTGTCAGCGGGGTAAAACCCCGTCACAATAGGATCTGGCTGGGCGCCCGGCGTAAGCCGCTGAATACGCTACAAACATAATTGGGGATTCACGTGAACAAGTTAACGTCTTGCTTGGGAGCAGCGTTGTTGGCGGTCAGTGCCGCCGGCCATGCCGCCGCTCCGACCGAATTGCGGCCTTATCTGGGACTGGGTTTGCAGTACATCCCCACCGACCACGACGAGCGCGCGTCGGACTACGGCGTCGGCCTCTACACCGGCGGCGGCGCACCGATCAACAAGTGGTTCGCCCTGGAAGGCGAAATGTTCTATGACGTCTGGGAGCGCGACAGCGCCCCGAACGACTTCCGCTGGAAGGATTACGGCGCACAGGCGGGCGGCCTGCTGACGATTCCGGTCGGCAACGGCTGGATTCCGTTCTTCTCCGCGCATGGCGGCGTTGCCAAATCGCGCTTGAAGAGCGTGGGCTCCAGCACCGACCTGACGTATTCGCTCGGCGGCGGCTTCTTCTACCTGTTCGACGCCTGGTCGCGTGACTGGGGCTTCCGCTTCGACGCGCGCTACCGCACGGTCGATATCGGCGACAGCGCTTTTGGCGACGGCAGCATTGCCAGCGCCGGCTTCGACGACAAGATCGGCGAGGCGGTGGTCCGCTTCGGCATCATCACTATGATCGGCAAGCGGCCCGAAGCGCCCAAGGCGGCGGCTCCGGCGGTCGATCCGGATAGCGACGGCGATGGCGTGCCGGATTCCAAGGATCAGTGCCCGGATACGCCCAAGGGTGTGAAGGTCGACGCCAATGGCTGCCCGCTGGCCGCGCAGGTCGGCGATCCGGCGGATGCGCTCAAGCGCTACGGCCCGGTCTACTTCGACTTCGACAAGTCCGATCTGAAGCCGGCGGAGCGCGCCAAGCTCGACGCCGCGGCCAAGGAAATCGACAAGCTGAAGAACGGCAAGATCATCATCAAGCTCTATGGCCATACGGACAGCGTCGGCACGCCGGAGTACAATCAGGCGCTCGGCGAGCGTCGTGCGACCGTCGTCAAGAAGTATCTGATCGCCAAGGGCGTCAAAGCCGAGAAGATCGAGATCACCTCTTACGGCGAGTCCAAGCCGGCGGCTGACAACGACACGGATGAAGGGCGCGCCCTGAACCGCCGCGTCGAGGTGCTCGTCGTCGAGGAGTAACTCGCGCGGGTTCCGTCTGGTGTATCCAAATCCCCGGCGTAACCGCCGGGGATTTTTTTTGCGCGGACGGAACCGCGCATGTGCGGTCACCGGTTTCGATGCCGGGGTTCATGATGACGTGAACTAAATGCCGGCCTCGTGGACGAAGGGGGGCTGCGGCGTACAGCGGGAGCGGTGTTTGCGCCGAAATGCGGATTGCGGACCGGTGCTACGCGATCGATCGGGGGTTGAAGTGAAGATTTCGGTAAGGCGGCGCGCAACGACGCCGTGGGGCCATCAGATGCTCAGAATGTTTTGTCTGCTCGGCGTGTCCGTGTTCAGCCTCTCCGGCTTTGCGCAGGAACCAGCGCCGCAGTCGAGCCTGCAAGCGGGCGAGCCGGCTGCTGCGGGCGATGCCGTGGCGGCGCCGGTAGCGCCCGCGGCGGAGGTGCCCGCGCAGCCGGTTGCGGAGCCGTCGACGGCCGTCGAGCAGGCAGAGCAGGCAGCCGGCGATCAGGCGGCGGCATCGCCGCCCGCGGCGGAGGCGCCGCGGGCGCTGGACACCCTGCAGTCGATCATGGCCAAGGTCTGGCTGGACAATCCGCAGGTGCTGCAGGCCGAGGAGTCGCTGCGCGCCTCCGGCTACGACATCACCGCTGCGCGCGCGGCTTACCTGCCGTACCTGCAGCTGCAGTCTGCGGTGGCGGATCGTTCGCAGGACAGCATCTCCACCTTATATGTCGTGCTGCCGCTCTGGGATGGCGGCGCGCGAGGGGCGCAGGTCGGCATTGCCAAGGCGCGTCAGCGCGCGGCGCTGGCCGAATTGGCGCGGACCCGGCTGGAGCTGGGCCAGCGTACCCTGGAGGCGTACTTCAATATCGCCGGCGCGCAGGATCAGCAGATTCAGTGGAGCAATTACGTCGGTGCGCTGAAGAAGCTGCTGGCGACGATCAAGCGCCGCGCCGATCAGGGCCTGGCCCCGCAGGCCGACGTCGAGACCGCCATTTCCCGCGTCAAACAGGCCGAGGCGGGTGCGGAGGCCAATCGCGCCATGCTGGTGACCAACCGCGCGCAGCTGGCCAGCCTGCTCAATGCCACGCCGGGATCGCTGGCGTGGCCCGAAGATTCGTTCATCCTCAGCGATGAAGAGGTCGCCGAGTCTGCCCGGCAGGGCGAGCGGCACCCGGCTTATCTGGCGGCACGGGCCGAAGTCGAGATCCAGGAGAGCACGGCGAAAAGTGCCAAGGCCTCGGTCTGGCCGGAGTTCTCATTGCAGCACCGGCGTCAGCTGGACGGCGTCGAGTTCGATCCGAGCAACGACGCCACCCTGGTGGTCATGAGCTACCAGACCACCAATGGCGTGCAGGGGCTGCTGGGCTATCGCGCCGAGCAGCAGCGCATCGCCGCCGTCAAGGCCCGTCTGGAAGCGGTGAATCGCGAGATCGCCGCCACCGTCGCCGTGGACCGCGCACAGCTGACAGCCACGGCTGCGCAGCTGGAGGTGCAGTATGAGGCGGCTAAGGCGACCAGCGCGCTGGTGGATAGCTACATCCGTCAGTTCGAGGCGGGCCGCAAGACCTGGCTTGAAGTGCTGAACGCGCAGCGCGAAGCCAACGACACGCTGATCCAGTCGATCGCCTTGCGGCGCTCGTACTGGGCGGCCAACGCGAAGCTGGCGCTGGACGGCATGTACTGGAACCGTCTCGGAGCCGAAGTCGTCGACGAGACCGGGCAGCCGGTCAAGCAGTGAGCGCCGCAACTATGGAAGCAGCAAGCTTGATCAACGACGCCATTGCCGCCAAGGCGCTGTGCGACATGGCGAGGCGACGCGGCTTGCACGCAGGCCAGCACGAGGCCGAGCAGGCCTGGCGCATGGTGGCCGGGCGCAGCTTTGAGCAGAAGTTGAGCGCGGCCTGGGCCTGGCTGTTTGCCGGCCACAGCGTCGAGCCGATCGCCACGCCGCTGGCGCACAACGCGCAGCTGCCAGCCTGGGTGGTGCAAGGCAACGCCCTGGGCGTGGTCAGCAAGTTGGCCGAGGACGGACGGCCGATGCGCGTCGAGTGGCTGGTGGGCGCGCCCGTCGCCGACGCCAAGCTGACGACCTTGTTCGTCCCCGTTTCGCCCGGGCTGATCAGCAATGAATCCTTCGTGCCGCGCAAGAAACGCGGCCCGGCAACTGCGGCGATCCGCACGGCGCTGCGCGATCACGTGCCGCTGTTCCGGCGCGTGGGCTACGCCAGCCTGGCGATGAACCTGCTGTCGATCGTCAGCTCGCTGTTCACGATGCAGGTCTACGACCGCGTCGTGCCC
>CBINNP010000287.1:0-4169 GCA_966252075.1 uncultured Solimonas sp.
GCGCTCGTCCTTCCTTGCGCTGCGCCAAAACGGTCTCCGTCACAGCGGTGGCCATAGTGTTAACAGGCCCTAGAGCAGGATCAGCGTGCCCAGCGACAGCAGGCTGAAGAAGCCGCAGACATCGGTGAACGTGGTCAGCACCACGCCGCCGGCCAGCGCCGGGTCGACGCCGATCTTCTTCAACACCAGCGGCACATAGATTCCGGCCAGGGCGGCCACCGCCTGGTTGATGACGATGGCCATGCCGGTGACGATCGCCAGCGGCAGGTTCTTGAACCATAGCCAGGCGATGGCGCCGACCACCGCGGCCCACAGCAGGCCGTTGATCGCTGCCACCGCCAGTTCCTTGCGCAGCAGAAAGCGCGTGTTGCCGCGGCCGATCTGACCGAGCGCGAGACTGCGCACCATCAGCGTCAGGGTCTGGCTGCCGCCGATGCCGCCCATGCTGGCGACGATCGGCATCAGCACCGCCAGCGCGACCAGCTGGCTGATCGAGGCCTGGAACAGGTCGACCACCGCCGAGGCCAGGAACGCCGTGACGAGGTTGATGCCCAGCCATACCGCGCGTCGCCGCGCCGCGCCGCGCACCGGCGCAAAGATGTCCTCGTCCTCGTCCAGGCCGGCGCTCGACATCAGCTTGCGCTCGGCATCGCGGCGGATCACGTCGATGACGTCGTCGACGGTGACGCGGCCGATCAGGATGCGCTGCGCATCGACCACCGGCGCCGAGACGATGTCGTCTTCCTCGAAGCGCTGCGCAACGCGGGTTTCCGACAGCGTTGCCGGCAGCGGCTGGCGCTGCTGTTCCATGACCGCGGCCACCTGCTCGTCCGGGCTGCGCGTCAGCAGCAGCGCCAGCGGCAGGGAGCCGAGGTAGTGGCCGTAGCGGTCGACCACGAACAGCGCGTCGGTCTGCGCCGGCAGCTCGCCGCGCAGGCGCAGATAGCGCTGCACGACATCGAGCGTGACGTCCGGCCGCACCGTCACCGCGTCGGTGTTCATCAGGCCGCCGGCGGAGTCCGGTTCGTGCGCCAGCACCGCTTCCAGATGCGCGCGGTCGTCGGCGTCGAGCACGCGCAGGATCTGCTGGGTGACGGTTTCCGGCAGATCGCCGACGAAGTCGGCGAGGTCGTCGATCTCCAGGCGGTCGGCGGCGGCGACCAGCTCCTGAATGTCCATGCTGCGCATCAGCTGCGTGCGCACGGTGTCGTTGACGTGCAGCAGCACCTCGCCGTGCGCCTCCGGGCTGACCATCTCCCAGACCAGCTCGCGCTGCCGCGGCGGCAGCGACTCCAGCAGGTTGGCGGTCTGCGGCGGGTTGAGCGCGCGCAGCGCGCGGCGCGCCGACAGCAGGCGGCCGCCGGTCAGGCGGTCGCGCAGCAGTTCAGCCGCGGCGCTGTGTTCCTCGCGCTCTGCCATGCGATCTCCCGAGAGGTGTCAAACCGACAGCATAAGCTCGCCGCGCGGCTCTGAGCGCGAACTGAACTCCGGCGGATTCAGAGCTGATCCAGCGCGGCGATACGGTCGCGCATCTCCTGCGGATCGCCGCAGTTCAGGATTCCGGCGGCGTGGCCGCGCAGCTCGGCGACGCTGGAGTCCATGATGATGCGCTTGACCTCCAGCACCGCTTCCGGATGCATCGAGAATTCGGTGAGGCCCAGGCCCAGCAGCAGCCGCGTGTAGCGCGGGTCACCGGCCATCTCGCCGCACATCGCCACGGGAATGCGGGCGTCGACGCCGGCCGCGATGGTCTGGCTGATCAGCTGCAGCACCGCCGGATGCAGCGGGTCATAGAGGTAGTTGACCTCGTCGTCGACGCGGTCGATCGCCAGGGTGTACTGAATGAGGTCGTTGGTGCCGATCGAGAAGAAGCGCGCGTGGCGGGCCAGCATGCGCGCGGCGATCGCTGCCGCAGGCACCTCGATCATCGCGCCGACCGGAATGTCGGCCGGGATCGCATGGCCGGCGTCGACCAGTTCGGTGCGCGCGGCGTCGATCGCCGCACAGGCCTGCCGGAACTCCTGCAGGCTGGAGATCATCGGCAGCATGATCTGCAGGCGGCCGTGCCGTGCGGCGCGCAGCAGCGCGCGCACCTGCACGCGGAACAGCTCCGGCTCCTTCAGGCACAGGCGGATCGCGCGCAGGCCGAGCGCGGGATTGTTCGGTGTGGGGCCGTGGCTGCGTCCGGAATCGACCTGCTTGTCGGCGCCGAGGTCCAGCGTGCGGATGGTGATGGGCCCCGACACCGCGTCGACGATGCGCGCGTAGGCCTCGTACTGCTCGTCCTCGCCCGGCAGGTCCGGCCGGTTCATGTAGAGGAACTCGGTGCGGTACAGGCCGACGCCTTCGGCGCCGTTGTCCTCGGCGACGCGCACATCCTCGGCCTGCTCGATGTTGGCGAGCAGCTTGAGCGCGACGCCGTCACGCGAGATCGCTGCACGACCCTTGAGCTTGACCAGGCCGGCCCGATACTGCGCCTGCTGGCGCTGGCGCGCGCGGTAGAAGTCCAGCGCCAGTTCGTCGGGCGCGGCGATCACCGCGCCGCTGTCGCCGTCGACGATGACGGTCTCGTTGTCGCGCAGCAGCCGGCGTGCGTC
This sequence comes from uncultured Solimonas sp., assembly GCA_966252075.1. Taxonomy (GTDB): domain Bacteria; phylum Pseudomonadota; class Gammaproteobacteria; order Nevskiales; family Nevskiaceae; genus Solimonas. The sequence continues at coordinate 2,598 of CBINNP010000287.1, forward strand.
GCGCAGACCGACCACCGCGGCGATGCCGAGGCTGCGCGCGAGGATCGCGGTGTGCGACAGCGGTCCGCCGTATTCGGTGATGAAGGCGCTGGCGTGCTGCTGCGCCAGCAGGATGATGTCGGCCGGCGTGAGGTCGTCGGCGACCACCGCGAACGGCTCGGATCCTTCGCGCGGCGGCAGCGCCCGCTCCGAGCGCAGCAGCACCCGCAGGATACGGCCGCAGACGTGCTCGACGTCGTCGCGGCGCGTGCGCAGGTACGGATCTTCCATCTGCTCGAACACCGCGATCAGCGCATCGCGTGCCCGGCGCAGCGCGGCTTCGGCGTTGACGCGCTGCGTGCGGATCTGGGTGACGGTCGCGTCGGTGATCGAGCGATCGTCGAGCATCAGGATGTGGGTGTCGATGAAGGCGGCGATGTCGCCGGGCGTGGCGGCCGGAATCTGTGCGCGCACCTCGCGCAGCTGGTCCTTGGCGAGGCGGTGCGCCTGGCGGAAGCGCAGCACCTCGCCCTCTACATCATCGACGTCGAGGCTGTGCTCGGGAATGTCGAGATCGCCGCCGTGCAGCTTCTGCACGCGGGCAATGGCGATGCCGCGCGAGACGCCGATGCCTGACAGCCACAGACTCATGCGCCGGCCTCCATGGGCCGCTTCATGCGTCCTCTCCGAAGCGGCCGGCGACCAGCGCCGCCAGTTCGTCGAGCGCCTGGGCCGCATCCGCGCCTTCGGCGATCAGCGTGATCTGCGCGCCCTTGGCGGCGGCCAGCATCATCACGCCCATGATCGATTTGCCGCTGACTTCGCGATGATCCTTGCGTACGCGCACCTCGGCTTCGAATTTCGAGGCCAGCGTCACCAGCCGCGCTGCGGCGCGGGCGTGCAGGCCCAGAAGATTGACGATGGTGACGGTGCGTTGCACTTCAGGCTCCGGAACGGGCAGGGGGGCAGACAAGGACGCCGCGCCGGCCGGCTTCGACGGCGTTGTCGACCATCTGCGACAGGCTCAGGCGCGGGTAGTTGAAGATGCGGATCAGCATCGGCAGGTTGACGCCGGCGACGACCGCGTGCGCGCCCGACGCGGCGAGGCGCACGGCGATGTTGCTGGGCGTGGAGCCGAAGGCGTCGGTGAGCATCAGCACGCCGTCGCCGCTGTCGATCTGTGCGATCAGCTTTCGACCCTGCTCGATCAGCGCCTCGGGTATCTGCCCGCGGTGCACTTCCAGCACCCCGGCGGCCAGTGGCAGCTCGCCCAGCATGTCGGCAAGCGTGTCGAGCAGAGGGTGGCCGAGCTTGCCATGTACGATCAGCAGCACGCCGATCATGCGCCGCCGCTCCGCGCCGGCAAAGGCGCCTCGCGCGCCGACGATTCGCGATGGCGGACCGCCAGGTTGTCGAAGCGCGGCTGCAGCAGCGCGGCCAGCCTTTCGACCAGGTAGACACTGCGATGCTGGCCGCCGGTGCAGCCCAGCGCGATCGTCAGATAGGCGCGGTCCTGCTTCTGGTACTCCGGCAGCCAGCGTTCAAGGAAGCGGTGGATGTCGACCAGCATTTCGGCGGTGATCGGCTGTTGCT
>CBINNP010000288.1:0-4165 GCA_966252075.1 uncultured Solimonas sp.
ATTGATGCAGCCTATGATTGTCGCGGATCTGAGGTCTTTCTCAACAGCCTGCTAGGCCGCCTCGGCCAGATAGCGCCTGGCGTATCGGGCTTGCCGCAGGGCGTGATAGCAGCCGTTGATGGCGCGCTTGACGTTACCCAGCACCACGTTCACCCAGCGTGCGCCCTTGACCTCGGCCGCGGCACGCTGAAGACTTCGGCATCCGGCGCCAGGCGTCGCTTGCTCACCGCGATCACGAACGGCTGCTTGTTCTCCGATCCGCGTCCGGGCTTGCCGCCGTTGCGCTCCCCGCCGAGGTACGCATCGTCGATCTGCACGAAACCGCTCAACTGGCGCGGTTCCTCGCGTTCCAGCATCGCCTGCATGGTCTTGTGCTTGAGCTTCCAGGCGGTGACGTAGCACACCCCGAGATGGCGCATGAGCGCCAGCGCCGAGAGGTTGGTCTTGCTCGCGCTCAGAAGGTGCATGGCCAGAAACCACGTCGTCAGCGGCACCCGGCTGCCGGCGAACACCGTCCCGCTGGTCAGCGTCGTCTGGTGGCGGCAGGCGCGACACTGGTAGTAGACCGGCCCGATCGCCGAAACCGCGAGCGCGGCCGGCCGCCGCACTTCGGGCAGCGAAATCCCTTCGGCCAGCGCGACCGATACAGCGCCCGGTAGCACTTCGCTTCGCTGCCGGACCGTCGGATGAAATCCACCATCGAAACCCTGCCTGGAACTGCACCCGATTCGTCGCCATGACCGCTCTCCGCTGCGTGACAGGGCGCCAAGGCTGCGCCGACCACGTCGCAGATCACGCGACGGGCGGCTGAGCGAAGTCGCTAATCCACGTGGGCGAATAGAAACGGCGCGATGTGCGTCGTCGAGCCACGCAATGGACGCCATCACCCTACGCAGTCGGCGACCGATTCGCGTGTCGCGTCCGCGCGTTCGGCTAGATGATGTCGGCGTCAGCAGTGCGCGCTGGCGTCTTCTTTTTCGACTGAGGTTCGCGGCGCCGCCTCTGCGCCTCGCCACTGGCGGACGATCTCGGGCGCGTAGTGCGTCCACCGTGAGCGGAAGCCGTCCTCGGAGTACACGCCGACGATCGGGCATTCCCGCGCATCGAGCATGAACTCGACGGGTTGCCCGCAGGCGGGCAGCGCCGAGGCCGTGCTGATCCAGGTCGTCTCGTGCTGTGCCAATGCCATGTCTCGATCCCTCGCAAATCGATGCGGATGATAAAGAGTGCGGTCGTGCGCGGTCCCTGCCATGACCGGCGCGACGCGATGCGATCGGCCGAGCCGGGGTCCCTGAGGTCCGCAAACACATGTAGGCAAGTTTTGGTCCAGCCTATGCCGTATGCGGTCGCGCGCATCCCGCATCGGCGTACACCAGGCAATTTCGACCCGAGGCGCGAAGTTTTTCCACGCAGGCCGCCCGTGTTTCGGTGCACTCGACCCGGATCCATCCGTCGCATCGGGAGGCGCGGGCGCGGAGCGCGCCCTGGCACATGCCTTGCTGCGCCACCCGCGCATCTGCGTTCGTCAGCGTGCGCCTCGGGGGTATGTGCATGAGTCAGATCGTCTTCCTGGTCGAGCCGGAATCGCGCCTCGGCAACCGCTGGCACATCAAGCGGAGCGGCAGCGTCCGTGCCACCTACAACTCGCGTGCGCAGGCGGTCATGGATGCAAGGCAGCTCGCGTCGTTCGAGAACGAGCTGCGCGGACGTGCCGCCATCGTGCGCGTGCTGGACGCGGAGCGGCAGGTGGCCGAGGACCTGGTCTGCGACCACCCGGTACGGCCGGCACGGCTCGCGCTTCCCTCCGCGCGGCCCGGCAGCGCAAAGTTCGTCGTGCGGTGACCGGAGCGTGATGAGGAAGCCCGCGATCTTCAGCGTTCCGCCTGCGGAGCGCGCGGGCGCGGCGCCGACGCAATCGGCGCCGATCGGCCAGAAAACTCCGTCGCGCCGCTCCGGATCCAGGACGCTGCGGTCGGGCACCACCGGCCTTGCAAAACTGCGTCGCTCCGCTCGCCGCTGCCGCGCGTGTCCGCTCTGGGAGCCGGCGACGCAGACGGTATTCGGCGAAGGGCCGGACGACGCGACGATCATGTTGATCGGCGAACAGGCCGGAGATCGCGAAGATCTCGAAGGGCTGCCGTTCGTCGGGCCGGCGGGACGCCTGCTGGACCAGGCGCTGGCCGATGTCGGCATCGGGCGCGAAAGGCTTTACGTCACCAATGTCATCAAGCATTTCAAGTTCGAGCTGCGCGGCAGGCGCCGGCTGCACAAACGTGCCAACGCCGCAGAGATCGCAGCTTGCCTGCGATGGCTGCACGGTGAATTGGCCGAGATCGCGCCGCGCTACGTCGTGTGCCTCGGCGCGATGGCGGCCCGTGTCATGCTCGGCACGAAGTTCAAGCTGATGCAGGAGCGTGGCCGCTGGTTGCCGATCGGCGACCGGCAGTGGTGTCTTGCCACAGTGCACCCATCGGCTGTCCTGCGCACCCGTGCCGACGATTCGTTCGACGACGTGTACGCGATGTTCGTCGCCGACCTTGCGCAGCTCAAGCATCCGCCCCGTTGAACGATGCACCGCGAAAGAGCGGGCTCAGGAGGCACGAATTCAGTTAACCGCGCGCACATTTGGATTTCACCGGAGCGGAACGGAGATTCGACGATGATCATCGATCAAGGATCGCAGCCGTGTGCGCGCAAGGGCTGCGCGTGCCAGGTGCCCGCGGGTCAGACCTACTGCGGCCCCGAGTGCGCGAATGCCAGCGTCGAGAGTGTGTCCGAGTCGAGCGCCGCGCGCTGCACCTGCGGCCACGACGCGTGCGCCGGCGACAGCCCGGAGGGGCAGCGTCCCTCCACATGAAGGCAGAACGGAGGACCATCGTGAAAAAAGTCAGAGACGTGATGACGCGCGACATGCACGTCGCGGCGCCGGACCAGACCATTGCCGCGGCCGCGAAGGAAATGGCTGAGGCGGACATCGGCTGCCTGCCGGTCGGCGACAACGACCGGCTGATCGGCATGGTCACCGACCGCGACATGGTGGTGCGCGCGATCGCTCAGGGCAAGGACTCGCAGACGCCGATCCGCGAGGTGATGACCGAGAGCATCAAGTACTGCTTCGACGACGAAGACGTGGAAGATGTCGCCCGCAACATGGCTGAGCTTGGCGTGCGCCGGCTGCCGGTGGTCAACCGGGACAAGCGGCTCGTCGGGTTCGTGGCGTTGAGCAACATCGCGCAGGGCGGCAATTCATCCAGCAAGGAAACCCTGCTGCGCGGCGTGGCGACGCCGCACTGAGGCGCGACGCGACCTTGCGGGGCGCGCCTGCTCGATGCGATAAGAACCCGGATGCGCGCGCGTCGCGCATCCGGGGCGTTGTCGTGCGACTCTCAGCGCGGCGCATCGCCGCGATCTTACTGCTGGCGTGCGCTTCGAGCGTGCAGTCGGCCGGTCTCGCCCAGGAGGACGCGGCCTTCCTGCAGAAGGCCGCACAGGCGAATGCGGCCGAAGCGAAGATCAGCCAGTCGGCGCAGACGCGGGCGGTCGATCCGACCGTGAAGGCGTTCGCCGATCGCATGGTCGAGGACCACACTGCGAGCAACCGCAAGCTCGAAGCACTCGCTAAGCGGAAAGGCCTGAGCGTCGCGACGGAACCCGATTCGGAGCATGTCATGAGAATCGGCAGCCTGCAGAATCTCGAGGGTCCCGCGTTCGATCGCGCGTATGCGGAGCTGATGATCGAGGATCACCGCGCTCTCGTGCAGCTCTACGAAGCCGCGGCTCGAGACGCCCACGACGCGGATGTCAGCCGGTTCGCGCGGAAGACCCTGCCGATGCTGCGCGAGCACGTGAGGACGGTACAGGCGTGGCCGCACTGAGTATCGATGGCGGGCGAGATGCTGACGGCTCGCCGCTGCGCGTCCTGGATGCAGGTAAAACTATCGCAGCGGCGGAAACAAATTCCCGCATTGAACGCGAAATCCGTTAGCCCGTTCGGCGGCGGTGACGTGGCATGCGGTTTGCTGAAGGCAGCGCGTCGGCTGATCTCCCCCATGGCGATGACGTCCTTCTCGCCACAGTACCGACACTTCGGGCCGTCCCTTGGACGGCCCTTCTTTTTTTGGTAATTCCTAAGCAAACCGGACCAACTTTAGACTGGTCCGATCAT
>CBINNP010000289.1:0-4164 GCA_966252075.1 uncultured Solimonas sp.
GCACATGCCGTAGTTGCCGGCGCCGAAGGAGCCACCGATCAGCATCGTGAACTTGGGCACCTGCGCGGTGGCTACCGCGGTGACCATCTTGGCGCCGTGGCGGGCGATGCCTTCGTTCTCGTAGCGGCGGCCGACCATGAAGCCGGTGATGTTCTGCAGGAACACCAGCGGTATCCGCCGCTGCGAGCACAGCTCGATGAAATGCGCCGCCTTCTGCGCCGATTCCGAGAACAGCACGCCGTTGTTGGCGACGATGCCGACCGGGTAGCCGTGGATGTGCGCGAAGCCGGTGACCAGCGTGGTGCCGAAGCGCGCCTTGAACTCGTCCAGCCGCGAGCCGTCGACGATGCGCGCAATCACCTCGCGGACGTCGAAGGGCTTGCGCGTGTCGGCCGGGATCACCCCGTACAGCTCGTCGGCGTCGTACAGCGGTTCCTCGCTGGCTTGCGGGACCAGCCACGGCGTCGGGCGCGGGCCGAGGTTGCTGACGATGTTGCGGACGATCGCCAGCGCGTGCTGATCGTTGTCGGCGAGATGGTCGGCGACGCCGGACAGCCGTGTGTGGACATCGCCGCCGCCGAGGTTCTCGGCGCTGACGATCTCGCCGGTCGCCGCCTTCACCAGCGGCGGGCCGCCGAGGAAGATCGTGCCCTGGTTCTTGACGATCACCGCCTCGTCGCTCATCGCCGGCATGTAGGCGCCGCCGGCCGTGCAGGAGCCCATCACGCAGGCAATCTGGGGAATGCCGAGCGACGACAGCTGCGCCTGGTTGTAGAAGATGCGGCCGAAGTGCTCCTTGTCCGGAAAAACCTCGTCCTGCATCGGCAGGAAGGCGCCGCCGGAGTCGACCAGGTAGACGCAGGGCAGCTGGTTTTCGCGGGCGATCTCCTGCGCGCGCAGATGTTTCTTGACGGTGATCGGGTAGTAGGTGCCGCCCTTGACGGTGGCGTCGTTGCCGACGATCACGCATTCGCGGCCATTGATGCGGCCGATGCCGGCCACCGTGCCGGCGCAGGTGACTTCGCCGCCGTACATGCCCAGCGCGGCAAGCGGCGAGAGTTCAAGAAACGGCGTGCCGGGATCGAGCAGCAGGTCGAGACGATCGCGCACCAAGAGCTTGCCGCGTGCGGCGTGCTTGGCGCGCGCTTCGGCCGAGCCGCCCAGGGCCACCTGCGCGGTTTTGTCGCGCAACTCGTCGACGAGCCTGCGCAGCGCGGTGTGGTTGTGGCGGAACTCGTCGCTGCCGGTACGGAGCTTGGAAACGATGGCAGGCATCACGCGCTCTCGTTGAACAGCTCGCGGCCGATCAGCATCCGGCGGATCTCGGAGGTGCCGGCGCCGATCTCGTACAGCTTGGCGTCACGCCACAGGCGGCCGGTGGCGAAGTCGTTGATGTAGCCGTTGCCGCCCAGCGCCTGGATCGCCTGTCCGGCCATCCAGGTCGCCTTCTCGGCCGAGTAGAGGATGGCGCCGGCGGCGTCCTTGCGCGTGGTCTCGCCGCGATCGCAGGCGCGTGCCACCGCGTAGACGTAGGCGCGGCAGGCGTTGAAGCCGACGTACATGTCGGCCAGCTTGCCCTGCATCAGCTGAAACTCGCCGATGCTCTGGCCGAACTGTTTGCGCTCGTGCAGATACGGCAGCACCACGTCGAGGCAGGCGGCCATGATGCCGAGCGGTCCGCCGGACAGCACCACGCGTTCGTAGTCGAGGCCGGACATCAGCACCTTGACGCCGCGGCCGACGCTGCCGAGCACGTTCTCTTGCGGAACCTCGCAGTCCTGGAACACCAGCTCGCAGGTATTGCTGCCGCGCATGCCGAGCTTGTCGAGCTTCTGCGCGGTCGAAAAGCCCTTGAAACCGCGCTCGACGATGAACACAGTGATGCCGTGCGAACCGGCCTGGGTGTCGGTCTTGGCGTAGACGATCAGCGTCTGCGCGTCCGGACCATTGGTGATCCACATCTTGCTGCCGTTGAGCACGTAACGGTCGCCCTTGCGGTCGGCACGCAGTTTCATGCCGACCACGTCCGAGCCGGCGCCCGGCTCACTCATGGCCAGCGCGCCGATGTGCTCGCCGCTGATCAGTTTCGGCAGATAGCGCGCGCGCTGCGCGTCATTGCCGTTCTTCGTCAGCTGGTTGACGCAGAGATTGGAGTGCGCACCGTACGAAAGACCGATCGACGCCGAGACGCGGGAGATCTCCTCCATCGCCACCACGTGCGCCAGATAGCCCATGGTCGTGCCGCCGTACTGTTCGGGCGCCGTCAGGCCGAGCACACCCAGCTCCCCCAGCTTGGGCCATAGCGCGTTCGGAAACGCATTGTCGCGATCGGTCTGCGCGGCGATCGGCGCGATCTCGCGCCGTGCGAACTCGGCGACGGTCTCGCGCAGCTGGTCGATGTCGGCGCCGAGATCGAAGTTGAAGCTCGATGGATTCATGGCCTCATGCCGCTGTGCTCGCGCCGCGCATCGCCGCCGGGATATCCGGCTGACCGGTATGCGCGGCGGCGCCACCGTCGACCACCAGCGTGGTGCCGGTGATGAACGAGGCCTCATCGGAGGCGAGGAAGGCGACCGCCTGCGCGACGTCCTCCGGCTGGCCATAGCGGCGCATCGGGATGCCGGCCAGCGTGATCTCGCCGAGGCCCAGATCGCCGAGCGGCGAGGCCATCGGCGTGGCGATCACGCCGGGGCAGACGGCATTGATGCGGATGCCCTGAGCAGCGTGATCGATCGCGATGCTGCGCGTGTAGTTGACCACCGCGCCCTTGCTGGCGTTGTAGGCCGAGAAACCGAAATCGCCGCGCAGGCCGGACACCGAGGCGGTGTTGACGATCGCGCCGCTGCGCTGCTGCTGCATCAGCGGAATCACCGCGCGGCAGGCGTAGAAGATCGAGTGCAGGTTGATCGCGAACAGGCGATGCCATTCCGCCGGATCGAGTTCCGGCGTGGTGGCAATGCTGAGCACGCCGGCGTTGTTGTGCAGCACGTCGATACGGCCGTGGCGTTCGGCGGCGAACGCGACCAGCGCCTCGACCTCCGCTTGCACGCTGACGTCGGTGCGGCGGAACGCGGCGCGGGCCGATCCGCCGAGCGATTCGACGAGCTGCTGCCCCGCGGCTTCATTGACGTCGGCCAGTACCAGCTGCGCGCCTTCGGCGGCGAGCAGTCTGGCGGTGGCGGCGCCGATGCCGGAGGCAGCACCGGTGATCAGGGCCACGCGGCCCTCGAAGCGATTTCGACTCATGGTGTTCTCTGCCTGCTTATTCTTTGGGCGCGCCCTGCGCGATCCACTTGCGGAACATCTCGATCTGCGCCGCCTCCAGCAAGCGCGGTGGATCGGTCTTGGGCATCGGGTCGCCGCTGCCGCCGACCGACAGGTGCGTGCCCTTGAGCTTGTGCATCAGGTAGCTCTCGTCCGGCCTGCCGGGCGCGACGCGCAGCAGCTTGGACTCGGTGCTCGGCGCGTCGACCAGGCCCCTGTACGCCGCCTTGCCGCCGAGGTTGAGACCACCGTTCTCGGCGCCGGTGACGTGGCAGAACACGCACTGCGAATTGAGCAGCGGCTGGATCTGCGTCTTGTAGCTGACCGGCGCATCGGCGGCGCTGACGGTGCCACTGGCCAGGGCGGCCGTCGCCACGATGATGAAAGCGCGCATGCTCAACCCGCCTTGACTGTATTGCCGGCCGCCGCGGTGCCCGCGAGATAGCCGTAGACCATCGCCGGTCCGATCGTGCCGCCACCGCCCCAGTAGGCCTGTGCGGCCGGATGCGCGACACAGTTGCCGGCGGCGTAGAGGCCCTTGATCGGCTTGTTGTCCGGCCTCAGCACCTCGCCCTTGGAGTTGACCACCGCGCCGCCCTTGGTATCGAGCACGCCGGCGCCGAGGATCACCGCGTAGTACGGCCCCTTGTCGGCGATCGGGTGCATCATCATGTTGGGGTAGGGGTTCGGCGCCTTGTCCAGGTTGAAGAACTGAAAGGCGGTCTCGATCGAACTTTCGCCGCGATGAAAGTCCTCGTCGACGCCCTTCTTCGCCAGCGTGTTGAAGCGCTCGATGCTGCGCCTGAGCGTCGCGACGAAATCCTTGTCGAGCTTGAGGTTGGCGGTGTGCTTGGCGATGCCGGCCAGGCGCTTGCCGATGTTCTGCGCCAGCGCTTCGAG
>CBINNP010000290.1:0-4145 GCA_966252075.1 uncultured Solimonas sp.
GCAGAAGTATTCAACAGAACAACCGTAATTGAATAGTGTCAACAGGCCCTAGCGCCGTGCTTGACGCACGGCGAAGCGTTGCCGGTAGGCGCCGGGCGCAAGGCCGACCACGCGCTGGAAAACGCGCCGGAACGCGCTGGTGTCCTCGTAGCCGACCTGCCAGGCGACGGCGTCGACCGGCCGGTCCGACAACTCCAGCAGCTCGCGCGCACGCGCCACGCGCAGCTGCTGGAGATAGCCGGTCGGGGTGTCACCGGCGGCGGCGCGGAAGCGGCGCAGGAAGGTCCGTTCGCCGAGCCCGGCCAGCGCCGCGAGCTGCGGCATCAGCACCGGCTCGGTGAAATGCGCGGCCAGCCACTGTTGCGCACGCAGCACCGCCGCATCGCCATGCGCGAGTCGCGGCGCCGCGCTGCTGTAGTAGCGTTGCTCGCGCTCGCCCGGATCGATCAGGAACATTCGCGCGGTCGCCAGCATCACCGCCGGCCCGAGCAGCTGCTCGATCAGCCGCAGGCCCAGGTCGGTCCAGGCCATCACCCCGCCCGCTGTCAGCAGGTCGCCGTCGTCGATCAGGAGCTTGGCGATGTCCAGCCGCACCTCGGGAAAGCGCATCGCAAAGCGCTCCGCCAGCGTCCAGTGCGTGGTGGCGGCGCGGCCGTCGAGCAGGCCGCTGGCCGCCAGCAGGAAGGCGCCGGCGCAGACCGAGCAGACGCGCGTGCCCTCGCGATGCCGCGCGCGTATCCACGGCGCCAGCGCGGCGGCCTCGGCCGCCGTAGGTTCGCCGTCGAGGCGGGGCGGCAGGATCAGCGCGGCCAGTGGCGTGCCGGCGGGCGGCGGCTCGTCTCCGTGCAGCGCCAGCACCTGCACGCGCAGCTCGCGGGCGGCTGCGCCGCGCGCGCCGGCCAGACGGGCCGCGGTCTCGAACAGATCACGCAGGCCGTGTATCGCCGCCAGTTGGGCGCCGGTGTAATGCAGGATGCCGATCAGCGCGACAGGAACTGTGGGAGGAGCGATCGGCGCGGCGGCCATGGCGGATTCAGCCTGCTGCTTGTCGGTTTTGACTATGGGCGCGATCTTCCGGTCGCCGTAAGGTGCCGGTCAATCCTCAGCTCCGCTGCGCCATGAATGCCAAGACCCTGCTGAAGTACTCGCTCTACGCCTGCACCGCCTACTTCTGCGCGATGAGCGCGGCGCACTTTGCCGGCTTCAAGGTGCCGGTCCTGTTCGTCTACTGGAATGTGCCGTCCAACCACTACCAGGACATGATCATCGGCTTCTGCGCGTTCACCTATGCGGTGCTGGTGTTCACGGCGGCGCGGCACCGTGCGGCGGTGCCGGCGGCACTGGTCGCGCTCTCCGGCACGGTGCTGGGGTTGTCGGCCGTCAATCTGTCGGCCGATCTGGCGCGGATGATCGATGGCGCCTCGACGCTGGCCTACTGGCTGCAGACCGGCATGATCGCCGGCCTGCTGGCCTGGCTCGGTGCGCTGTACCTGAAGTCAGCGCGCTGAAGGCGAGGCCGCAGGCTCAGTTGATCGGCGTGCAGACGCGCCGCGTGGTCACTTCCTCGCGGGCATTCTTGTCGTTGAGATGCTTGCCTGCTGCGGCGCCGCCGACCGCGCCTGCGCCGGTGGCGATGTCCTGGCCGCGGCCGCCGCCGAACTGGTGGCCGATCACGCCACCGGCCACCGCGCCGATGACCGGCGCGGCGATCGGATGATCGCCCTTCTTGGTGACGACCTGCTGGTCATGGCGTTCCATGCGCTGGCCGCTCTCGTTGGTATAGACCTCGGCGTACGCGGGGGCGATGCAAGTCGCTGCTACGGCGGACAGCAGGATCGCGCGCAGTTTCATGGTCTGTTCTCCGATACGGATGTGAGCTTCCACCGTAAGCGGCAGCACTGAATTCGTCGTGAACTCCGCGGACCCGGACTTTCACCGGCGATTCAGCAGGCGGCGCGCGCGAATGCACCCTGAAGCCCTCATTGCGGAGGGAGGCCGGCCGCGAGTTGCTGCATCTACCGCGAAGTCCGCGTCACGCAGATTTACGAAGGTGCTTCGGATATACAGCGCCTGGTGATCGCCAGCGCAGTCGCGGGCCGCTAAGCGGGATAACGTCGTGTACCCGCACAACAAGGACAGGCAACGCTGCGGAAGTGGTGGGCCCACCAGGACTTGAACCTGGAACCAAAAGATTATGAGTCTTCTGCTCTAACCGATTGAGCTATAGGCCCGCGAGCGGGGCGCCATCTTAATTCAATCGCCGGCGCGAACTTAAGGGGCCAGCGGCAGTTCGATGCGGACGCTGAGGCCGTGATCGAGGTTGTCGGCGCGGATCCGGCCGCGGGCGCTGTCGATGACGCGCTTGGCGATTGCCAGCCCCAGGCCGTAGCCGCCGCTGGCGCGGTCGCGGGCGCTGGAGACGCGAACGAAGGGCCGGAACACCGCTTCCAGGTGTTCGGCCGGGATGCCCGGGCCCTGGTCGTCGATGCGAACGATGGCGTCGTCCCCGACGGTCTGCAGCTGGATGTCCACGCGGCTGCCGTCCGCGGTGTAGCGGATGGCGTTGCGGATGACGTTCTCGAAGGCGCTGTGCAGCAGCTGCGGCTGACCGAGCACATCGGCAGCGGCGGCCAGGTCGGCGTGCACCTCGACGCCGCGCGCGGCCGCTTCGAAGCGCGCGTCCTCGCAGACCGATTCCAGCAGTTCGGGCAGGGCCACGCGCTCTTGCTGCAGGGGCGTGTCGATGTGCTCGAGCTTGGCGATCAGCAGCAGCTGCGCGATCAGCTCTTCGAGCCGGCCGGCTTCCTGCTCGATGCGATCGAGCTGGGTGCCGGCCTGCGCGGGCGCCGGCGCGTCGCGGGCCAGCTCGGTGGCGATGCGCAGCCGGGCCAGCGGCGAGCGCAGCTCGTGGGAGATGTCGCGCAGCAGCTGGCGCTGCGAATCGAGCAGGCGCTGCAGGCGCTCCGCCATGTGGTTGAAGTCGCGCGCCAGTGCGCCGATTTCGTCGCTGCGCGCGGCGGTGTCGGCGGCGACGCGGGCGTCGAGCCGGCCCTGCGCGACGGCGCGGCTGGCGTCCTGCAAGGCGGCGATCGGCTGCGTGATGCGGCGTGCGACGAGCCAGGCCAGGGTGCTGACGACGATCACGCCGATCGCCAGCAGCAGCATGGTGTCGATCAGGCGCAGATCGCGGCCGCGCGGCGGCGGGATGACGGCGATCCAGCGCAGGCGCTGGCCGTCCTCGGCAAAAACCGTCACCGACTTGAGGGCGGCGCCGCCGCGCAGCTGCACCGGGCCCTTGCTCGACTCGCTGGCGGCAATCATCTCGCGCAGATGCGGCGGCAAGTCGTCGCGGGCGCCGATCGGGCTGCCGTCGGCGTCGAGAAAGATGCGCGTGATGCCGTCCTTGCGGCGCTGTTCGCGCGTCCACTGGCCGAGCGCGCGCGGGCCGCCGGCTTCGAGGCGCGCCAGCGCCTTCTGCGCATCGCTGCCGGGGTCGTAACTGCCGCTCATCAGCCGCCAGAGCTGCGAGCCAAGCACGAAGCTCATCGTCACGGTGATGACGATGCCGGCGATGAACAGCAGCATCAGGCGGCTGCGCAGGCGCATGCGCTCTACTCGCCGGCCTGTGCCACGTACAGATAGCCGCGGTTGCGGACCGAGCGCACGCGCGGCGAGCCGTCGCCGTGGCTGCCGAGCTTGGCGCGCAGGCGACTGATGTGCATGTCGATGCTGCGGTCGAAGGCGCCGAGGCGGCGGTTCAGGGCGCGCCTGGACAGATCCTCCTTGGCGACCACGTGGCCGGCGTCTTCGACCAGCGCGCGCAGCACGTCGAACTCGGCGCCGGTCAGCTCGATGGTACGGCCGTCGATGCGCACGCTGCGCGCCGACGGCTGCAGTTCCAGATCGCCGCAGCGCAGCGGCGCCTGTTCCGCGGGCGCCGGCTGCGCGCGGCGCAGGACGGCGCGCAGCCGCGCGGCGAGTTCGCGCGGATTGCAGGGCTTGGCGACGTAATCGTCGGCCCCGAGTTCGAGGCCGACGATGCGGTCGATATCGTCGCCGCGCGCGGTCAGCATCACCACCGGGATGTGGTGGTGCGCGCGCAGCCGTTCCAGCACGCGGAAGCCGTCGGCCTTGGGCAGCATCAC
>CBINNP010000291.1:0-4116 GCA_966252075.1 uncultured Solimonas sp.
TGCTGACGCCGACCGGCAGCAGGCTGCGGCCCCGTTCACGCACCACGCGTGCAGCACCTTCATCGAGATGCAGCTTGCCGCGCAGCTGCAGCTGGCCGGCGATCCAGCGCTTGCGTGCGGTCATCACGCCCTGCGCCGGCTTGAGCAGGCTGCCGATCTCGACGCCGCGCGCAATCTGCACCAGCGCGTCCGGCTTGCGGCCATGCGCGATCACCGTCGCCGCACCCGAGCGCGCCGCGGTGTAGGCCGCATTGAGCTTGGTGCGCATGCCGCCGCGACCGAGCACGCCCTTGCTGTCGCCGGCCATGCCCACCAGCGTCGGGTCGGCGAGATCGGCCTCCGGCACCAGCGCCGCGGTCGGCAGCACGCGCGGATCGGCGTCGAAGAGACCCTCCTGATCGGTCAGCAGCACCAGCAGATCGGCTTCGACCAGATTGACGGTCAGGGCGCCCAGGGTGTCGTTATCGCCGAGGCGGATCTCGTCGGTGGCGACCGTGTCGTTCTCGTTGACCACCGGCACCACGCCCAGCTCCAGCAGCGTGTTCAGCGTGCCGCGCGCGTTCAGATAGCGGCCGCGATCGGCGACGTCTTCATGTGTCAGCAGGATCTGCGCGGCGCGGATGCCGTGCTTGTGGAACTCGGTCTCATAGGCGCGTACCAGGCCCATCTGGCCGACGGCGGCGGTGGCCTGCAGCTCGTGCAGTGTGCCGGGCCGCTTCTTCAGGCCCAGACGCGCCATGCCCTCGGCGACCGCGCCCGACGATACCAGCACGATCTGCTTGCCCATCGCGCGCAGCTGCGCGATCTGCATGCACCAATCGGCAATCGCCTCGTGATCGAGCCCGGCGCCCTTGGCCGTCACCAGCGAGCTGCCGACCTTGATGACCCAGCGGCGGGTATCGACGAGTTTGCTGCGCGCGGCCGTCATGAGGAGCGATCGATCGTGAAAATTGAGGGAATGAAGAATCAGTCGTGCGGACGCTTGGTACGCGGCGAGGCGCGCAGCTTCTTGGTGCTGCGCGAGACGCCGCGGCCGAGGTCCTTGTTCGGCACCTCGGTCTCGTCACGCTTGCGGCGCACCGCGCGCTTGGGCGCGGCCACCGGCGGCTCCGCGGGCATTTCCGGTTCGATCCCGGCCACTGCCTTCACGCCCGGCGCATGCGCCTCGACCCATTGCATCGCCGCCTCCGCCAGTTCTTCGCAACCGGCGTGCGTCGCCGCCGAGATGGCGAACCAGCGGCCCTTCCACTTGAGCTTCTTCAGCGCCTGCTTGACCAGCGCCTGCCACTCATCCTCGGGCATGACGTCGATCTTGTTGAACACCAGCCACTGTTCGCGCGCCGCCAGTTCCGGATTGAACTGCTTGAGCTCGGCGTTGATCGTGCGGATGTTGGCAACCACGTCGCTGCCGTCCGGCGGCAGCACGTCGACCAGATGCAGCATCAGCCGCGTGCGCATCAGGTGCTTGAGGAATCGGATGCCCAGGCCGGCGCCATCGGCCGCGCCTTCGATCAGGCCCGGAATATCGACCATCACGAACGAGCGCGCCGCACCGCAGGCGACCACGCCCGGCTGCGGATACAAGGTCGTGAACGGGTAGTCGGCGATCTTCGGCCGCGCCGCGGACACCGAGGCCAGCAGCGTCGACTTGCCGGCGTTGGGCATGCCGAGCAGGCCGACGTCGGCCATCAGCGACAGCTCCAGCCGCAGTTCGCGGACTTCGCCGGGGTCGCCCTTGGTGGCCTTGTAAGGCGTGCGGTTGACCGAGGACTTGAAGTGCGGATTGCCAAGGCCGCGTGCGCCGCCCTCGGCAACCTTGAGGCGCTGGCCCGGACGCGTCAGCTCTCCGATCAGCTCTTCAGTACCATCGTCGAAGATACGGGTGCCCAGCGGCACCCTGATCTCCAGATCATTGCCGGCGGCGCCGGTGCAGTTGGAACCCTGGCCGTTGATACCGGACTCCGCCTTGAACAGCCGCGTGTAGCGGAAGTCGGCCAGCGTGTTGAGGTTGGGCTCTGCCACTGCCCAGACGCTGCCGCCCTGGCCGCCATCGCCCCCATCCGGACCGCCGAACGGCATGTACTTGAGGCGCAGGAAGCTGATGCAGCCGTTGCCGCCCTTGCCGCCTTCGACGCGGATCTTGGCTTCGTCAACAAACTTCATCGTGGGATCGCCTGCCGTGTGACTACTGAAAAAGTGACCGAAAAAGCTTCGGCACACAAAAAAGCCCCGTTGCCGGGGCTCTTTCGCTTGAACTGCAACAGCGCTCAGGCCGACACGATATCAACGTGCAGCTTGCCGGCCGGACCGCGCGGGCGGAACTGCACCTTGCCGTCGACCAGCGCAAAGATCGTGTGATCCTTGCCGAGGCTGGCGCCAACGCCGGCGCGGTAACGCGTGCCACGCTGGCGGACAATGATGTTGCCGGCGATAACCGCTTCGCCGCCGAACTTCTTGACGCCAAGTCGCTTGGATTCTGAGTCGCGGCCGTTACGAGTACTGCCGCCTGCCTTCTTGTGTGCCATGGATCTTGCTCCGGAACCTTAGCGGACGATCTCGGTGACCTTCACTTCCGTGAAGTTCTGCCGATGACCCTGCTCCTTGTGATAATGCTTGCGGCGGCGGTGCTTGACGATGCGGATCTTGTCGCCGCGGCCGTGCGAGAGCACTTCCGCCTTGACCGCACCACCGGCGACCAGCGGAGCACCGACGGTGATCTGCTCGCCTTCGCCCACCAGCAGCACTTCGTCGAACGAAATGGTGCTGCCGACTTCCGCCACGAGGGTTTCGACCTTGAGCGTGTCGCCCTGGGAAACCTTGTACTGCTTGCCACCGGTTTTAATGACCGCGTACATCGTATGACTCCGGAATCGTTGACCTGACGCAGACGACAGCGCCGCGGAACCTGGGTCGGCCCGCAAAAGAGCGCGCAATTGTAGGGACGCGACCGGCAAAGGTCAATAATATAGATCGCGCCGTTGCGGTAGCGCCGGATACCCGGTTTCCGCCTTCCAGCTGATTGGTATTTATTGGTCTAACTCATTGACGGTCAAGCGGCCGTCCGCCTAGGATCGCGCCGCCCTATGGACCTCAAATCGATTCTCGCACCCATTGTCGGCGACATGCGGCAAGTGGACGACACCATCCACGCCCGACTGCAGTCGCAAGTGGCCTTGATCAACGAGATCGGTCGCTACATCACGGCCGCCGGCGGCAAGCGCCTGCGCCCGGCCCTGGTCCTGCTCGCCGCCCGCGCGCTTGGCGCCCAGGGCAGCGAAGCCGTGATTCACGCGGCGATGATCGAGTTCATCCATACCTCGACGCTGCTGCACGACGACGTCGTCGACGAATCCGGCCTGCGCCGCGGCCAGAAGACGGCCAACGCGGTCTGGGGCAATGCCGGCGCCGTGCTGTGCGGCGATTTCCTCTACTCGCGTGCCTTCCAGATGATGGTGGAGTCCGGACGCATGCAGGTCATGCAGGTCATGGCCGACGCCACCAATGCGATCGCCGAGGGCGAAGTGCTGCAGCTGCTCAACTGCGGCGACCCCGATACCGACGAAACCCGCTACCTGCGCGTCATCGAGTTGAAGACCGCGCGCCTGTTCGAGGCCGGCTGCCGGCTCGGCGCGATTTCCGCCGAGCAGGGCGAGGCCATGCAGCAGGCGATGCATGCATACGGCCACCACCTCGGCCTGGCGTTCCAGCTGATCGACGACGTGCTCGACTACACCGCCGACGCGACGATCAGCGGCAAGAACGTCGGCACCGATCTGGCCGAAGGCAAGCCGACATTGCCGCTGATCCAGGCCATGCGCAGCGGCGATGCGACGCAGCGCGAGCTGATTCGCGACGCGATTACCCACGGCCGCGTCGATCAGCTGGAAAACGTGTTGAAAGCAGTTGAATCCACAGGGGCGATTCCTTACACTCGCGCCCTCGCTGAACGGCACAGCCGCGCAGCGATCGATTCGCTCGGTGATGTTCCCGACTCACCTTATAAGACCGCGATGATCGAGCTGGCCCGGTTCAACACGGATCGCGCCGCTTGAAGAAGCCAACGGGGCGTAGCTCAGCTTGGTAGAGCGCTTGCTTCGGGAGCAAGAGGTCGCAGGT
>CBINNP010000292.1:0-4099 GCA_966252075.1 uncultured Solimonas sp.
GGTGCACATATTTGCTGGACAGGGACTTCTTCAGTCTTGTCCCGCGTGATCTGGAAAAGCGTGGAGATCGCGTGGTCTGCCACGATTGGTTTGCGTATGCCTTGAGTCGCGCGCTCGGAAAAACCTGGTTGATTCTGGACGAGCCACTACTCTGGTATCGGCAGCACGGTGCCAATGCTTTCGGGGGGCGGGGCGGTTGGAAAGCCATCAAGAATCGATTGGCGATGATACGGTCGGGCGAATTCAAGGAACGGCGGACCAGCCTGACGGACCTGTTGCTGGAGTGCCATCCTGAGCTGAGACAAGAGCTCTGGGCGTTCTCGAACGAAGCGTCCTGGATGGCGCGGATGCGTTTCCTGTTGCCCCGGATTCTCCGGATCCGGCGGCGGCCGGTGCATTCGCTGCTGATGTTCGTGCTGGCGGCATTCCGTGTCGCCTGATTTCAGGGCGCCATCGCGCCCGTGAGAAGGACTTTGCGAGTATGAAAAGAAAAGGCCTTATCCTCGCAGGCGGCTCCGGTACGCGGCTGCACCCGCTGACGCATTCGGTCAGCAAGCAGCTCATGCCGATCTATGACAAGCCGATGATCTACTACCCGCTCAGCACGCTGATGCTAGCCGGTATCCGTGACATCCTGATCATTACCACGCCACGGGATTCGGAGGCGTTCCAGCACTTGCTTGGCGACGGCGCCCGCTGGGGGCTCAACCTGCAGTACGCCGTGCAGCCGAGCCCGGATGGACTCGCGCAGGCCTTTCTGATTGGCGAGCGGTTCCTGGACGGCGCGCCGTCCTGCCTGATTCTGGGTGACAACATCTACTACGGCGGCGATCTGTCCGATGTGCTGCAGCGTGCGTCTCGGCGTGCTGCCGGCGCGACGATCTTCGGTTACTGGGTTCGTGATCCGGAGCGATACGGCGTCGTCAGCTTCGATGCATCAGGCCGTGCGATCAATCTCGAAGAGAAGCCGGCGGTTCCGCAATCCAACTACGCCGTTACCGGGCTCTACTTCTATGACGCAGACGTGGTCAGTCTGGCCAAGGACATCAAGCCATCGGCGCGCGGCGAGCTGGAGATCACCGATCTCAACAATGCCTATCTGCGCCGTGGCGACCTGCATGTGGAGTTGCTCGGGCGCGGCTATGCCTGGCTCGACACCGGGACTCATGACTCCCTGCTCGATGCCGCCAATTTCATCCAGGTCATGCAGGCGAGGCAGGGCCTGCAGATCGCCTGTCCGGAGGAGATTGCCTGGCGTCTGGGCTGGATCGACGACCAGCAGCTGAGCAAGCAGGCAGAGCCCTTGGCCAAGAACGGCTATGGGCGATATCTGCTGGATCTGCTCAAGCGCGGTCGCTTCGGCGGCGGTGGAGCGCGGCTGTGAACGTCATCGAAACTGCGTTGCCCGGCGTGCTGGTACTGGAGCCCAAAGTGTTGGGCGACGCACGGGGTTTCTTCGTTGAAACCTATCGTAACGCGGTGTTGGCGCCGTATGGTGTGCCGCCTTTCGTGCAGGACAACCAATCGCGCTCGCGCCGCGGAGTGCTGCGTGGCCTGCACTATCAACTGCAGCAGCCGCAGGGCAAGCTGGTGCGGGCTTCCCGCGGCCGTGTCTTCGACGTCGCGGTGGATGTGCGCCGCGGTTCGCCGCACTTCGGCCAGTGGTTCGGCGCCGTTCTCGATGACATCAAGCACCGGCAGCTCTACATTCCGCCGGGCTTCGCGCATGGTTTTGTAGTGTTGTCCGACGAAGCCGATTTCACCTACAAGTGCACCGACTACTACCACCCGCAGTCCGAGGCCGGAGTTGCCTGGGACGACCCCGCGATCGGCATTGAGTGGCCAGCGGAGATTCGCGATGCGCTGCTGTTATCTGACAAGGACCGGCAGTTGCCGCGGCTTTCGGAACAAGCCGCTGAGCGTTTGCCGTTCTATGTCGAGGCTGCGACGCGATGACGATCCTGATCGTCGGCGCACACGGGCAAGTCGGCGCGGAGCTGATGGCACGTGCAGGTTCGCGATCGATCGTCGGGTTCGGGCACTCGGACCTCGATATCACGCACGCTGACGCCGTATCCGCAGCGGTTCGGCAGATTCGCCCACGGCTGCTCATCAACGCCGCGGCGTACACGGCCGTCGACAGGGCGGAAGGCGAACCGGCGCTTGCATATGCCGTCAATCGCGACGGCCCGGCGAATCTGGCCGCGGCCTGCGGCGCCGCGCGGATTCCGCTCTTCCATTTGTCGACGGATTACGTCTTCGATGGGCGCAAGCCGGGTCCGTATGTGGAAAGCGACGCGCCGCTGCCCACCGGTATTTACGGGGCTAGCAAGCTTGCGGGCGAGGAGGCGATCCGCGCGCGCTTACATGCATATCTGATCCTGCGGGTGTCCTGGGTTTTCGGCGCGCATGGCAACAACTTCGTGCGGACGATGCTGCGCCTGACGGCGATGCGGCCGGAGCTGCGCGTCGTCGCGGATCAGCATGGCGCTCCGACTTACGCCGGGGCGCTGGCCGATCAGTTGCTCGCGCTGGCGGACCGTCATGGCGCTGGCGAAGCGCTGCCCTGGGGGACTTATCACTACTGCGGCGGGCCGGCGACGAACTGGCATGACTTTGCCCAAGTGATATTTCAAGAGGCGGCTGCAGTGGGTCTGTTGCCGCGACCGCCGACGCTGCAGGCCATCAGCACCGCGGACTACCCGACGCCGGCCCGGCGGCCGGCAAACTCCAGGCTCGACGCAACTCAGGCACAGGAGCGCCTGCGCTTGGCGCCTCACCAATGGCGTGATGGCCTGCGCGAAACGCTGTGCACATGGAAGCAGTCCGCATGACTTACAACCCCAAGAGCCTGCTCGTGACCGGTGGCGCCGGTTTCATTGGCGCCAACTTCATTCGCCATCTGCTGCGGGCGCGGCCGCAGGTCTGCGTTGTCAACCTTGACCTGCTGACCTACGCGGGCCACCGGGAAAATCTGGATGATCTCGACGGGGGAGATCGCCATGTGCTGGTCCAGGGAGATATCTGTGATCGCGCGTTGGTCGACAGCCTGCTGCGCGAGCACGAGATCGACACCGTGGTGCACTTTGCCGCGGAGAGCCATGTCGACCGCTCCATTGTCGGGCCGGACGAATTTGTGCGGACCAACGTCGTCGGCACCTTCACGCTTCTGGAAGCAGCACGCCGCTACTGGTTGGATGAGCAAGGGCTGGATGTAGAAGCAGCGGCAGGCACACGGCGCTTTCACCATGTTTCCACCGACGAGGTCTACGGCTCGCTGGAGCCGAGCGACGCCCCGTTTACCGAAGCACATCCCTTCCGGCCGAATTCACCCTACTCGGCCAGCAAGGCCGGCAGCGATCATCTGGCGCGTGCGTATTTTCATACCTATGGCCTGCCGGTAACGACCAGCAATTGCTCCAACAACTACGGCCCGTATCATTTCCCGGAAAAGCTGATCCCGTTGGTCATCCTCAACGCGCTGGCGGGCAAGCCGCTGCCGATCTATGGCGACGGCCAGAATGTGCGGGACTGGCTGTTCGTCAACGACCACGCCAGTGCGGTGCTGTGCGTGCTGGAGGCGGGAAGGCCAGGCGAGACCTACAACATTGGCGGCTGGAACGAGAAAACCAATCTGGACGTGGTCCATGCCATCTGCGCCACGCTGGACCGTCTGCGGCCGCGCGGCGACGGTATGCCCTATTTCGGGCAGGTCCAGTTCGTCAAAGACCGGCCAGGACACGACCGCCGCTATGCCATCGACGCCCGCAAGCTGGAGCGCGAACTCGGCTGGAGCCCTGCCGAGACCTTCGAGTCCGGGATCGACAAGACCATCCGCTGGTATCTCGCCAATGCTGAGTGGTTAGAGAAGGTGACGGGCACCAGCTATGGCCGCTGGATCACTCAGCAGTACGCAGGCAATACCTGACTGGCACCTGTTTCCCTCTCCGCTGGCGGTGGAGCGAGCCGGGCCAGGTCCTCTCCGGCACCGCCGCCAGCACTTACGCTCCTTTGCAAGGGTCTTCTTCGGTGATCAGCGTGCACGCGACGTCCCCCCGCAGTTGAGTAGCGTCGTGGTTTGGAATCCAATCCCTGGAAG
>CBINNP010000293.1:0-4089 GCA_966252075.1 uncultured Solimonas sp.
GCGCCAAGATGCTGTCGATCGTGCCGCTGATGGCCGGCGGCGGCATGTACGAGACCGGCGCCGGCGGCTCCGCGCCCAAGCACGTGCAGCAGCTGCTCGAAGAGAACCACCTGCGCTGGGATTCGCTCGGCGAATTCCTGGCGCTGGCGGTGAGCCTCGAAGACCTCGGCATCAAGAACGGCAATCCGCGCGCCAAGCTGCTGGCCAAGACGCTGGATGCCGCCACCGGCAAGCTGCTCGACAACCGCAAGACGCCGTCGCCGAAGACCGGCGAGCTGGACAACCGCGGCAGCCAGTTCTACCTGGCGATGTACTGGGCGCAGGCGCTGGCCGAGCAGACCGAGGACGCCGAGCTGCAGGCGCACTTCGCGCCGCTGGCCAAGGCGCTGGCCGACGGCGAGGAGAAGATCGTCGCCGAGTTCGCCGCGGTACAGGGCAAGCCGGCCGACATCGGCGGCTACTACGCGGCCGATCCGGAAAAGATGAGCGCCGTGATGCGGCCAAGCCAGACCTTCAACGCCACGCTGGCGGCCGCGCGCGGCTGATCGCGCGAATCCGCAGCCCCAGATGGGCCGCCGCGATCTCGCGGCGGCCTTTTTTGTTTTGCGCCACGCGCAGATATCAACTGTTGCAACAGCAACAGAAACTGACGGAATCGTCAGTTGGTTGTCAGCCTGGCGTCCTGAGCGGCGCGGATAATCGGCGCGCCCGGCACTCGGATCTGGCCGGACGGGTAGGTCATCGCAAGGGGCCTCGTCCATACGGTCCGCCCCGCCCTTTCTCAGGATTCCTTCATGCCTGCGCCGCGCTCGCCTCGACGCCCCTTCCAACGCTATGTCCTGCTGGCCTCGCTGCCATTGCTGGCCGTTGCGTCCTGGCTGATCTTCCGCGACAGCAGTGCCAAGCCGGCATCCGCCGCCCTTGGCGTACCGGTCGAGGTCGCTGTTGTCGAGCAACGCGACGTACCGTTCTGGGCCGACGGCATCGGCAGCGTGGCACCCTTGCAGGACGTGGTGCTGCGCACGCGCGTCACCGGCGTGCTCGCCGAGGTCCTGTTCACCGAAGGCCAGTCGGTCAGGAAAGGCCAGCTGCTGGCACGCATCGACGATCGTGAGTACGAAGCCGCGCTGTTGCAGGCGCAGGCCGAGAAGCTGCGCAACGAGGCGCAGCTCAAGGCCGCCGAGCTGGATCTGCAGCGTTACGAAAACCTGCTGCGCGAGGACGCCATCTCGCGGCAGACGGTCGACCAGCAGACTGCCACCGTCAGCCAGATGCGCGCCGCGGTGCGCGCCAACGAGGCGGCCATCGCCACCGCGCAGGTGCAGCTGTCATACACGCGCATCGTTTCGCCGATCGACGGCCGTGTCGGCCTGCGCCGTATCGACCCGGGCAATCTGGTGCAGCCCGGCGACGCACAAGGCCTGGTCACCGTCACCCAGATCGATCCGATCTCGGTCGTCTTCACGCTGCCGCAGCAGCAACTGGCGCAGATCCGTCACCTGATCCACACCACGACCGGCTCCGGCACCGGTGAGGCGACGGCACAGGTATCGGCGTTCGACCGCGACCGCGGCGCCGCGCTCGGCGAGGGCCGTCTGACCATGATCGACAACACCATCGATACCGCCACCGGCATGATCCGGCTGCGCGCGCAGTTTGCCAACGCCGATGCGCAACTGTGGCCGGGGCAGTTCGTCACCACGCGCCTGCACACCGGCACGCATCGCAACGCCCTGGTGGTACCGGCGCGCAGCGTACGCCAGGGCCTGGACGGCGCTTTCGTCTACCGCATCAAGACCGACGGCGAGCGGCAGACGGCCGAGGTGGTTGCCGTCACACCGAGCTACCAGGACGACGAGATCGCCGTGATCGGCAATACCCTGGCCGCCGGCGAGCGCGTCGTCGTCGACGGCTATTCGCGGCTCAAGCCCGGCGCCGTCGTCAGCCTCGCCGCAGCGGCCACGGCCACTGCCGCGACGGCCGGCGCCGCCGTCGCCAGCGGACCGTGAGCATGCACGGCGGTCCTGATCCCGCGCCCAGCCGCGCGCAGACGCAACTCAGCCGCCCCGGCCTGTCGCGCTGGTTCGTCGAGCACCCGGTCGCCACGGCGCTGCTGACGCTGGGCGTGGTCCTGCTCGGCCTGCTGGCGTTTCCGCGGCTGACGGTCGCGCCGCTGCCGGAAGCCGACCTGCCGACCATCGAGGTCAGCGGCAGCCTGCCCGGCGCCAGCCCGGAGACCATGGCCTCGGCCGTCGCGACGCCGCTGGAAGTGCAGTTCAGCGCGATCCCCGGCATCACCGAGATGACCTCCAGGAGTTCGCTCGGCAGCACCAGCCTGACGCTGCAGTTCGTGCTGGAGAAAGACATCGACAGCGCCGCGCAGGAAGTCCAGGCAGCGATCAACGCCGTCGCCGGCCGCCTGCCGTCGGACATGCCGAGCATGCCGACCTGGAAGAAATCCAACCCCAACGACCGACCGATCATCATCCTGCGCATGCAGTCGCCGGTGCTGTCGCTGACCGAGCTGTCGGACCTCGCCGAAACCCTGGTGTCGCGGCGCCTGTCGCAGGTCGAAGGCGTCGCCACCATCGACATCTCCGGCCAGCGCAAGCCTGCGCTGCGCGTGCAGGCAGCACCGGAGAAGCTCGCCGCCTTCGGCCTGACGCTGGCGGATGTGCGCAGCGCGCTGCAGCGCGCCAGCGTCAATCAGGCCAAGGGCGCCTTGTTCGGCGAGAGCCGCATCTCGACGCTGTCGACCAACGACCAGATCTTCACGCCGCAGGACTATCAGCGTCTGGTGGTCAGCTACCGCAACGGCAATCCGGTGTTCCTCGGCGACGTCGCGCAGGTGATCCGCGGCGCCGAAAACGATTACAACCTCGGCTGGCAGAACGGTGAGCCCGGCGTGGCGCTGGTCATCCGCCGCCAGCCGGGCGCCAACATCGTCGCCACCGTCGACCGCATCGAGGCCGAACTGCCGCAGCTGCGCACGCTGCTGCCGGCCAGCGTCGAACTCGATGTCCTCACCGACCGCACGCGCACCATCCGCGCCTCGCTGCACGAGGTCGAGATCACGCTGGCGCTGACCATCGGCCTGGTGATCCTGGTGATGGGCCTGTTCCTGCGTCAGCTGTCGGCTACCGCCATCGTCGCCGCGGTGCTGGTGGTCTCGCTGATCGCCACCACCGCGGTGATGTACGCGCTGGGCTTTTCGCTCAACAACCTGACGCTGGTGGCGCTGGTGGTCGCGGTCGGCTTTGTCGTCGACGACTCGATCGTCGTCGTCGAGAACATCCACCGCCATCTGGAAACCGGCGCGTCGATGCGCGAGGCGGCGCTCAAGGGCGCCTCGGAGATCGGCTTCACGGTCGTCTCGATCAGCTTCTCGCTGATCGCCGCGTTCATCCCGCTGCTGTTCATGGGCGGCATCATCGGCCGCCTGTTCCGCGAATTCTCGCTGACCATGACCGCGGCGATCCTGGTGTCCGTGCTCGCCTCGCTGACGCTGGCGCCGATGCTGGCCTCGCGCTTCATGCGCGCGCTGCCGCCGCACGGCGCGCAGCAGCCGGGCTTCTCGCGCAAGCTGCTCGCCGCGTACGAACGCGGGCTGCGCTGGGCGCTCGATCACCAGCGTGCGATGCTGGCGCTGTTCAGCCTCACCGTCGCTGCCGCAGTGACCAGCTACGTGCTGATCCCCAAGGGCTTCTTCCCGCTGCAGGACACCGCCTTCGTGTTCGGCAACACGCAGGCCGCCGACGACATCTCGTTTCCGGACATGGTGGCCAAGCACCGCCAGCTGCAGGAGATCCTGCTCGCCGATCCGGCGGTCGAGGCGCTCAACCAGTCGGTCGGCGGAGGAAGCGGGCAATCGGTGTCGGCCGGCCGCTTCTTCGTTTCGCTGAAGTACCGCGGCGACCGCGACGTCTCCGTCGAGGAATTCATCGACCGCATCCGCCCGAAGCTGGCACAGGTGCCGGGCATCCAGCTGTTCCTGCGCTCGGGTCAGGACATCAACATCGGTGGCACCGGCGGCAACGCGCAGTACCAGTACATGATGAAAGGCCCGGACAGCGTCGAACTCGCACAGTG
>CBINNP010000294.1:0-4080 GCA_966252075.1 uncultured Solimonas sp.
GCATCACCAATCTGTCGGCACACGCCGATGCCGGCGAGATACTCGACTGGCTCGGCCACGCCGAGCGGCCGCCACGCGAGGTCTTCGTCACCCACGGCGAGCCCAGCGCCGCCGACGCGCTGCGCCAGGCGATCGAACAGCGCTTCGGCTGGCCCGCCAGCGTGCCCGAGCACCTGCAGCGCGTGCGGCTGCGCGGCGGCGCCAGGACCGAACCGGCACGCGGCAGCCTGCGCCGGCTGCGGCTGCACCGCATCGGCATCGACACCTACCAGGAGCCGGTGGTCTTCATGCGCGCCGACTGCGCGGTCTGCCATAGCGAAGGCTTCGAGGCGCAGTCGCGCGTCAAGCTTGCCGCCAACGGCCGCTCGCTGGTGGCAACGCTCTATACGGTCGACGACGGCCTGCTCGCCGACGCGCAGGCCGGCCTGTCCGAGTCCGCGTGGAAAGCGCTCGACGCGCGCGAGGACGAGGAGGTGGAGATCTCGCATCCGGAACCGCTCGAATCGTTCTCGGCGGTGCGCGGCAAGGTCTACGGCCAGCCGTTCAGCGCCGAGGGCCTGAATGCGGCGGTCCGCGACATCACCGCCGGCCGCTACTCCGGCCTGGAGCTGGCGGCCTTCGTCACCGCCTGCGGCGGCGAGCAGCTGTCGCGCGACGAAACCATCGCCCTCACGCGAGCGATGCTCGACAGCGGCCAGCGCCTGCAATGGCCGCAGTCGCCGGTGCTGGACAAGCATTGCGTCGGCGGCCTGCCCGGCAACCGTACGACGCCGATCGTCGTCGCGATCGTCGCCGCCTGCGGCCTGACGATCCCGAAGACCTCGTCGCGCGCGATCACCTCGCCGGCCGGCACCGCCGACACCATGGAGACGCTGGCGCCGGTCGCGCTGGATCTGGCGTCGATGCGCCGCGTCGTCGAGCGCGAGGGCGGCTGCGTGGTCTGGGGCGGCGCGATGGCGCTGGCGCCGGCCGACGACGTGCTGATCCGCGTCGAGCGTCCGCTCGATTTCGACAGCGCCGGCCAGCTGGTGGCCTCGATCCTGTCGAAGAAGCTGGCTGCCGGCGCGACGCGCCTGCTCGTCGAGGTGCCGGTCGGACCGACCGCCAAGCTGCGCACGGCGGCAGCGGCTGCCGCGATCGCGACGCGGCTGGTCGAGGTCGGCACCGCCTTCGATCTGGCGGTCGAAGTTGCGCGTACCGAGGGACTGGCACCGGTCGGCTACGGCATCGGCCCCGCGCTCGAAGCGCTCGACGTGCTCGCGGTGCTGCAGAACGCTGCCGCCGCGCCGGCCGATCTGCGCGAGCGCGCGCTGCGGCTCGCCGCGCGCCTGCTCGAAATGGGCGGCCGCGCCAAGTCCGGCGAAGGCCTGGCGCTGGCGCGGCAGACCCTGGACAGCGGCGCCGCCTGGCGCAAGTTCGTCGCGATCTGCAGCGCGCAGGGCGGTCTGCGCGAACCGCCGCGCGCCGAATATCGCCGCGAGTTCCGCGCCACGCGCGGCGGCACGATCACGGCGATCGACAACCGCCGGCTCGGGCGCATCGCCAAGCTCGCCGGAGCGCCACGCGCGCCGGCCGCCGGCCTGCAGCTGCACCAGCAGCTCGGCGCGCCGATCGAGCGCGGCGCACCGCTGTTCACCTTGCACGCCGAATCGCCCGGCGAACTCGCCTACGCAGCCGCCTACGCCGACGCGCATCCGCAGGTGATGCTGATTGCCGACGAGGCGCCGCGATGAACGACGCACCGTGGGTCGTCGCCTTGCCCGGCACGCGCTCGCTGGCCCTGGCCAGCGCTGCAGCCTGCGGCGCAGAGCTCATCGAACTGGCGCTGCACCACTATCCGGACGGCGAGACCGGCGTGCGCGTGCCGCTGTCGCCGTCCGGCCGCGATGTCATGCTGTGCGCCGCGCTCGATCGCCCGGACGAGAAGATGGCCCTGCTGCATTTCGCCGCGTCGACGCTGCGCGAGCATGGCGCGCGGCGCATCGTGCTCATTGCGCCGTACCTGCCATACATGCGCCAGGATCGCGCCTTCAGCGCCGGCACCGGCACGCTGGCGCGGCACTACGCACAGTGGCTGTCGACGCTGTTCGACGGTCTGGTCACCGTCGATCCGCACCTGCACCGCATCCATGCGCTGCGCGAGATCTATTCGATGCCGACGCAGGCCGTCGCGGCGGCACCGGAGATCGCCGGCTGGATCGCCCAGCATGGCGTGGCGCCGCCGCTGCTGGTGGGGCCGGATGCCGAAAGCGCGCCCTGGATCGCCGCGGTCGCCAAACTGCTCGACTGCCCGCAGGTCTGCTTCGAGAAAATCCGCCGCGGCGATGCCGAGGTCGAGCTGCAGCTGCCATCGCTGCACGCCTACGCCGCACGGCAGGCCATCATCGTCGACGACATCGTCTCCACTGCCGCGACGATGATCGCCAGCGTCGCGGCGCTGCAGCGTGCCGGTTTTGTCGCGCCCGTCTGCATCGCCGTGCACGCACTGTTCGCCGGCGACGCCTATGAAAGGCTTCGCGCCAGCGGTGTGGTGGTCGTCAGCGGCAACAGCGTCGCGCATCCATCCAATGCGATCGACCTGCAGCCGCGGATCGCGGCGGCGGCCTGCGAACTGCTGGCCACGCTGCGCAGCAAAGGAGCCCAGCCATGAGCGAACCGACCTGTCAGGCGATGGTGCTCGAGAGGCCCGGCGGACCGCTGCAGTTGCGCACGCGTCCGATGCCGCGGCCGGCGGCCGGCGAAGTGCTGATCGAAGTCAGTGCCTGCGGTGTCTGCAGAACCGATCTGCATCTGCTCGACGGCGAGCTGCCGGATCTGATCTACCCGCGCGTGCCGGGACATCAGATCGTCGGCCGCGTCATCGCCCATGGCGAAGGCGTGCTGACACCGGCGCTCGGTCAGCGCGTCGGTGTCGCCTGGCTCGCCTCGACCTGCGGCCGCTGCCACGACTGCCGCCACGGCAGCGAGAACCTCTGTGCGCAGGCGCGCTTCACCGGCTACCAGGTCAACGGCGGCTACGCGACGCATTGTGTCGCCGACGCCGGCTTCGTCTACGCGCTGCCGGACGGCTACGACGATCTGGCGGTGGCACCGCTGCTCTGCGCCGGCCTGATCGGCTACCGCGCGCTGCAGGCCTGCGGCGACGCCTGGCGGCTGGGCTTCTACGGCTTCGGGGCTGCCGCCCACATCATCGCGCAGCTGGCCGTGGCGCAGAACCGTGCGGTCTACGCCTTCACCCGGCCCGGCGACACGGCCGCGCAGCGCTTCGCGCGCCAGCTCGGCGCCTGCTGGGCGGACGGCTCGGACGTGCTGCCGCCAGAGCCGCTCGACGCCGCGATCATCTTTGCCGCCGATGGCGCGCTGGTGCCGCAGGCCTTGCGCGCGGTACGGCGCGGCGGCAGCGTCGTCTGCGCCGGCATCCACATGAGCCAGATTCCGGCATTCGCCTACGAGCTGCTGTGGGGCGAGCGCGTGTTGCGCAGCGTCGCCAACCTGACGCGCGACGACGCCCATGCGTTTCTGGCGCTTGCGCCGAAGGTACCGATCCGCACGCAGGTGAGGCGCTATGCCTTGCACGAGGCCAACACGGCGCTGGCCGATCTTCGCACCGGCCGTGTCGACGGCGCGGCGGTGCTGACCATGCGCTGAGAGCGAGCGCGGCTTGATCGTCGTCAATGCCGGCGGCGGCTCGCAAATCAAGGCTGCGCGCCATCAGCTTCTTGCAGCAGACCGAGAGTCCTCCGCCGTGCACACCACAAGTCCAGCTGTAGCGCGCGCCAGGCACCGCTGCGTGCCGGGCACGCATGCCGGAGCATGGCGACGGGGAGCATGGCGACGGGGAGCATGGCGACGGGTGCTGGTACTCGCCTCCCTGCTTGCTGCCGGCAGCGCCAGCGGCGCCTCCGCCGATCTGATCGGCAGCCTGCGTTATACCTTCGCCGAGGGTGACGACACCTTGCTCGATCTGGCCCGGCGCCACGACCTCGGCTACGCCGAGATCCGCCTCGCCAATCCGGACCTCGATCCCTGGCTGCCGCCGCCCGACCGGCTGCTGACCATTCCCGGCCAGCACGTGCTGCC
>CBINNP010000295.1:0-4066 GCA_966252075.1 uncultured Solimonas sp.
CGGTCGGCGTGAAGATGTTGATCTGCGGCAGGCCGTGACGCTGGCCCATCGCGTAGTCGTTGAAGTCATGCGCCGGCGTGATCTTGACGCAGCCGGTACCGAACTCGCGGTCGACGTAATCGTCGCCGATGATCGGAATCTCGCGATCGGTCAGCGGCAGCTTGATGGTCTTGCCGATCAGGGTCTGATAGCGCTCGTCGTCCGGATGCACCGCCACGGCGGTATCGCCGAGCATGGTTTCCGGACGCGTCGTCGCCACCACCAGATGGCCCGAGCCATCCGCCAGCGGATAGCGGAAGTGCCAGAGCTTGCCGTTCTCTTCCTCACTGACGACTTCCAGGTCGGAGATCGCGGTCAGCAGCACCGGGTCCCAGTTGACCAGGCGCTTGCCGCGATAGATCAGGCCGGCTTCGTGCAGTTTGACGAAGTGTTCGATGACGCCCTTCGAGTACGCCGGATCCATCGTGAACGCTTCACGCGACCAGTCGACGCTGGAGCCCATGCGGCGGATCTGGCCGCCGATGGTGCCGGCGGAATACTGCTTCCACTCCCAGACTTTCTCCAGGAACTTCTCGCGACCCAGTTCGGCGCGCGTCGGCTCGCCCGCCAGCTTGAGATTGCGCTCGACGACCATCTGCGTGGCGATGCCGGCGTGATCGGTGCCCGGCTGCCACAGCGTGTCCTTGCCGCTCATCCGCGCGTGGCGGATCAGCGCGTCCATCACCGTGTGCTGGAAGGCGTGGCCCATGTGCAGCGTGCCGGTCACGTTCGGCGGCGGGATCATGATGCTGTAAGGCTCGCCGCTGCCGCTCGGCGCATAACAGCCCTTGTCTTCCCAGAAGGCACGCCAGCGTGCTTCGAGGTCGCGAGGCTCGTACGTCTTGTCCATGGAACTCTGCAAAGTCAGGGCGCCGCCGTGTCGGCGGCGCAAAGGAAAGCGCGGATTTTACTGCTTCGAGCAGTCCGGGCCGCGGATGACCTCGACGGCGTCGAGCTTGCCTGTCGCACCCGGTACCAGAACCACCTGATCGCGGTTGGCGCAGGCGAAACTGATCGCCCCGGGGCGCCGTGTGCACAGGCGGAAACGCGCGTCCTCATGGTTGCGGCCGCCCTCGTCGGTATAGGCGCCGCGGCGCTCGCTGCACGAGAAGCCCAGGGTGCCCAGGCGCGTCTCGGCCTCGTCGACCGACAGACCGAGCGGGATCTCGCGGTGGATCTCTTCCACCACCG
The DNA here is from genome assembly GCA_966252075.1 of uncultured Solimonas sp. GTDB lineage: Bacteria > Pseudomonadota > Gammaproteobacteria > Nevskiales > Nevskiaceae > Solimonas. Next base: position 1,231 of record CBINNP010000295.1, read on the forward strand.
GTGCGCTCGGCGTGGTGCTGAACTGGCTGCAGGCGGCCAGCGCGGCCAGCGCGGCCAGCGACAGCGGGGCGAGGCAGCGGAGAGTCGGTTTCATAGATTGTGGGTGCTCAGCTCGTAGCCGCGGTCACGATAGAACTTGTAACGCTCGCGCGATTTGGCGCGGCCTGCCGGATCGGCGGCGACGATCTCCAGCACGCGCTGGAAGCGGCTGAAATGATCCGGTACGTCCAGACTCAGGTTCAGCATCACGCCGTGATGACTGTCCGGCGGTTCGCCACTGCCGATCAGCACCGCCGGCTCCGGCGCTTCGATAGCCTGCCCGGCATAGCGCTCGTGGGCGATGAAGCCACCCTGGTTGAAGCTCCACAGCGCGCCGTCGAGCTCGTCGGCCAGCGCCGCATCGGTGACGTGGACATAGACGCGATGTCCGGCGGCAACGGCCTTCTCGCAGAGCTTGCACGCCGTGATCACCGGCCCGGCGGCCGGCGGCGCGTTTTCTGGCAGGATGTAGAAATCGATGCGCGTCATGGCGCGCATTCTAAGCGAGCAAGGGGCTTGGCCTGGGCAATGACGGCAATGGGTTTTCTGGTGGTCGGGGTGGGCGCGGCGATCGGCGCCTGGCTGCGCTGGCTGCTCGGCCTGGGCCTCAATGCAGTGTCGCCCTGGGTGCCGCTCGGCACGCTGACCGCCAATGTGCTCGGCGGCTACCTCGCCGGCCTTGCCCTTGCCGCATTTACGGCGCTGCCAACGCTTGCGCCGGAATGGCGGCTGCTGGCGATCACCGGATTCTGCGGCGGCCTGACCACCTTCTCGTCGTTCTCGATCGAGCTGAGCCAGATGCTGCAGCACGGGCGCTATGGGCTGCTGGGCGCCGCCATGGTGCTGCACGTCGGGGGCTCGCTGACGGCGACGCTACTGGGTCTGGCGACCGGCCGCTGGCTGTTCAGCTGACTGACTCGGCGCTGTAGCGGGCGATCAGGCCGCTGTTCAGCGCGTAGCGGTAGACGCGGGCGAAGAACCACCCGGCCAGCGCAATCTGCAGCAGCGCCAGGGCGATGCTCGCCAGCAGCAGTTCCGGGCGGAACACGCCGCCGTCGACGATGGCACGCATGCCCTCGAACACATAAGACGGCGGCAGCAGCTGGCCGATGAACTGCATCCAGCCGGGCAAAGTGGCAAGCGGATAGAACACGCCGGCGAACGGCGACAGCAGCGCCGGAATCGGCCAGACCAGCCATTCCGACGCCGGCCCCAGGCGCAGCACCATCGCCGCTGCGACGATGCCCAGCGCGATGCCGAACAGGAACAGCACCAGCAGGAACGGGATCAGCAGCAGGCCGTAGCTGAAGAACGAGAAGCCGAATACCGAGGTTGCCAGCACGAGCATCACCGCCAGGCCGACCAGGCTGGTCAGCACGCTGGTGACCACCAGGCCGCCGACGTACTCGCAAATGCGCAGCGGCGTGGCAAAGACATTAAGGAAGTTGCGTGACCACACGTCCTCGAAGAACGCCGTCGTCACGCCCTGCATCACCCGCGTGAAAAAATCCCACAGCAGCACCGCCCCGAGCAGCGTCGGCACGAAATCGAGGCCGGGCTTGAGCGACACCGAATTCAGATAGCGGGCGATGAAGCCCCATAGCGCAATGTCGATGGCGACCCAGGCGAACATCGGCAGCACCCGCGTCGGGCTGCCGCGCATCAGATAGAACTGGCGCAGCACGATCGCGTACAGCCGCAGCAGCGGGGCCGGCATCAGCGGTCTGCTTCAGCCGGCGCAGGCGCGCCTTGCGCCGTGGCGATGAACAAATCCTCCAGCGTTGCCGCGCCATGCTGTCGCGGCAGCTCGCGCGGATCGCCCTGCAGCAGAATGCGGCCCTGCGCCAGAAACAGCACGCGATCGCAGACTTCCTCGACCTCGTGCATGTTGTGCGAGGTCCAGAGGATGCCGGTATCGCCGCTGTCGGCGATTGCACGGATCATCTGCCGGATCTGTCGTGCCGACGCGGGATCGATCGATGCCGTGGGCTCGTCGAGCAACAGCAGCTGCGGCCGGTTGAGCAGCGCCTTGGCCAGGCACACGCGCGTCTGTTCGCCGGACGACAGCACGCCGCACTTGGTGGTGCGAAAGCGCTGCAGGTCGAAATGCGCGATCAATTCATCGATGCGCGCCCGCAGGCGCGGCACGCCATAGATCAGGCCAAAGAAGCGCAGGTTCTGCTCGACCGTCAGGTTGCCGGGCAGCGGCGCGTACACCGCAGCGAAGTTGGTGCGCGCCAGCGCCTGTGCGCGTTGCCGGCGCACATCATGGCGACCGATGTGGATGTCGCCGCGTGTCGGCTCCAGTACGCCCAGCACCATGTTGATGGTCGTGGTCTTGCCCGCGCCGTTGGGGCCGAGCAGGCCGACGATTTCGCCGCGGTCCAGCGTGAACGATAGATCATGGACCGCCGTTCGGCCGGCGTACTGCTTGTGCAGCGACTCGACACGGAGCGCCGCGTCCATCGGCGAGCTTGCAGGTTTCGAGGAATCGGCCATCGTCCGATGATAAGCAAGCGCGGGAGCCGGGGCAGCGGCAAAAAAGAACCCGCAGCCGGTTGAGGAAGCTGCGGGTTATTTGCACTTGAGAGAGAAGAGGAGCTAACGCTCCGGAACCCACAGTAGCGAGCCAAGCCGACTGCAACATGAACGTCGGTCACAGTTGCGGCGGCAAAAGCAAAAAAGGCCCGAGCTGGGCTCGGGCCTTTTCAGGACCTGTCTGGTCGGGGCGACAGGATTCGAACCTGCGACCTCTTGCTCCCGAAGCAAGCGCTCTACCAAGCTGAGCTACGCCCCG
>CBINNP010000296.1:0-4025 GCA_966252075.1 uncultured Solimonas sp.
CCCGGCCCGGAGCCCTCGGCCGCCTCGCGACTCGACTCGGCCCCCGCGCGCCGCGGCTCGGCGTGGGCCTGCTCGGCGCCGGCGCTGCGCTCGGCCGTGCGCTGCGCCGGTGTGGCCTGCGGTGTCGCCGGCGCCGCGGGCGATGCGGCCGCCGGTGCCGCGGCGACGGCTGGCGCGGTGCGGCGGGCCTCGGCTTCACGTGCCGCCGGCTCGCGTCCCGGCGGCGGGCGCAGCAGGTTCGGCTGGCCGGGCGCGCGCTCAGCGTGGACGCGGCCGCCCGCGGTCACCTCAGCGATCTCGCCGTCGATCACCGTGCGATCGAAAGCGCTCTCCGGCAGCAGCGCGACGCCACCGTCGCGTCGCGGCGCGGCCGCGGCGCTGCGCTCGGCGGCTGCCGCGCCGGCGTCGTCCGGTGCGGGCGCCGGTGCCGATGCCGACGCCGGGATCGAGGCCGGGGTCGACGCGAGGGGTGCGGCGTCGACGGCCGGCGCGGCAGACGCAGGCGCAGGCGCGGCTGGCGACGGCGTGCCCGGCGCCGCAGGCACGGCGGCGGTGCCGTCGGCCCCTGCGCCCGGCGCGCGCAGGTACAGCGGCACGCCGGCAGCGCGCTCGGCTTCGGCCGGACGGTCGGCGCGACTGTCGGCTTCGGGCGTCTCGCCGCGCGGCGCCGGGCGCGCATTGCGCTCGGCATCCGGACGGCGGCTGGCGGCAGCGACGCTCATTGCAGCGGTTTGACGATGGTGATGCTGCCGCCGCCGGCGCTCTCGATGCGACCACCGAGCGCGGTGATGATGCGGTCCATCTTCATCACGTTGGCGTTCTGCACCGACAGGCCCTGCACGCGCAGTTCGCTGGCGCCGGCAGCACGCGCCCGCGCTTCGAGTTCGGCGAAGAAGCGCAGCAGCGGCGCGATGTTGCCGCTGGGCCCGCCACGGCGCTGCAGGATCAGGATGCGCCACAGGTAGACCTTGCCGATCAGGCCGTGGCTGCCGCTGACGTAGTAGTCGCCGACCAGCTCCTCGCGCATGCGCAGGTACTCGGGCATCAGCGAGCCGCCGTCGTCGGCGCCGGAAGCGGGCGTGCGCTGGCCGCCGGAGGGCGGCAGCGGATCGGCGGCCGGCGGCGCCGGCGCAGGTTCCGGCGCGGACGTTCCGGCGCCGCGCCGGCCCAGCCAGTCGCGGAAGCGCTGCAAGCCGCCGGTATAGCGGCCCCACAGGCCGCCGCCGCCCGGCGGCGCGGTGCGCGGGCCCTTGAGCAGGCCGCGCGCGCCGAGCAGCGTGCCGAGGATCGCGACGCCGCCGCTGACGCCGCGCTCGACACGCTCGCCCGGCGTCAGCTTGCGGCCGGTGGCGACGTCCTCGCCGCTCCAGGCTTCCTGCACGCCGGTGACGCCGACGGCATCGAGCAGCGCGCGGCCCAGCGTGGCGCCCGGCCGGCCCTGATAGGCGTCCTGGCCGCTGCGCGCGATCAGCGCCCTGACCAGTCCGTAGGTCAGCAGCAGCGCGCCGGCGATCAGCACCGCTGCGGTCGCGCTGAGCGCGACGCCGAACACCACGGCGGCCACCGCGGCGACCACCAGCGCGGCACCGGCGAGCACCGCCAGACCGAGCAGCAGCGCGCCGAGCGCGCGCAGCAGGCCGGCGTACCAGGGATCGTCCTGCTGCGTGTCGTCGTCGCGCTCGACGTCCACCTGAGCGTCCTGCGCGCCGCTGCGCTGCGGCTCCAGCACCGTGCTCGGCACGCGGCCGGCAGCAGCCGGCTCCGGCACGTCGACATCCTCGTCGACGCGGCGCGGCCTGGGCGACTGCCGGGCCTGCGCCGGCGTCTGATCGCGCGACGCGACGCGCGGCACATCGGTGAAGCCGGGGATCAGGCGCTCGATCGCCTGCAGCTGCTGCGCCGTACCCGCCTTCGGGTTGAGCAGCACGTGGCCGCCGAGCCAGGCATCGAAGTGTCTGGCCGCCGGCGGCAGCTGCGCCTGCAGCGGCACGCCGGCGCTGAACGGTGCATCGAACAGCAGCTGCGGGTCCTGCATGCGGAACTGCGTGGCGCCCTGCCGCATCAGGCTCGACACCGCGGCCTGCGGATCGACGGCGCCGGACAGGCGCGCGTCGCCGCGGCTGTCGAGCCGGCCGCGCACACCGCTTTTGAGTTCGAAGCGCAGGCGGCGATTGACGATCAGGCTGCGCAGCAGCGGCGCCGGACCTTCGCCTTGGCTCTCGCCGAGATGCTCGACGACGATGACGTCGGTGATGATGTCGATGCGGCCGCCGCGCGCCTGGCCGCTCTGGCTCAGCGTCTCGTAGCGCAGGCCGCGCAGCCGGTCCGAGCGCACGTAGTCGCCGACGATAGCGCGCACGCGGTCGCGATCGCCGGCACTGGCGATCGCCGCGCCGACGATCCGGCCGACGCGCTGCAGGTACGGCGGCAGCCCGCCGCCGCTGCCGCGCGGCGCCTCGGTGTCCGGCTCGGCGTCCGCCGCCGCGACGCCGGCGCCGCGCGCGCGCAGCGGCGGCGCGCCGAGCGGCTTGCGCACGACGATGCGGCCGCCGCCCATCAGGCCTCGCCCTTGAGTTCCGCCGGCAGCGGCCGGCCGAGCTTGCGGTACTCGATGGCCAGGCCCTGTACCAGCTCGTCGTAGCCGAGCCCGCGCGCGCCGTGGCGGGCGATCACCGCCGCGGTCAGCACGGCGTTGCGGATGTGGCCGCCGGGCAGATCGGCGAGCACCGCCAGACGATTGAGCTGCAGCGGTGACAGCGCCGCCTGCGCGCCCAGGTGCGCGCGCCAGATCGCGCTGCGCGCCTCGGCGTCGGGCAAGGCGAACTCGACGATCGCGTCGAGCCGCCGCGTGAACGCCGAATCGAAGCGGCTGCGGCTGTTGGTGGTCAGGACGATGATGCCGTCATAGCTCTCGATCCTTTGCAGCAGGTAGTTGGTCTGCGCATTGGCGAAGCGGTCGTTGGCGTCGCTGACTTCGGTGCGCTTGCCGAACAGCGCATCGGCCTCGTCGAACAGCAGCATCGCGTCGGCGTGCTCGGCGCGCGCCAGCAGCTGCGCGAGATTCTTCTCGGTCTCGCCGATCCACTTGCTGGTCACCGCGGCCAGATCGACGCGATACAGCGGCATGCCGAGCCGCGTCGCCAGCCATTGCGCGGCCAGCGACTTGCCGGTACCGGACGGGCCGGTGAACAGCGCGCGCACGCCGCTGCGGTAGCGCGCCTGCGCGGCGCTGCCGAGCGTGTCGACCAGGCCGTCGCGGGCGCGGCAACGCGCCAGCAGCAGCTCCAGCTCGTCGCGCAGCGCGCTGCCGACCACCAGCGCCGCGTCGTCGACCGTCTCCGGCAGCGGTGTCGCCAGGCCATCGAGACCGGCCGTGTCCTGCGTCCACGCCGCCTGCTGCAGATGCGCGCGCTGCAACTGCGCGGCGCCCTGCGCTTGCTGGGTCTGCCGCGCCAGCCGCGCCAGCTGCTCGATGCGGCCGGCGCCGTGGCGGTGATCGCGCGCCAGCTGCGCGGCCAGCGACGTGGCGCAGGGTGCGTCACCGAGCGCCTGCCGCCACAGCGTCTCGCGCTCGGCGCGGTCCGGCGCCGGCAGCCGCCATTCCGGCCAGGCCTGCTGCGGCGGCGCGACGCTGCCGTCGATGCCGCAGATCGCCAGTGCCGGACCGCGGTAGTACTTCAGCGCCGGCAGCCGCCGGCATTCGCCCGGCGCCGGGTCGGCGACGAATACCGGCAGCAGGCCGCGCAGCAGCAGCCAGGGTTCGAAGCCCGGCGGCGGAACGCCGTCGATGAACACCGCGCGCAGGTCCAGCGCGGCGGCGATCTGCCGCGCCACCGCCCGCGCCTCCTGCGGCGCCGCGCTGCGCAGCAGCAGACCGGCGGCCGGCGCCGCGGCCAGCGCGGCGGCGTGACGCCGTGCCTGCGCCAGCACGCGCGCCGGCAATAGCGGGCCCGGCCCGCCGTCGATGTCGAGACAGCGGCCGTCGAACTCCGCCGACTGCGCGGATGCCCTTCGTCACGCAACAT
>CBINNP010000297.1:0-3923 GCA_966252075.1 uncultured Solimonas sp.
GCCCCGGCGCACGATCCGCATCGTGCTGTTCGCCAACGAGGAGTTCGGCCTGTCCGGCGCGCGCGCCTATGCCGAGACCTACGCGGCGACGCTGGACCGCCACGCGCTGGCGCTCGAAGCCGATCTGGGCTCGGGCAAGGTCTGGCGGCTGGACACCCGGCTCGGCGCCGGCAGCGAGGCGTTTGCCGATGCAGCGTTCGAGGCTGTGGCGCCGCTGGGCGTGGCCGCCGGAGAACCGCGTGACAGCGCCGGGGCCGATCTGGGACCGCTTGGCGCCGCCGGTGTCCCGGCGCTGGCGCCGCGGCAGGATGCGACGCGCTATTTCGATGTCCATCACGCGGCGACCGATACGCTCGACCATCTGGACCGCGAGGGCCTGCGGCAGAACGTGGCGGTCTACGCAAGCCTGGCCTGGCTGGCGGCGAACGGGACGGCCACGCCGGGCCGCTTGCCGGCCGCGCCGCCCTGAGTCCGCGTCCCGTCGCGCCGCTGCGTCCGTTGGCCGGGCCGATCCGTACAGAGTCTTGTCTGACGGAAGAACCCGGAGTTCGCAAGGCGGATGAACATCCTGCTCACTGGTGCCAGCGGTTTCATCGGTAGCGCCCTGCGGCAGCGGCTGCCGGCAGGCGACCGCGTCTACGCGCTCAGCCGCCGGCCGCAGCGGCTGCGCGGCGGCGGCATCCCGATCGCCGCCGTGGCGCAGATCGACGCGCCGCTGGACGCGGTCATCAATCTGGCGGGCGAGAACATCGGCGCCCGGCGCTGGAGCGCGGCGCGGCGCCGGGCGCTGCGCGAGTCGCGCATCGACTTTACCGGGCAGCTGGGCGAGCAGCTTGCCGCCGCCGGTCAGCGGCCGACGGTGTGGATCAATGCCTCGGCGGTCGGCTACTACGGCGATCGCCCCGGCGTCGCGCTGACGGAGGCGGCGCCGGCCGGCCGCGATTTTGCGGCGCAACTGTGCGCGGACTGGGAGCAGGCGGCCGCCATCGCCGCGCAACGGGTCGGTGCCACGCGGCTGTGCCTGCTGCGCCTGGGCGTGGTGCTCGGCGCCGGCGGCATGCTGGCGAGGCTGCGCCTGCCGTTCGCGCTGGGCCTGGGTGCGGTGCTCGGGCCCGGCCATCAGCAGATGGCCTGGATCGGCCTGGATGACGGGGTCGAGGTCCTGAGCCGCGCGCTGCGCGATCCGGCGTACTCCGGCAGCTTCAATCTGGTGGCGCCGCAGACGCTGAGCCAGCAGGACTTCGCTGCGGCGCTGGCGCGCGCCCTGCGGCGGCCTCTGCTGCTGCGCTTGCCGGCACCGGTGCTGCGCCTGCTGATGGGCGCCATGGCCGATTTGCTGCTGTTCGATCAGCAGGTGCTGCCGGCGCGCCTGCAGCGGCTCGGTTTCGAGTTCCGCCAGCCGGATGCCGGCACGGCGCTGCGTGCGTTGCTGCAACACCATGGCTGAGTCACATCTGGTCATCGGCGCGGGCGGCGGCATCGGCGGTGCCGTCTGCGCGGCGCTGGAGGCGCGCGGCCAAGTGGTGCTGCGCGTGGGCCGGAGCGCCGGCCGCTGGCCGGCGCTCGATCTGCAGGAGCCGTCGTCGATCGCGGCGCTCGCCGATGCGCTGGCGCCGGCGGCGAGCGCCCTGGACGGCATCTACCTCTGCAGCGGCGTCCTGCACGCGCCGGGAATCCGGCCGGAACGGCGCATGGCCGATCTCGACGCCGCGGCTTTCGAGCGCGTGATGCGCATCAACGCCCTCGGCCCGCTGCAGCTGCTGGCGGCGCTGCTGCCGCGGCTCGACCGGCAGCGGCCGCTCCGCGTCGCCGCCCTGTCGGCGCGCGTCGGCAGCCTCAGCGACAACCGTCTCGGCGGCTGGACCTCGTACCGCTGTTCGAAGGCGGCGCTGAACATGGGCCTGCGCAATCTGGCGATCGAGCTGGCGCGCAGCCACCCGTTGGCACGCGTGACGCTGTTCCATCCGGGCACGACCGATACCGCCCTGTCGAAGCCGTTCCAGCACAACGTGGCGCCGGAGGCACTGTTCTCGCCACAGCGCGCTGCAGCGCAGTTCCTCGACGTGCTCGACCAGCGCCCGGATACGCGCGAGGCGCTGTTTCTCGACTGGGCCGGCCGGCCCATCGCGTACTGAGCGCAGGCCGCTCCGCCATGGCGCACCGCAAGCCGGGTCTGCCGCACAAGTTGTGCGCGCGCTGCCGGCGCCCCTTCAGCTGGCGGCGCAAATGGGCGGCCTGCTGGGATCAGGTGCGTTACTGCTCGCGCGCCTGCCGGCGGCGTCCGCTGCGATGAAGCTGCGCCGGCTGTACGTGGTGCTGGGCGACCAGCTCGACGCGGCCTGCGTGGTCGATGCCGATTTCGACCCGCGGCAGGACGCGCTGTGGATGTGCGAGCGAGGCAGCGAGGCCCGCCGCGCCTGGTCGCACCAGATGCGGCTGGTGTACTTCCTCAGCGCGATGCGGCATTTCCGCGAGCGCATCGAGCAGCGCGGCTGGCGGCTGATCTACCGCGAGGTCGACGACCACGGCGCCGACACGCTGGCGCAGCGGTTGCTGCGCGATCTGCGCGAGCTGCAGCCCGGGGCGGTGCTGATCACCCGCCCGGGCGATCTGCAGTTGTGGGCCGAACTGCGAGATGCGCTGCAGCCCGCCGGTCAGCCGTGGCGGCTGCGCGAGGACCCGCATTTCTACACCACGCCTGCTGATTTCTCGCAGTGGGCGCGCGGTCGCAGCCAGCTGCGCATGGAGTACTTCTATCGCGAGCAGCGGCAGCGTTTCAAAATCCTGGTCGAGGCGGATGGCGCGCCGCGCGGCGGGCGCTGGAACTTCGACGCCGACAATCGCCAGAGCTTCGACGCGCAAGGCCCGCAGCGCCTGGACGCGCCGCGCCGCTTCGCGCCCGACCGGATCACCGCGCAGGTGATCGCCGAGGTGCAGCAGCGTTACGGCGATCATCCGGGCCTCTGCGACGGCTTCGACTGGCCGGTGACACCGGAGCAGGCACGCGAGGCGCTGGCTGATTTCATCGCGCAGCGCCTGCCTGCGTTCGGGCGCTATCAGGATGCGATGTGGCTCGGCGAGCCCTACCTGTTCCACAGCCGCCTGTCAGCGGCGATGAACCTGCACCTGATCGAGCCGCGCACGGTGGTCGACGCCGCCATCGCGGCGCTGGAGAACGGCGACGCGCCGCTGCCGGCGGTGGAGGGGTTCGTCCGGCAGATCCTCGGCTGGCGCGAGTATGTACGCGGCATCTACTGGCACCGCGCCGAGCGCTGGGCCACCGACAACGCGCTCGACGCCATGCAGGCGCTGCCCGCGTTCTACTGGAGCGGCGCGACGCCGATGCGCTGTCTGGCGGATACGCTGCAGCAGACGCTCGAACACGGCTACGCCCATCACATCCAGCGGCTGATGGTCAGCGGCCTCTACGCGCTGCTGCTGGGCGTGCAGCCGGCGCAGATCGAAGCCTGGTTCCATGCGATCTACGTCGACGCCGTCGCCTGGGTGGAAGTGCCCAACACCCTGGCGATGAGCCAGTTCGCCGACGGCGGCGTGCTGGCCAGCAAGCCATATATCGCCTCGGGCAGCTACATCCGGCGGATGAGCAATGCCTGCGATCGCTGCCGTTTCAAGCCGCAACTGCGCACCGGGCCGCAGGCCTGTCCGTTCACGACCCTGTACTGGGATTTTTTGCTGCGCCACGAGCAGCGTTTCAGGGACCATCCGCGGCTGGGCCTGCAGCTGCGCAATCTGGCGCGGCTGGATGCCGAGGCCCGCGCGGCGATCCGCCAGCAGGCCAGCCGGCTGCGCGAGCGCGGCGGCCCCTAGGGTCTGTTAACGCGATGGCCGCCGACGCCGCGGTCACCACACGCTTAGCGGCGGTGCCAGAGCACCGCCTGCTCGTCGCGGCGCTGCGGCGCCGG
>CBINNP010000298.1:0-3918 GCA_966252075.1 uncultured Solimonas sp.
ATAGCCCTCAGGCACGGGCAGGCCGAGTGCCAGCGCGCGGTGCAGCAGCTGCGGCGACACCGGCGCGCCGCCGACGGCGATGAAGCGCAGCGACGGCGGGCGCGGCAGACCCGCCTCCAGCACTGCGACCAGCGCGGTCAGCAGCTGCGGTACCAGGATCGCGGTGCTGGCGCGGCTGTCGTGCAGCGCCGCTCGCATCTGCCGTACATCGAGCTGCGCCGCGCCGTGCAGACCCACCGCCGCCTGCGGCAGCGCGACTACGGTGGCGCCGGCCAGCAGCGGCGCGTAAACGCCGGCCAGATTCTCCAGCAGTGTCGACTGCGGCTGCAGACACTGATGGCGATCGTCCGGCCGCGCCTGGCTGGCGTCGAGCAGCGACTGCGCGACGGCAAGCTGGCTGTCCAGCGACAGGCAGACCCCTTTGGGCTCGCCGGTCGAACCGGAGGTATAGGTGATCTTTTGCGTCGCCTGCGGCAGCGATACTGCGGACGCAGCGATCCGCCCCAGCCGCCATGACTGCGCGGCGATCGCCAGTGCCTGCGGCGGTCCCTCGCACAGCGCGACGAGGCGATCGTCATCGGCGAGCACGGCATCGACGCCGGCATCGCGCAGGGCGTGGCGCAGCTGTGCGTCCGAGAAGAAGCGCGGCAGCGGCACGCAGCGGATGCCGGCGGCCAGCGCGGCGAGGTCGGCGACGATCCAGCCGATGCCGTTGTCGGCGTAGAGGGCCAGTGTCTCGACCGCCGCTTCGCGCAGGCGCTGTGCCAGTGTTTCGATCTCGCGCAGCAGCGCCGCGTAGTCCAGCACCTGGTTGCCGGACTGCAGCGCCGGCGCCTGCGGGCGCTGCGCGGCGTGGTCACGCAGCGTGGCGAGCAGCCGATGCTTCATGCCGGGCTCCTGCTGCTGACCTGCCGTTCCAGCAGGCGCCGTTGGCCGGCCGGTATATTGCCGCCCATGACGGTCGGGGCATCGTCGTAGTAGCGGCCCCAGGCGGCGCGCGCGTCGGCGTCGAGGCGCTCGGGTCGCGCCGGTGCGAGCGGCATCAGCGGGATGCCGAGACGGGCGAAGCCATTGACCAGACGCTGGCTGCCGGTGAAGGCGAGCCAGCGAAAGCCGGAGCGCAGCAGCAGTTCGGCGACCGCGGGGATCAGCAAACGCAGCGCGCCCGGATGGCGGCCGGCGAGATTGCCGATCTCGACGATCTCCGCCCGTGCCACCGGCTGGCCTGCGGCCAGCGCCAGGATCCGCTCGATCGGTTGGTCGAGATAGGTTTCGAGAAACAGCGGCGCTGCCGCCGCCGCGCGCAGGCCGAACGCTGCCAGCCGCTCGCCGTCGCGGTCGTGCAGCGAGTACAGCTGCGGCAGGAAGTGCTGGACCTCGGCGTCGTAGGCGGCGGCGTAACGCTCGGCGACAAAGGCTTGCAGCGCCGCTCGCTGGGCGGCGTCCTGCGCGTACACCAGGCGGTTGCCGGCCCGCTGCGGCTTCGGCGACTGGACTGCAGCAAGGGACATGGAGCACTCCGTTCGACGCGAAAAAAATGCGCCGTACTCCTGCTTACGCAGCCGCGGTGCCAAGCGCCGCCGGTCCGGGCGCTGTCGCTCAGGTCATTGAGTTAATTGGAGAAAGCCGGTAGCGGGCGGTGGAGCCGCAGCGCCTCGGTACTGCACGCAGCTGCAGTCCTGCACCGACCGACTGCAAATGATTGCAGGGTCTAGCCGTCCGCCAGCGGCGCCGTCGCGTCCAGCGACTTGGCCTTGTACTCGCAGAGATCGTTGATCAGGCAGCGCCAGCATTCCGGCCGGCGCGCCTTGCAGACGTAGCGGCCGTGCAGGATCAGCCAGTGATGCGCGTCGCGCGCGTACTCGGCGGGCGTGAGCCTGACGAGCTTGTCCTCGACCTTGCGCACATCGCTGCCGGGCGCGATGCCGGTGCGATTGCCGACGCGGAAGATGTGCGTGTCGACGGCGATGGTGGGCTCGCCGAAAGCGGTGTTGAGCACCACGTTGGCGGTCTTGCGGCCGACGCCGGGCAGGGCCTCCAGCGCCTCGCGCGAGCGCGGCACCTCGCCGCCGTGCAGCGCGATCAGCTGCTGGCACAGGCCGATGACGTTCTTGGCCTTGGTCTGGTACAGGCCGATGGTCTTGATGTACTCGCGCAGGCCGGCTTCGCCGAGCGCGAGAATCGCCTGCGGCGTGTTGGCGACCGGGTAGAGCCGTGCGGTGGCCTTGTTGACGCCGACGTCGGTGGCCTGCGCCGACAGCACTACCGCAACCAGCAGTTCGAACGGCGTGCTGTAACGCAGCTCGGTGGTCGGGCTCGGATTGGCGTCGCGCAGGCGCCTGAAGATTTCCGCGCGCTTGATGGCGTTCATGCGCCGCTGCGGGCGCGGGCCGCGGCCAGCGCGCGTGCCACCGGATCGCCGGCTGCTGCGGCGTCCACGGCCGGCTGCAGGCTGGCCTTGCGCCGTGCGTACTCGGCGCGGCGTTCATCGTCGAGACGTTGCAGCCGTCGCTGCCGTGCTTCAAAGCGGGCGCGGTACTGCGCGGCACGCGGCGCCGCCGGCGCGGCGGCGGCGACCATCTCGATGCAATCGACCGGGCAGGGCGCGATGCACAGTTCGCAGCCGCTGCACTCGTCGGCGATGACGGTATGCATCAGCTTGGCGGCGCCGACGATGGCGTCGACCGGGCAGGCCTGGATGCATTTGACGCAGCCGATGCAGCGCGATTCGTCGATCACGGCGACGAAGCTTTCAGTGATCGGCGTACCGTTGACCGGGTTCATCGGCAGCGGTGCGCGGCCGAGCAGGGCGGCCAGCTGGGCGATGCCGTCGTCGCCGCCGGGCGGGCACTGGTTGATGTCCGCCTCGCCGCGCTCGATCGCCTCGGCATACGGCCGGCAGGCCGGGTAGCCGCAGCGCTGGCACTGCGTCTGCGGCAGCAGGGCGTCGATGCGGTCGGCGAGGGCGGCGGACATCGAAGGGCTTACTTCACCCGCATGCCCGCTTCGGCGCCGGCATCCGGCGCCAGCAGGAACGGCCCGCCGCGCTCGTCGCTGGCGGCCAGCACCATGCCTTCGGACAGGCCGAACTTCATCTTGCGCGGCGCCAGGTTGGCGACCATCACCGTCAGCCGGCCGATCAGGGTCTCCGGCGCGTAGGCCGACTTGATGCCGGCGAAGACCTGGCGCTCGCCGAGGCTGCCGAGGTCGAGCCTTAGGCGCAACAGCTTGTCGGCACCGTCGACGTGCTCGGCGGCGACGATGCGGGCGATGCGCAGATCGACCTTGCCGAAGGCCTCGACGTCGATCGTGGCGTCGCCGGCCGGAGCTGCTGCCGCAGCCGGCGCGGCCGGCTTTGCGGCTTTCGCCGGCTTTTCGACAGCGGCCGGCCCGGTGGCCGCCGGGCCGCCTTCCTCGGCGATCATCGCCGCGATCGACTTCGGATCGATGCGCGTCGCCAGCGGCTGGTACGGCTGGATCGCATGGTCGAGCAGCGGCGTCGCCGTGTCGGCCCAGCGCAGCGGCGCGATGTTCAGGAACGCCTCGACCTGCGTGGCGATGCCCGGCAGGATCGGCTTGAGATAGATCGTCAGCTGGCGGAACAGGTTGATGAAGGTGGTGCAGACGCGATGCAGCTCCTCGCGACGCGCCTCGTCCCTGGCCAGCGCCCACGGCGCCAGGCGCTGGATCTCGGCGTTGGCGTCGTCGGCCATCAGCATGATCTCGCGCACCGCGCCGGCGAAGTCGCCGGCATCGAACAGCTCGCGCAGATGATCGGCCTCGGCGGCGAAGTCCTCGAACAGCGTGCCGTCGTGCAGCTCGCTGGCGAGCTTGCCGTCGAACAGCTTCTCGATGAAGCCGGCGCAGCGGCTGGCGATGTTGACGTACTTGCCGACCAGATCGCTGTTCACGCGGTTG
>CBINNP010000299.1:0-3908 GCA_966252075.1 uncultured Solimonas sp.
CGAGGCCGGCGGCCAGGACGCCGGACCCTCGCCGTACGAGTACCTGCTGGCGGCGCTGGGCACCTGCACGAGCATGACCGTGCGCATGTACGCCGACATGAAGAAGCTGCCGCTGCAGCGCGTCACCGTGCTGCTCAGGCACCGCAAGCTGCACGCCACCGACTCGGTGGAGACGGCGGGGACTGCCGGCAAGGCGGTGAAGATCGATCAGATCGAGCGCTACATCACGCTCGAAGGGCCGCTCAGCGACGAGCAGCGCCAGCGCCTGCTCGACATCGCCAATCGCTGTCCTGTGCACCAGACGCTGAGTTCCGACATCCGCATCGACACCGCACTGGTCAGCGACTGAGCGACGCGCGGGCGCCGCCGCCTTCATCGTCGAGACAGGCACGGCTTTCTACGGTGGCGGCTGCATTTCGCGGAGCCGTCCCATGCAAGCTCAAGATAAACGTCGCTGGCTATGGGCCGTGGCCGCCGTGATCGGCGCCGCCGTCGTCGTGCGCGCGGTGCTGCCCTTGTGGGTCGCGCGCGAGCTGAACCGGCGGCTCGACACCATCGGCCAGTATCACGGCCAGCTCGACAGCGTCGATCTGCAGCTCTGGCGCGGCGCCTACACGATTCATGCGCTGAACATCGTCAAGCGCGGCGGCGACGTGCCGGTGCCGCTGCTCGACGCGCCGCGCATCGACCTGTCGGTGGACTGGCGCAGCCTGCTGCACGGCCGGGTCGTCGCCGAGGTCGACTTCTGGCGCGCCGAGCTGAATCTGGTCGATGGCCGGAGTGACAGCGATACGCAAAGCGGCCGCGGCGTCGACTGGCGAGACCAGCTCGAAGCCCTGCTGCCGATGCAGCTCGACGAGCTGCGCATCCACGACGGCACTTTGCACTTCCGCAACTTCAAGTCGAATCCGCCGGTGGATTTGACCGCCAGCGCGGTCGACGCCACCGTCAGCAATCTGAGCAATGTCCGCGACGCGCAGGGGCAGCGCGTCGCCACGCTCGATGCCAGCGCACAGGTGCTCGGCCAGGCGCCGCTGGAGGCACACGCGCGCTTCGACCCGCTGGGGTCGTTTGAAGACTTCTCGTTCGAGCTGCGCGTGCTGGATATCGAGCTGACGCGCGCCAACAGTTTTCTGCAGGCCTATGCCCAGATCGATGCCGCATCCGGCCATGGCGATTTCGTGATGGAGCTGGAAGCCACCGAGGGCAAGCTCAGCGGCTACGCCAAACCGCTGCTGCAGGACGTCGAGATCTTCAACTGGAAGCAGGACATCGAGCAGCAGGGCGACAATCCGCTGCGGGCCCTCTGGGAGGCGGTGGCCGGCGGCGTCGAGACCTTGCTGAAGAATCAGCGCGAGGATCAGTTTGCGACGCGTGTGCCGATCAGCGGGCGCATCGACCGGCCCCAAACCGGCACCTGGGATGCGATCGTCGCGGTACTGCGCAACGCCTTCGTCGAAGCCTTCAAGCCTCAGTTCGAGCAGCTGCCGGACCGCTAAGCGCCGCAGAGGGCGGAACCCCACGGCGGCACCGCTATCATCACGTCCATAACGACGAACGGGGATGGGGATGCGGCGCTTCTTTCTGTTGCTGTTGCTGTGCGCCTGGGGGCCGCTGGCGCAGGCCGCCGACGCCGACGCGGCCTTTCGTGCACGCTTCGGCGAAGATTTTCTTGATCGCTACTGGCAGCTGCATCCGGACGCGGCGATCGCGGTGGGCTATTACCGCTACGCAGACCGGCTGCCGGCGCCCAACGCGCCGCAGCGGCAGGCGCTGGCGAGCTTCCTGAATCAGCAGATCGCTGCGCTCGGACAGCTTCCGGTTGCCGAGCTCGGCCCGGCGGCGCGCACCGACTACGAGCTGCTGCTCAATCAGTTGCGTTACGAAAAATGGTTGCTGGAATCGCTGCGCGACTGGCAGTGGCAGCCGTCGCTGTATAACGTCGCCGACTCGTTCGCGCTGTTGCTGGGCACCGAATACGCATCGCTGGAAACGCGCCTGCGCACGGTTTCGCAGCGGCTGACGCAGGTACCGGCCTATTACGCGGCGGCGGCCCGCGCGCTGCGGCATCCGACGCAGGTGCATACGCAGCTGGCGATCCAGCAGAACGAGGGCGCGCTGGCGGTGTTCGGCGACGCCCTACAGCAGCAGCTGGCCGCGTCGTCGCTGCCGCAGCCGGAGAAGGACCGCTTCCTGCGCCGTCTGCACCAGGCGCGTGCGGCCATCGAAGGCTATGTCGCCGCGCTGAAGAAGCTCGACGCCAAGGAGACGGCGTATCGCAGCCATCGCGATTTCCGTCTCGGCCAGCCGCTCTACGATGAAGCCGCCGGCTTCCTGCTGCAGACCGGCGACACGCCGGAGGCGCTCTATCAGCGCGCCCAACGCGAGAAGGCCGTGCTGCACCAGCGCATGGGCGAACTGGCCGACCGGCTGTGGCCGACCTACTTCGATACGCCAGCGCCCGCCGACCGGCTGGCGAAGATCGCGCGGCTGATCGCCAAGCTGTCGGAGCAGCATGCGAGGCCGGCCGAGTTCTATCCGCAGATCGAGGCTCTGATTCCACGGCTGGAGGCCTGGGTCGACGAGCACCAGCTGCTGGCGCAGGACCCGAGCCGGCCGCTGGCGGTCCGTCAGACGCCGCCGCACCAGCGCGGCTATGCGATGGCGCTGCTCGCCGCCCCGGGCCCGTACGACCCCACGGCCCGCACCTATTTCAACGTCACGCCGCTGGACGATTTCGCGCCGGCCGAGGCCGACAGCTTCCTGCGCGAATACAACCGCTGGCTGATGCAGGTGCTGGCGATCCACGAGGCGGTGCCGGGCCATTACCTGCAGCTGATCTACGCCAACAAGTCGCCAAGCCGGATCAAGGCGTTGTTCGGCAACAGCGCGATGGTCGAGGGCTGGGCGGTCTATGCCGAGCGGCTGATGATGGAGAGCGGCTGGGGCGGACGCGAGCCGGAGATGCAGCTGATGTACGGCAAATGGCTGCTGCGCATCGTCTGCAATACCTTGCTCGACGTCGGCGTGCACGTGCACGGCCTGCAAGAGACGGAGGCGCTGCGCCTGCTGCGCGACGAGGCCTTCCAGACCGACACCGAGGCGCGCGGCAAATGGCGGCGCGTGCAGCTGTCCAGCGTGCAGCTGAGCTACTACTTCGCCGGCTACACGGCGATTTACCAACTGCGGCAGCGGCAGAGGGCACGGCTCGGCGCTGCCTTCGACCTGCGCCGGTTCAACGAGCAGTTTCTCAGCTATGGCAACGCGCCGGTGTCGATGATCGCGCAGTTGATGGAGGCCGGAGCCGACGGTGCTGCGCCGACGGCAGCGGACCCGCCTGCGCGGCTGCCGTAGCGGCCCGGCGCTGCGCCGAGGGGCTGCGGATGGCACCAAAAATGCTTATGCGGTTGTCAGCCGATCAATGTCGATCGCGTAAGAGGATTCGTTCGTGGCCGTTACACCGCATAGGATCGCAGCGCAGCTCGCCGCATCGCTGTTTGCCCTGTTGACGAGTCCGGCGGTGCTGGCCGCCGCGGCACGGCCCAGCCTGGTCGAGGCCAGCCAGATCAATGGCGGTGACACCGCCTGGCTGCTGACCTCGACTGCGCTGGTGCTGCTGATGACGATCCCGGGCCTGGCGCTGTTCTATGCCGGGATGGTGCGCAAGAAGAACGTGCTGGCCACCGTGCTGCAGAGCTTTTTCATCTGTGCGCTGGTGACCGTGTTGTGGGTGCTGATCGGCTACAGCCTCGCATTCACGCCCGGCAGCGCCTACGTCGGCGGCTTCGATCGCGCGGCGCTGCAGGGGCTGGCCTTCTTCAAGGACAGTGCCAGGCTCACCGTTTCGCACATCGCGCCGACCGTGCCGGAATCGGTGTTCGTGATGTTCCAGCTGACGTTCGCGATCA
>CBINNP010000300.1:0-3844 GCA_966252075.1 uncultured Solimonas sp.
TGAAGCTGGCGCGCGGCGCGGTGTTCTTCCCCGGCGGCTTCGGCACGCTGGATGAACTGTTCGAACTGCTGACGCTGTCACAGACCGGCAAGGTGGGGCGGATTCCGATCGTCCTCTACGGCACGGAATTCTGGAGCGGCCTGATCAACTTCAAGCGGCTCGCCGAACGCGGCCTGATTTCGCCGGAAGATGTGGACATGTTCCATTTCTGCGACGACGTCGACGCGGCCTTCGAACTGCTGACTGCGGAGCTGACGGCGCACCCGCCGGAGTGAACACGGCAGGTCCGCCACGGGATCGGTTTTGCGCCGATCCTGTCGGCGGCAAGGTCGTGGCTTACTCGTCGAAATCCAGGTCGTCGGCGATCAGCCGGCGCAGGCGCCGCTCTTCCTGCAGGCGCTCGACATCGCGCCAGTCGCGCGACTTGCCGGGGATCGGGCTGTCCGGCGCGTCCGCCACCGGATCGTCGTCAGTGCTTTCACCGTCATCGACAGGGAACTCGTCGTAGCTCTTGCTGGCGTCGGCTTGCGGGGCGGCTTTTTTCTTGCGCGGCATATGAGTCTGAGGAAAGCCTGAGCGTATGGATTGAAAGCTCTAGGCGGCGGGTTTTAGCAGGCTTTTTCCGCCGCGAAAAGAGCCTTGGCCAGTGCATTCAGAATCAAGGTCTTGAGACCTCGCCGCGGCATCCGCCTGCAGCGCGTGCGCAGCCCCGGCCGCGGGCCGCGGCGCGGCGACAAGGCTCTGGTGTTTTCACGCGCGATCCGTAAAATACGCGTCCTTGCGTGGGACGGCCCTCAGCTGTGAGAGCGTCGCGTTCGCAACGAAAGTGCGAATTTTTCGCGAGTTCCAGCAAGACAGGCGTAAGATGTGGTGGCACCTTCTGAGGGCAGCGGCACACCTTCAGAGGCGATGTAAGTTTTTGTTTGTGGGGACGTAGCTCAGCTGGGAGAGCGCCGCGTTCGCAATGCGGAGGTCGAGGGTTCGATCCCCTTCGTCTCCACCACTTCAAGCTCATGTAGCCTCAGCAGAGGGGCGGCTTGAAAGGGTTCCCACAAAGGAAACAACAACGATTCAGGACAGTGATTGCAATTTTGCTTGCAAAGACACTGTCCGGCATGGCCGGACGTTGGCGGCCATGTGGCGATTCACAAGCGAAAGCGCAAAAACGGCGTGCGTTACACCGCCGTCATCCGAGTGGTAGGCCAGCCCTCCGAGTCCCCAACCTTCGACAGCCTCAAGCAGGCTGAGCGGATGCCCGCAGCGGTGTATGCGAGCTTGCAGCGCTCGGAAGGCTGTCTGAGTCGTTCCTCGGCGAGATGCGTGTCGTGACGATTGACGCCAGCCATGTCGAGACTTGGCTGGAACAATTCCGGAAGATGGAGAAGCCGGGCGGCGGGCGCTACAAGGAGTCCTCGATCAGGCTCTTCCGCAAGTTTCGAGCGACGCTTAAAAAAGCCCTCAGCAGCGCCGAATCGTCGTCGGATCGATGGATCATGCAGAGATCGAAAGTGGCGCCGTCGGCTTCGCGTAACGGAATGTAGACCACGCCTGGCAACTGCAGATTGCAGGCCGAGTCCACCACCAGTGATAAGCCGACACCGCCGGATACTAGGGCGACGGCCGCGATGACGTCGTCCACCTCCTGCATCGTTGGACTGACACCGCGCGCATGGAAAAGGCGCAGCAGATGGTCGATGAATCCGGGGCGCGGGGCGCGTGGATAACCGATCAGCGGCTGGCCCGCCAAATCTTTCAGGCCGAGCACTTTTTTCCTGGCCAGCGGATGTTGGGTGTTGACGGCGACATGCAGACGCTCGGTCAGTACGACTTCCCAATCCAAGTCCGGCTCTTCTTCGAAGAAGCGGTTGAAACCCACCGTGATGCGGCGCTCGCGTAGTGCTTGCAACTGACCGGCGCGGTCCAGCGTGTGGAGCACGACATCCACCCGCGGATAGAGTGCTAGAAAGTCGTGGATGATCCGCGGAATCACGTCGAGTACCGCCGATCCGAAGGTGCCCACGTCGAGCCGGCCCAGACGTCCCTGCGCCGCGGTCTGCGTCCGGTCGATGGCCTGCTCTGCCAGTAGCAAGAGATTGCGGGCGTCTTCATAGAAGACTGCGCCAGCACTCGTCAATTCGACTCCGCGTGGCTTGCGTTGTAAGAGCTGCACGCCGAGTAATTCTTCGAGCTGCTGAACCTGCCGGGTCAACGGGGGCTGCGAGACGTGCAGGTGCTGGGCCGCGGCGCGAAAGCTTTTGCTCTCGACCACGGCAACGAAGTATTTCAGATGTCGGAACTCAATCGGTCCCAGGTTCATGGGGGCTCCTCGTCGCTGCAATACAAAGCGATACCCAATCAGTATCGCAGAGCCCTGTAAAAAGTATTAGACCGTATAGCAGAAGCTGCTTACCTTGGCCGAACACCCGAGGCCGGCTTGGCATCCCGTTTCTGGCGGGCGTAGTGATTCTCTCGGGATCGCGGTCGGCGCTGGTGCCGGTGGTGGCCGGCGATCACCTGCGCTGCACCGTCGGCGGCGTCGGTAGCTGCGACATCCGTTTCGTCTGACCAGGACCGCCCTACATGCTCCCCGCCAATATCATCAGCACGCTCACCGAGCGGGTGATCCACGCGCAGGATCACGCGCACACCATCACCAAGCTCACCGACGATTATCCGGCGATGAGCATTCCCGACGCCTATGCCGTGCAGGACGAACTGCGCCGCCGCTGGCTTGCCCGTGGCGATCGCATCGTCGGCCTCAAAGCTGGACTGACGTCCAAAGCCAAGATGATCCAGATGGGTGTCGACGTACCGAGCTTCGGCATCCTCGCCGCCAGCATGGCGCGCCCGGAGAACGGCGCGATCCTCATCAGCGAGCTGGTGCATCCGCGGGTCGAGGCAGAGATCGCCTTCGTGATGCGCGATGAGTTGAAGGGTGCGGACGTGACGATCGAGCAGGTACTCGCCGCCACCGACTACGTGATTCCCGCAGTGGAAGTCATCGACTCGCGCTACGAGAAATTCAAGTTCGATCTGGTCAGCGTGATCGCCGACAACGGATCGTCGGCGCGCTACGTCACCGGCGGCCGTCCGCGCGATCCGTGTGAACTCGATCTGCGCACGATCGGTGTCGTCGTCGAGAAGAACGGCGAGATCATGGCGCTCGGCGCCAGTGCCGCGGTGCTGAACCATCCGGCCAACGCGATCGTGATGCTGGTGCAGCACCTCGCTGCGCGCGGCGAGAGTCTGCCGGGGGGCAGCTTCGTGATGACCGGCGGCATCACCGAGGCCATCGCTGTTTCTGCGGGCGATTCGATTGTCGCCCGGTTCCAGGACATGGGCAGCGTGTCGTTTCGTTTTGTCTGACTAGAGAGGAGAACTCATCATGTTTCTTCAGAATGCTTGGTACTGCGCGGGTTGGGACTATCAGGTTTCGCTGGGCAAGGAAGCGATCGTCGCCCGCAAGATCGCCGGCAAGCGGGTCGTGCTGTACCGCAAGCTTGGCGGCCAAGTCGTCGCGATGGAAGACCAGTGTCCGCACCGCCAGGCCGCGTTGTCCATGGGCCGCAAGGAAGGCGACGCATTGCGTTGCTTATATCACGGCCTCAAGTTCGAAGCCGACGGTAAGTGCTCGCAAATCCCCAACGTCGAAAAGGTGCCGGAGAGCATTTGCGTGCGCACCTATCCCGTGGTCGAAAAAGACAACTGGATCTGGGTCTGGATGGGCGACCCTGCCAAAGCCGATCCTTCGATGATCTGCGACGCGATTGGACCCAGCCACCCGGACTATCTTGTGCGTCCCAGCTATATCCACGTGGAAGCCGACTATTTGCTGGAAAACGCC
>CBINNP010000301.1:0-3783 GCA_966252075.1 uncultured Solimonas sp.
GTTGTCGCTTGAGTGACAAACGGACGAGACCGTTCAGCACCACGTGATATTCTGTATACGTGTCTCCTGCGGTGTACGTGAGTCGGTCAAGTACCCTTGAGCCTATTTAGTAAACCCCGGGAGCCGTAACCGTGCCGGGCGTGCAGGCCCACCCCGTAGTGGGAAGCCCAAAGGCAAGGCGAGGTGCCCACTTGAGACTACGTCTCAAGGTCAATGACCGATGACGGCACAGGCGGGAGACACCTTTCTTCTCAAGCAGACGTTGCGGCGCCAGGTGCGCGCGCGACGGCTGCTCATTCCCCTCGCGCAGCGACGTCGCGCCGGCCTGGCCGCCGCGGCCGTGGCCTTGCGCGCCTTGCTGCCGCTGCGGCCACGCTGCGTGGCCCTGTATCTGGCCTACGGCAGCGAGCTGGCGACGCTGCCGCTGATCCGTGCGCTACAGCGGCATGGCATCCGCGTCGCCGTGCCGCGCATGCGCCAGACAGGACAGATGCATTTCGAGCAGTTCCGGTCGCAACAGAAGTTGCGCCGCAATCCGCAGCGCGTTCTCGAACCGGCGCTGCGCGGGCGGCGTGTACTGCGCGGCGAATGCGAGGCGGTGTTGCTGCCCTTACTCGGCTTCGACCGGCTCGGCACGCGGCTCGGCAGTGGTGGCGGCTATTACGATCGCTGGTTGCAAGGGCCGCGGCTCGGGCGCCGGCCGCTGTACCTCGGCTACGCTTATGCGCTGCAGGAACTCGAACATATTCCGCGCGAGCCCTGGGACGTGGCGCTCGACGCGGTGATCACCGAACAAGGAGTGCGATGGCTTACTGGCTGATGAAGTCCGAACCCGACTGTTTCTCGATCGACGATCTGGCGGCGCGGCCGAAGCAGACCGAGAAGTGGGACGGCGTGCGCAACTACCAGGTGCGCAACATGTTCCGCGACCAGATGCAGGAGGGCGACCAGGCCTTCTTCTATCACTCCAGCTGTCCGGAGCCGGGCATCGTCGGCGTGATGAAGATTGCGTCGCCCGCGTATCCGGACCCCACGCAGTTCGATCCGAAGGCCGATCACTACGATCCGAAATCGACGCAGGAGGATCCGCGCTGGTTGCTGGTCGACGTCAGATTCGAGCGCAAGTTGAACTCGATCATCTCGCTGGCCGAGCTGCGCCGCCACGAAGACAAGCTCAAGGGCCTGGCGCTGCTGGCGCCCGGCAGCCGCTTGTCGGTGACGCCGGTCAAGCCCGAGCACTGGAACTACATTCTCAAGCTGGAAACCAAAAAGCGCGCCTGAGGCGCGCTTTTTGGTTCGTAGCACCGAAACCTCAGCGCCGCAGGCGCAAGCGCTGCACCGGCGTCAGCCGATCGGCGGCCGGCTGATAGGCCAGGTCGAAATCGTCGAACGCCGTCAGGCACACCGCCGGATCCTGGTCGGCGCGCAGCGCAAAGCTGTTGATGCCGCTGCGGAACATGTTGTGGATCTGGTCGCGCACGACGGCGTTGCCGGTGGCGCGGACCTCGCCGGTGAAGCCGTAGCGATCGCGCAGCAGGCGGGCCTGCGAATAGGCGCGGCCGTCGGCAAAGCTTGGAAACTCCAGCGCGATCAGCGGGCGGTCCTTGAGCTGTTCCCAGACCGTCGACAGCTCGACGGTATTGGGAATACGCACGCCGATCGTCAGGCCGCTGTCGCGCAGCGCCGCTTCGTCCTGCTGCCAGCGCGCCAGCGAGACGATCAGCTTGCCGCTGTCCGGCAGCGCGGCGTCATCGGCCAGCACGGCGTAGTCATCCGCCTCGATCTGGCGGTTGCGGATCAGCGCGCTCACTGGTGCACCTCATGTCTGAAAAGCAGGCCAAGGCTTCGCCGTGAGCCGACGCGCGCCTCCCGCACCCATTGCCCTTCGGGCAAACACCGTGTCAGCGCGCTCATGCCGCCTCCGTCTCGTCGGCGTAGATGCGCGCCTTGAACGGCGCCATGCCGATGCGGCGATAGCACTGCAGGAAGCTTTCCTCTTCCGACTCGCGCTGCTGCACGTAGACGTCGATGATGCGCTCGACCGCTTCGGCGATGTCCTCGCGGCTGATCGACGGACCGGTGCGGTCGCCAAGGCTGGCATCGTTCTCGGCGGAGCCGCCGAGCGTCACCTGGTACCACTCCTCGCCATGCTTGTCGACGCCGAGGATGCCGATGTGGCCGACCGTGTGATGGCCGCAGCCGTTCATGCAGCCGGACATCTTCAGCTTGATCTCGCCGATGTCGTGCAGGTAGTCCATCGACTCGAAGCGGTCGTTGATGTCCTGCGAGACGCTGATCGAGCTGGCATTGGCCAGCGAGCAGTAATCCAGGCCCGGGCAGCAGATCATGTCGGTCAGCAGGCCGATGTTCGGCGTTGCCAGGCCCAATTCCTTGAGGGCCTGCCACAGCGGATGGACGTCGGCCTGGCGCACGTCGGCGAACACCAGGTTCTGGTCGTGCGTGGCGCGCACCTCGCCGAAGCTGTAGCGGTCGGCCAGTTCGGCCAGCGCTTCGAGCTGGGTGTCGGAGACATCGCCCGGCACGCCGACCGGCGGCTTGAGCGAGACGAAGACGATCTTGTAGCCGTCGACGCGATGTTCCTTGACGTTGCGCTTGGCAAACGCCGCGAAGGCGCTGTCGTCGGCCAGCCGTGCGGCGTAGCTCGTGTCCTGCGCGGCCGCCGGATCGTGCTCGAACTGGTCGAAGCAGGCGCGCATGCGCTCGATGTCGGCCGGCTGCAGCTTCAGCTCGCCATCGCGGATCTGCGCCCATTCGGCCTCGACCATCGCCGCGAACTTGGCCGGCGTGGTTTCCTTGACCAGTATCTTGATGCGCGCACGGTGGATGTTGTCGCGGCGGCCGAGGCGGTTGTAGACACGCAGCACCGCTTCCAGGTACGACAGCAGATCCAGTTCCGGCAGGAACTCGCGGATCTTCGGGCCGATCATCGGCATGCGGCCGAGGCCGCCGCCGACGAAGATCGAATAGCCCAGCTCGCCCTGTTCATTGCGGACGATCTGCACGCCGACGTCGTGCACGCGGATGGCGGCGCGGTCGCTGTCTGTGGCGCAGAAGGCGATCTTGAACTTGCGCGGCAGCCAGTTGAATTCCGGGTGGAAGGTCGCCCACTGCCGGGTCAGCTCGCAGTACGGGCGCGGATCGATCAGTTCGTCGCGGGCGACGCCGGCCAGATGATCCGAGGTGATGTTGCGGATGCAGTTGCCGGAGGTCTGGATCGCGTGCATCTGCACGCTGGCGAGGTCGGCGAGGATGTCCGGCACCTCTTCCAGCCTGGGCCAGTTGTACTGGATGTTCTGGCGCGTCGTGAAGTGGCCGAAGCCCTTGTCGTACTTGCGCGCGATGTGGCCGAGCATGCGCAGCTGGCGGCTGGCCAGCAGGCCGTACGGGATCGACACGCGCAGCATCGGCGCGAAGCGCTGCACATACAGCCCGTTGCGCAGGCGCAGCATGCGGAATTCCTCGTCCGGCAGCTGGCCGGCGAGGTAGCGGCGCGTCTGATCGCGGAACTGCGTGACGCGTTCATCGACGAGTTGCTGGTCGTAGGAGTCGTAGCGATACATATGCTTACAGGCCTGGGACCGAAAAAAGGGGCGCAATTATCGGCCTTGCGGCGCCGCAGGGAAAGCGCTCCGCTGAGCGGGCCGCGCGCAGACTGTCGCCCATCTAGGGCCTGTTAACGCTATGGCCACCACTGTGATGCCACCCGTTTTGCGGCCAGGCAAGGCGCGACGAAGGAATTTGGTGGTTCCAAATGACTGAGGA
>CBINNP010000302.1:0-3769 GCA_966252075.1 uncultured Solimonas sp.
GAGCGGTATTGCGCTGCTGCAACTGTCCGGCGGCAGCACCGGTACGCCCAAGCTGATTCCGCGCACGCACGACGACTATCTCTACAGCGTGCGCGGCAGCATCGACATCTGCGGTTTCGATCGTGACACCGTGTTCCTCGTCGCGCTGCCGGCCGCGCACAACTTCCCGATGAGTTCGCCGGGCACGCTCGGCACGCTCGGTGCCGGCGGCCGCATCGTCATGTCCTTGCGCGCCGAGCCGCAGAGCGCGTTCGCGCTGATCGCCGCGGAGAGCGTCACGCACGCGGCGCTGGTGCCGGCGCTGCTGCTGGTCTGGCTGGACGCGGCGACCGTCGAGCGCAGCGCCCTGCGCAGCCTGCGGCGCGTGCTGGTCGGCGGCGCCAGCCTGCCGCTGGAGATCGCGCGGCGCGTGCAGCCGGTGCTCGGCTGCGCGCTGCAGCAGGTATTCGGCATGGCCGAAGGCCTGGTCCACTACACCCGGCTGGATGACGACGACAGCCGCATCCTCGAAACGCAGGGCCGGCCGATCTCGCCGGACGACGAGATCCGCGTCGTCGACGACGCGGACCGCGAGGTGGCGCCCGGCGAGCCCGGCCACCTGCTGACGCGCGGGCCGTACACGATTCGCGGCTATTGGCGCGCCACCGCGCACAACGCGCGCGCCTTCACCGCCGACGGCTTCTACCGCACCGGCGACCGCGTGCGCCTGCGCGCCGACGGCTGCATCCAGGTGGTCGGCCGCGCCAAGGACCAGATCAACCGCGGCGGCGAGAAGATCGCCGCCGAGGAAATCGAGCAGCATCTGCTCAGTCATCCGCGCGTGCGCAACGTCGCCCTGGTGTCGGTGCCGGACGCATTCCTCGGCGAGCGCGCCTGCGCTTTCGTCGAGCTGGTGCCGCGCGACAACGACGAACCCGCCGGCCGCCTGGTGGTGGCGCTCAAGCTGCATCTGCGCAACCAGGGCCTGGCCACCTACAAGATTCCCGATCGCATCGAGTTTCTCGAGCGCCTGCCGCTGACCGCGCCGGGCAAGGTCGCCAAGCAGCTGCTGCGCGAGCGTGCCGCGCAGCGCGCCTGATCGCCCTCATCCGCCCTCCGGGCACCTTCTCCCGCAGTGCGGGAGAAGGGGAAAAACAAAACCCCTCTGCCGCACCGCGGGAGAGGGGTCGGGGGTGAGGGACTGCGCACTCTCATCAGGCTTTGAACAGATTTCGAGAACCCGCAAGGATCAACGATGAGCATTCCCCGCATTGCCCCCTACGCCATGCCGCAGCACCTGCCGGTCAGCCGTGCGCGCTGGCAGCTGCAGGCGCCGCGCGCCGCGCTGCTGGTGCACGACATGCAGCAGTACTTCGTCGACTTCTTCGACGCCACGCAGGCGCCGGTGCCGGAGCTGCTGCGGCATTGCGCGCAGCTGATCGCCGCCTGCCGCAGCGCCGGCGTTCCGGTGTTCTACACCGCGCAGCCCGGTGCGCAGCGGCCGCAGGATCGCGCGCTGCTCAGCGACTTCTGGGGCGAGGGCCTGGCCGACCGCCCCGAGCTGACGCGCATCGTCGCGCCGCTGCAGCCGCAGGCCGGCGACACCGTGCTGTGCAAGTGGCGTTACAGCGCCTTCAAGCGCAGCGACTTCGAGGCGCAGCTGCGCGCGCACGGCCGCGAGCAGCTGATCATCTGCGGGGTCTATGCGCACATCGGCTGCCTGATGACGGCGGGCGAGGCGTTCATGCTCGACATCCAGCCGTTCCTGATCGGCGATGCGATCGCCGACTTTTCGCGCGACGAGCACGAGATGGCGCTGCGCTACGCCGCCGGCCGCTGCGCCCAGGTGGCGACGACGCGGGAAGTCATCGCGCAGCTGCAGGGGGCGCGGCTGACGCTCGATGGTCTGCGCGAAGAAGTCGCCGCGCAGATCGGCATCGAGCCGGCGCAGCTCGGCGACGGCGACGATCTGCTGCTGATGGGCCTGGATTCGGTGCGCTTGATGGCGCTGGTGCAGCGCTGGAAGCTGCGCGGTCTCAAGGCCGATTTCGCCGAGCTGGCCGAGGCACCGACGCTGGCCGGCTGGCTGGCGGCGCTGACGCAGGCCCCGCACGCGGCGCTGCAGGCATGACTGCGGTACTGGAGTCGCGGATCGACGCCGCCCTGCCGCTGACGCAGGCGCAGCTCGGCGTGCTGCTCGGCCAGCAGCTGGCCGGCGACGACAGCGTGTTCCACGCCGCCGAAGCGACCGAGATCGACGGGCCGCTGGATATCGTGCTGTTCGAGCAGGCGTTGCAGGCGACGCTGTCCGAGGCGCGCTCGCTGCATCTGCGCGTGCAGCGGCAAGACGGCGAGTACCGGCAGCAGCCGGTCGCCGCGCCGCGCGGCGTTCTGCATCTGGTCGATGCCGCCGGGCTCGACCAGGCGGCCTTCGAGGCCCTGCTCGACGAGGCGCTGGCGCGACCCTTCGACATCGCCAGCGGCGATCTCTACGAGCACCGGCTGTATCGGCGCGCTGCCGATCGCCACGTCTGGCTGCACCGCGCGCATCACCTGCTGCTCGACGGCTACGGCTTCCAGCTGATCGCGCGCCGCGTCGCCGCGCAGTACGCGGCGCGGCTGGCCGGCACGCCGCCGTCGCCGGCCGCGTTCGGCGAGCTGGCGGCCGTGGTCGAGGCCGATCGCGCCTATCAGGCCTCGACGGCGCGCGCGGCGGATCGCGCGTTCTGGCTGCAGACGCTCAAGGGCCTGTCGCCGGTTTCGCTGTGTGCGCGGACGCAGCCCGGCATCGGCCGCGGCCACCGTGTCGGCGGTGCGCTGCCGCAGCGCACGGCGGATGCGCTCAGGCAGCTGGCGATGCGGCTCGACCTGAGCTGGCCGGAGCTGCTGATCGCCGCCTTCGCCGGCTACCTCGCGCAGCGCGGTCACGGCCGCGACGTGGTGCTCGGCCTGCCGGTGATGCAGCGGCTCGGCGGTCCGGTGGCGCGCACGCCGTGCACGGCGATGAACGTGATGCCGCTGCCGGTGCCGGACGCGGCCACGCAATCGCTGGCCGGCCTCGCGGCGAGCCTGCGCACGACGATGCCGCGGCTGCGCGCGCATCAGCGCTATCGCTTCGAGCATCTGGAAGGCGATCTGGAGCAAGCCGGCTACGCGCGCGGCCTGCTCGGCACCGAGGTCAACGTGATGCCGTTCGAATCGCCGTCAGCGTTCGGGCCGTGCCGGGCCCGCACGCAGGTGCTGGCTGCCGGCCCGGTCGAGGATCTCGCGGCGATCTTCATGGCGCGCGGCGAGGCCATCGACTTCGATCTCGATGGCCGGCCGCAGAACTACTCGCGGGACGAGCTGCGCGCGCACTGGCAGGGCTTTGCCGATTTCCTGTCATGCGCGCTGGCGGCGCCGTCGACGCCGCTGCGTGAATTGCCCGCATAGCGGCCCTAGAAGGTCGCGCCGCCGTCGACCACCAGATCCTGCAGGGTGATGTGGCCGGCGGCGTCGGACAGCAGGAACAATACCGCCTGTGCGATGTCGTCCGGCGTCGCCAGCTTGCGCAGCGGAATGCCGAGCCGGTGGCGCGCCAGCGAGCCGGCGATCACCTGCTCGGCACTGCCGGCGCCGTCGCGCCAGAAGCGGCGCTGCATCTCGGTGTCGGTCGAGCCCGGCGACACCAGATTGCAGCGGATGCCGTACTCGGCCAGCTCCAGGCCCAGGCAGCGCATCAGCTGCGCCGTCGCCGCTTGGACGCCGCGTAGGCACCCATCTGCGTGCGCGGCGTCGAGGCCGCATTGGA
>CBINNP010000303.1:0-3725 GCA_966252075.1 uncultured Solimonas sp.
AGGCCGGCGATCTGTCGCGTGACCGCGTCGAAGACGCCACCAAGCTGCTCAAGGAAGGTGATCCGCTCGAGGCCCGCTACATCGGCGTCGATCGCAAGAACCGCACGGTGATCCTCTCGGTCCGCGAGAAGGAAATCCAGGAAGAGCAGGAAGTAGTGGCGGAGTACAGCCGCAACGCCTCGACGGGCAAGACCAGCCTGGGCGACCTCCTGAAGGAACAGATCGGCGGCAACAACAATTAAGTTGTATCGCTATCTTCCCGGAATTTCAGGGAAAACCAGAAGGGCCATGCTTGCATGGCCCTTTTTTTTTAACTATTGTTCGCGCTACCAAATCCGCTTTACGATCCGAGACTTATGACCAAGTCCGAACTCATCGAGCTGCTCGCCGCGAAGCAGACGCATCTGATGCACAAGGACGTCGAGCTCGCCGTGAAGCTCGTGCTGGACCAGATCAGCAACGCGCTGGCGCGCGACGAACGCGTCGAGATCCGCGGCTTCGGCAGCTTTGCGCTGCACCACCGTCCGGCGCGCGTCGGGCGCAATCCCAAGACCGGCGAGCCGGTGCAGATCCCGCCCAAGCGCGTGCCGCACTTCAAGCCGGGCAAGGAAATGCGCGAGCGTGTCAACGCCAGCCTGCAGGACGAAATCGCGCAGCAAGCGGCTTCGCTGCGCAGCGCCGCGGCGCTCTGAGCGGCGGACTCGCACCATGGGCCGCCTCGTCACGCTCGCTGTACTGCTGATCATCCTGGTGGCCGGTGCGTCGATCGGTTACTTCAACGCCCAGCTGATCGAATTCAACTATCTGTTCGGCACCGCGCAGTTTCCGCTGATCGCGGTGCTGATCGGCGCCTTCTCGGCCGGCATCCTGCTGGCGATCGTCGCCATCACCGCGCGGCTGTTCAGCCTGCGCATGGAAGTCGGCCGGCTGCGCAAGCAATTGCGCGAGGCGGAAGGCGAGCTGCGTACGCTGCGCAATCTGCCGGTCGGTAGCGCCGAACCGCGCTGATGATCGACTCCCTGTTCACCTGGCTGCTGCTGCCGCTGGGGATCGTTTTCGGCTGGGTGCTGCGCGGGCGGCGCGGCGGCATCGCCGTGCAAGGCCAGGCCGTGGCGCCCGAGCAACTCGGCGGCTGGCTGACGCAACTGGCGTCCGACGATCCGGATCAGGCGATCGCCGCGCTCACCCAGGTGGCCGAGATCGATCACTCCACCGTCGAACTGCATCTGACGCTCGGCAACCTGTTCCGCAAGCGCGGCGAGGTGGATCGCGCGCTGCGCGTCCATGAAGCCCTGCTGTCACGTCCCGGCCTGACCGCGCAGATCGCGGCGCAGGTGCGCTACGCACTGGCACAGGACTACCTGCGCGCCGGCGTCATGGATCACGCCGAGCAGCAGTTCGAGCAGCTGGTCAGCGACGGCTTCTACGTGCCCGAGGCGCTCGACCAGATCCGCGTGATCGCCGAGCAGGGCCATGAGTGGAAGCACGCGATCAGTGCCGCGCGGCGCCAGGAAGCCGCCCAGGGCCAGTCCAAGCGGGCGCTGATCGCGCAGTACCACTGCGAGCTTGCCGACGAACTGCGCCGCGCCAAGCAGCCGGACGAGGCGCTGCGGCTGGCGCGTCGCGCGCTCGACGAGGACGACGATTGCGTGCGCGCGCACCTGCTCTGCGGCACGCTGCTGGAAGCGCAGGAAGACCATGCCAGCGCCGCGCAGTCCTATCTCAAGGCGTTCAAGATCGACCCGCGCTTTCTGCCGGAAGTGATCGAGCCGCTGTACCGCTGTGCGCAGAAGACCGGGCATACCGCCGGCTACCAGCAGTTCCTGCACGACGCGCGGGAGATTTCGCCCAGCAGCCTTCCCTACGTTGCCGAAGCGCGGCTGCTGATGGATGACGGCAGCGATCCGCTGATGCACCTG
Source organism: uncultured Solimonas sp. (assembly GCA_966252075.1). GTDB lineage: Bacteria > Pseudomonadota > Gammaproteobacteria > Nevskiales > Nevskiaceae > Solimonas. The sequence goes on from CBINNP010000303.1 coordinate 1,920, forward strand.
GCTCAGGGTCTGGAGCTGCGGCCGAGCCGTGCGCTGTTGGCGCAGTTTCTCGAAGAACTGGAAAAGCGTCCGGACGTCATCGCCTCCGGCCTCGACAAGCCGGCCGCCAGCCTGCGCCAGGCGCTGCGCAAGCTGATGGAATCGTCACCCCGCTATCAATGCGGCAGCTGCGGCTTCTCGCCGCGCCAGCTGTTCTGGCAATGCCCCAGCTGCAAGCACTGGGGCAGCACGGCGCCGATCGACGAAACCGTGTCGCTGAGCGAGAAACGCTAGCGCGACCGTCGCGCCGCCTGGCTCGCCGGCGGCGGGCGTTCCCCTTTTTTAAGAGGCCGGCTGATGGCACTTGATGCAAGACAACGGGCCCGCTTTCGCGAGCTGGCGGGACAGACCGAGGGCATCGACGTCGAGGTCTACCAGCGCTTCGGCAAGGACCCGCTGGACCCGGTGATCGCGCCCGACGCAGTGCAGGCCAGGCTTGGCTTCTTCGGCCGTGATCCGGGACGTGACGAAGTGCAGCACGGTCTGCCTTTCATCGGTTCCGGCGGTCAGCTGGTGCGGCGCGCGCTGTATGAGCATCTGCATGGTGCGCCGCTGCCGGATTTCCAGGCTTCGCTCGATGTCGGCCGGCCGTTCTTCTGGGCCAACACCGTGCCGTACAAGCCGCTGGGCAACAAAGCCTGGTCGACGAAGGTCAAGCAGCGCTTCCATGCACCGATGTGCGAGCTGCTGATCGAGCACTGGCAGGGCGAACACCTCATCAGCCTGGGCCGCGAAGCCTTCCTGTGGTTCGGCATCGGCCAGAGCAAGGCGGAACGCGCGCGCATCGAGGCGTTCTGGGAGCGTGAAGACCGCTTCGAGTCGTCGATCGCGGTGACGCTCAAGGTCGGGATCGGCCGGTCCCGACAGTTCCATCTGTATCCGCTGCCGCATCCGTCGCCGCTCAACGCCACGTGGTACGGCAAGTTCCCGGGCCTGCTCAAGGCGCGGCTGCAGCAGCTGCAGGTGCGCCCCTGAGCGCGTGATCGCGCCGCTGCATCCGTAGCAAGGCTTGGAAAGCGGCGGCGGGCGGTGCAAAGTTCGCCGCGGGCGTGCGCGACACGCTCAAAAAAATTCAAGAAGACGTCAGCGCAAGGAGAGAGACGCTTGACGAAGACTGCATTCGTGACCGGAGCGACCGGCTTCGTCGGCCTCAATCTGGTCGAAGAGCTGGTGAGGCAGCGCTGGCAGGTCATCGCCTTTCACCGGTCAAGTTCCGATACCCAACCCTTGCAGGCGCTGGCTGGCGTGCATTGCGTCGCCGGCGACGTCAACGATCTGCGCTCGGTGCTGGCGGCGATGCCGGCCGAGGTGGACAGCGTGTTTCATGTCGCTGGCAATACCAGCCTGTGGAACCGCGCGCGCGTCGAGCAGGCCAAGGTGCACGTGCGCGGTACCCGCAACGTGGTGCGCGCCGCGCTGGAGCGCAAGGCCGGACGTTTCGTCCACACCTCCAGCATCGTCGCTTACGGCCTGCATCAGGGCACCATCACCGAAGACACACCGACGCGCGGCAGCACCGCCAGCATCGCCTATGTACGCAGCAAGGCGATGGCGGAACGCGAGGTGCGTCGCGGCATCCGCCTCGGCCTGCCGGCGGTGATCATGAATCCCTCGAACATCATCGGTCCCTACGACACGGCGACGTGGTCTCGGGTGTTCCGGTTGATCCAGCTGCGTCGGTTGCCGGCGCTGCCGCCGGGCGGCGGCAGCTTCTGCCACGTCCGCGAGGTCGTGAAGGCGCATGTGGCGGCGGCGGAGCGGGGCCAG
>CBINNP010000304.1:0-3718 GCA_966252075.1 uncultured Solimonas sp.
CCTACGCCCAGGTACGGCCGCAGCTTGGCGCTGGGCGCGCGGAAGCTGTACTGCAGCAGCATGGCAGGACTCCATTGCCGCGATTTGGCCAGCGGGCGATGGTCGGCGAGATTAACGCTGAGCAGCTGGCCGGCGACCGGAATCGGCGGCGTCACCGAGCCCTTTCCGTACAGATCGAACACTGGCGGATAGCCACCCTCGAACTTCAGCCCCCAGTGATCGCTGAAGTTGTAAACCATCGCCAGCAGGATGGTGTCGGCATCGCCGACGTCAAGCGAGGTGCCCGGAGAGTCGAAGTCAACGGGGTTGCCCAGCACGTTCATCGTCGTCTGCAAGGGCTTGCTGTCGGCATGCGTCTGGATTTGCACCCAGCCTATCTGCGCCATCAGCGAGCTCTCTTCGGCGATCGCCAGGGAACTCACCGGCAGCAACATGGCTGCCAGCAGGCTTTGCAGTTTCATCTTCCCTCCTCCGTTCGATTTGCCATGCGCAGCGCGCATGTCCGGTTATTCAACATGGCTTCAGGCTCGCCGTCATCGGCCGGAGAAACAGTATCACCCGGTTCAGAGGTGATTCAGTCGTCTGCGATATCGTCGAGGCGTACTAGGAGGAGGTCTCCATGAAGAAGGTCCTGTTAGCTGTCGGTCTGGTAATCGCAGCGGCCGCGCCGCTGGCAGCGTCGGCGCGTTCCGACGTATCGGTAAGCATCGGCATCGGTGCGCCCGCGCCGGTCTATGTCGAATCCGCGCCGGTGTATTACGCGCCGCCACCGCCCCCGCGCCGCTATTACTACAGCGCACCGCGTCCGGTCGTCGTCTACCAGCCGCGTTATTACGAGCGTCGTGTCGTCTACCGCGATTACCACTACGACAAGCATCGTCATGGCCGCGGCCACCGGCATCACCATCATGACGATTGACGCGCAGCACGCCCCCGATCAGACACCCCAAGACGCCGGCTTGCCCGGCGTCTTTCATTCTGCAGGCACAAAAAAACCGCCCTGAGGCGGTTTTCTCGATGACGACGGCAGCAAGCCTTACTTGATCTTGGCTTCCTTGAAAGCCACGTGCTTGCGCGCAACCGGATCGAACTTGCTGAACTCGAACTTGTCCGGCGTGTTCTTGCGATTCTTCGTCGTCGTGTAGTAGTAACCCGTGCCGGCGGTCGACACCAGCTTGATCTTCTCGACGTCTTTCTTCTTGGCCATGGCGGCGATTCCTCAGAAATTGCGGTTAGAGCTTCTCGCCGCGAGCACGCAGCTCGGCGACGATGGCATCGACGCCCTTCTTGTCGATGATGCGCATACCGTGGGCCGAAACCCGCAGCGAGACGAAGCGCTTCTCGGTTTCAAGCCAGAAACGATGCGTGTGCAGGTTCGGCTCGAAGCGGCGACGACGCTTGTTGTTGGCATGCGAGACGGTGTTACCGACCATCGGGCGCTTACCGGTGACCTGACAGACTTTCGACATAACACGAAACCCTAGGAAAAAGGCGTAGAGTGACCGCGAGGCCACCAAAAAGGGGCGCAATTGTGCCAGCCCAATCCGATCACGGCAAGGGGAGGAACCGCGCAAGGTCCGCAATGACGGTCGCCAGACCAGCCGCTGTGACGCAGCGCGCAGACCGGCGGACGCCGTCAGCCGATACTGGGGCGGTCATGGAAGCCCCTCCCACGCCCCGCCAACACGCCCTGCAAGCCGTCGAGCGGCTTGCCTGCCGCGACGCCACGACACTCACCGCGGACGCCGTCGCGCAGGAGTTGCAGGTTTCGATCGAGCAGCTGCGCCCCCTGCTGGGCGACTTCGACGAACTGCTCTGTGAATTGCTCGCACAGCTGTACGACGGCCTGCGCGATCGAATCGCCAAGGTCACGCTTAACATGCCGGCAGGCCCGGCCCGCGTGAAGCTGGTCATGGAGACCTACCTGCAGGCTCATCTCGAAAGCCGCGCTCTGCAGCAACTGCTGGGCAAGATGCGCACGCACCCGCACGGCGCCGCGCTGATCCGCCAGCGTCACCACGGCTTCACCTTGTTGCTGCAAGTAGAGCTCAACGACATCCGCTGGCCGCGCGCCGCAGCCACCGCGCGCCTGCTGGCGTCCGGTCTGGCGGAGACGGCAAGCGCCGAGGCCGAAGCCGGTCACCGCCTGCAGGAGCTGCGCACGGTCCTGCTCAGCTACCTCGACCGCGCGCCGGTAAAATCCCCCGGCGGCGCCTAGAGCCAGCCGCGCGTCGCGAAGCTGGTCGGCTGCCCTTCGCCGATCACCAGATGATCCAGCACCCTCACGTCCACCGTGGCCAGCGCCTGCCGCAGCCGTTCGGTCAATGTGCGATCGGCCGCGCTCGGTTCCGCCACGCCACTGGGATGATTGTGCGCAAAGATCAGCGCCGCGGCACGGTGCCGCAGCGCCGCCTTGACCACCTCGCGCGGGTAGACGGCGGCCCCGTCGAGCGTGCCGCGAGCGAGGATCTCGAAGGCCAGAACGCGGTGCTGGGCGTCGAGGAACAGCGCGGCGAAGGCCTCGTGGTCCAGATCGCGCAGCCGCGCACGCAGGAAGCGGGCAGCGGAGGCGGGATCTGCCAGGGCTTCGCCCCGCCGCAGCTCCTCATCCAGATGGCGGCGCGACAGTTCCAGCACGGCCTGCAGCTGCGCGTACTTGGCGGCACCGAGTCCGCGCGCCGCCGAGAAGCGCGGCAGGTCCGCGCCCAGCAGCGCGCGCAGGCTGCCGAAGTCGGCGATCAGATCGCGCGCCAGATCGACGGCGCTGCGGCCGGCGACACCGGTACGCAGGAATATCGCCAGCAGCTCGGCATCGCTCAGGTGCTCCGCGCCGCGCGCCAGCAATTTCTCGCGCGGCCGCTCGGACTCGGGCCAGTCTCGGATCGCCATCGTCATTCCCCCCGCTCGCTGGGTCGCTAGAATGTTGCGATGAACCATCCGTCTCCAACCGTGCCGCAGCTCGCAGTCCGGCGCATTCTGCTTGGCGTGACAGGCGGCATTGCCGCCTACAAGGCCGCCGACCTGGTGCGCCGCCTGAAGGAGGCCGGCGCCGAAGTGCAGGTGGTGATGAGCCAGGGAGCGCAGGAATTCGTCACGCCGCTGACCTTCCAGGCCCTGTCCGGCCGGGCGGTGCGGACTTCCTTGTTCGATCCGGCGGCCGAAGCCGCGATGGGCCACATCGAGCTGGCGCGCTGGCCGGACTTGATCCTGATCGCGCCGGCTTCGGCGGACAGTCTGTCCAAGCTCGCGCACGGCGGCGCCAGCGATCTGATCAGCACGCTGTGCCTGGCCTCCGACAAGCCGCTGGCCGTGGCGCCGGCGATGAACCGCCTGATGTGGGCCCATCCGGCGACGCAGGCCAATGTGGCAACGCTGCGCGCACGCGGGGTGCATGTGCTGGGCCCCGGTGCCGGTTCGCAGGCCTGCGGCGAGACCGGCGACGGCCGCATGCTCGAACCGACGCAGATCCGCGATGCCGTCGCCCGGCTGTTCGGCGATGGACCGCTGCGCGGTGTACGCACGGTGATCACCGCCGGACCGACGCGCGAGGCGATCGATCCGGTGCGTTTCATCAGCAACCGCTCGTCCGGCAAGATGGGGTACGCACTGGCCGAGGCGCTGCAGCAGCTCGGCGCACAGGTGACGCTGATCAGCGGCCCGACCGCGCTGCCGGCGCCGGCCGGCGTCACGCGCGTCGATGTCGAGTCGGCAGCGCAGA
>CBINNP010000305.1:0-3686 GCA_966252075.1 uncultured Solimonas sp.
TCGGCACGGCTGACGATACGCAGCACAATGTCTACGTCACCGCGTTCAAAAAGCTCGACATGAACAACGACGGCAAGCTCAGCAAGGCCGAGGCCAGCAAGGAAGAGCTGTTCTTCGACAATTTCAGCACGGCCGATGTCGACAAGAGCGGCACGCTGGATCAAAACGAATACAGCGACTACCGTACCCAGGTCGAGAAAAAGCATCTGAAACGCGTGCTCGGCGACACCGAAATCACGGCCCGGATCAAGGGCGAGCTGATCAAGGATGCCGGCATCAAGAGCCTCAAGATCGATGTGGAAACCTACAAGGGCGTGGTACTGCTGAGCGGTTTCGTCGATACGCAGCAACAGATCGAACAGGCTGAGAACATCGCCAAAAGCGTCCCGGGCGTGGAAAGCGTGAAGAACAGCCTGATCCTGAAGAAGAAATAAGCCTGCCGGGCGGCAGTCCATGCCGCCCATTGATCGAGGGAGCCCCATGTCATTCGTCATCTATCTTATCGGCTTCGCCATCTTCATCGGCGGTGTGGCATGGGCGCTGATCACCGCCGGCGTCACGCCGCTCTATGTCGTCATTGCCTCCGTCATCCTGCTCGGCATCGGCATCATGATGGCGGTATCGCGTACGCGCGGCGACCGCTGATCTTATCTTTCACCTGCCCAAACCTGACGCAGCGAAAATCCAACCGGCCAAGCGCGCTTCGGGCATGAAGACTACGCCTGCCGTCGTCTTGACCCTGAGCGCTACAGAATGGAGACATAGCCCAATCGGTAGTCATGCCGGTCATCTGGACGCGAAGCCGGCGTCACCGACACCGTGATCTGGCGCGTGCGCCTGGCCAGCGCTTCATCGAGCACGACATTGAGCGTATAGGTATAGGTCTTGCCGGCCGGCACCTCGACATACTCTGCGCTGGCGACGCTGCTGGCAGGCAACCCTTCAACCGCTACGCGATAGCGCTCGCCTTCGGCCTGCTTGTTGCTCAGGCGCACGATGTAGCGGCTGCGCAAGTCGCCGTTGGCAAGCCGCGTCGCCAGCGGCTGCGCTTGCTGCTGGATAGTGGCGGAGAAGGGTTCCAGATGGTTGAGCTGGTAGGCAAGAAAGCCCAGGCAAACAGTCAGCATAGCCAGATAGCCGTACTTCTTGAACCGGTGCCCGAGCTTGCTGCCGGCCATGGTCTCGGCATGCGGCATCTCCCGGAAGCGGATGAGTCCGGCCGGCAGCTTCAGCGCGTGCATGATGTTATCGCAAGCGTCTATGCACAAGCCACAGGAAATGCAGTCGATCTGGAAGCCCTGCCTGATATCGATGCCGGTGGGGCACACGTTCACGCAGTAGCCGCAATCGATGCAGTCGCCGTAGCCTTTGCCTGCCCTTTCGGCCGCATCCTTCAAGGCCTTGTCCGGCGCTATCCTGCCCAGGCTGCGCTCGCCGCGCGCCTCGTCGTAAACCACGGTCTTGGTCGCCGGATCCTGCATGACGCTCTGGAATTTGCCGTAGGGGCAGGCCACGCGGCAAATGTCATCGCGCGCCAAGCCGGCGGCGACATAAGTGGTCAGCGTCAGCACGATGACGCAGCTGTAGGCGACGAAAGGCGCATGGCCGTCGAACAGCTGGCCGATCAGCGTGCGCGCATCGGCGAAATACAAGGTGAAAGTGAGGGCAGTGGCGAAGGCCAGTGCCAGCCACAGCCCATGGGTCAGCGCAATCCTCGCGAGCCGTTGCAGGCTCCAGGGCTGCTTGCGCATGCGGATACGCGTTTGCGCCTCGCCCTGCACCAGTTTTTCTATCGCCCTGAAGGCATCGGTCCATATCGTCTGGAAACAGAAGAAACCGCAAAACACGCGGCCGTACAAGGCGGCCAACATGAAAAGAAAAGTGGCGGCAAACACCATGACGGCGACGAAAATCATCAGGTCCTGCGGAAAAAGCACGACGTCGAAGAAATGAAAGCGCGAATGGGCGATGTCGAACAGCAATGGCTGGCCGGTTCGAGCCGCGCCATGCCAGATGAGCCACGGCAGCGAGAAAAACACGGCGTAAGCCATCAGCACGATAGCCGTCTTGCGATTGCGATACTTGCCCTTGACCGAATAGGGGATGATGGGAATGACTTGCCTGGTCATGCCGGCCGCTGCTGTCGTCGCTTGCATGGTTCTGCTCCTGATGATGGCTGCATGTTAGGCGCAAGCCGCACGTGCAAACAGAAGCAGATGCTCGAATAAAAACCGTATCAGTTGCATAATCAAGCCAACTGCAGCCAGCGAGATCCGACATGAAGCGCTACGAGCAAGTCGCCGAAGACATCGCCAATTCCATCAGCCGCGGCATGCTGCGCAAGGGCGACCGCTTGCCGTCGGTGCGCCAGGCCAGCCAGCGCCGCGGCGTCAGCCCGTCCACCATCTTCCAGGCTTATTACCTGCTGGAAGCGCGCGGGCTGATCTGCGCGCGCGAACGATCGGGCTATTACGTCACCGGCGGCGCCGGCGGTATGCCGCCATTGCCCGAGCCGCCGGTTGCGATGCCCCCTACGCCCACGGCGGTGGACGTCAGCGAACTCGTGTTCGAGATTCTGGGATCGGTGCGTACCGGCAAGCTGCTGCCGCTGGGCTCGGCCTTCCCAAGTCCGCTGCTGTTTCCGCTGAACAGGCTGGCCCGCATCATGGCTTCGACCGTACAAGCGATGGACCCGTGGGCCACGGTGCGCGACCTGAGCCCGGGCGACGAGCAGCTGCGCCGGCAGATTGCACTGCGCTACCAGATCGACGGCCTGCAGGTGGCGCCCGAGGAGATCATCATCACCAACGGCGCGCTGGAAGCCTTGAATCTGTGTCTGGCCGCCATCGGCGCCAAGCCCGGCGACAGCATTCTGATCGAGTCGCCGGCCTTCTACGCCGCCTTGCAGGCGATCGAACGCAATGGATTGCAGGCAGTGGAAGTGCCCACGCATCCGAGCCGCGGCGCGGACCTCGACGCGCTGGAGCACGCGATCAAACAGCACCGGCCCAAAGCCTGCTGGCTCATGACCAATTTCCAGAATCCCACCGGCAGCCTCATGCCCGACGAAAACAAGCAGGCGCTGGTCGCCTTGCTGAGCCGCTACGAGATTCCGCTGATCGAGGATGACGTCTACGCCGAACTCTATTTCGGCGAGAAGCGGCCGGCGCCGGCCAAGGCCTACGACAATGCGGGCCTGGTGCTGCACTGTTCGTCGTTTTCCAAGTGCCTGGCGCCGGGCTATCGGGTAGGTTGGGTGGCGCCGGGCCGCTACGCCCGCAGCGTCGAGCGCATCAAGCTGACGACAACGCTGGCGGCCTCGGTGCCGGCGCAGCAGACGCTGGCGAATTATCTGGCCCGCGGCGGCTATGACCGCCATTTGCGCACACTGCGACATACCTTGCTGATGCAGCAGATCCGCTTCCTGGAAATGATCGAGCAATGCTTTCCGCCCGGGACGCGGCTGACCGCGCCGGCGGGCGGCTATTTCGTCTGGATCAAGCTGCCCGACGGCGTCGATGCTCTCGCGCTGCATCGCCTTGCCGTGGCCGCTGGCATCAGCATCGCTCCCGGCCCGATGTTTTCAGCGCGACGCGGATTCGAGAACTACGTTCGCCTCAACTACGGCCATTTGTGGGATGCGGAACTCGAAGCCGGTCTCGCCCGGCTCGGCCGCCTGGTGACCG
>CBINNP010000306.1:0-3677 GCA_966252075.1 uncultured Solimonas sp.
GCTGCGCCAAAACGGTCTCCGTCGCAGCGGCGGCCATAGCGTTAACAGGCCCTAGCGGTTGCCGAAAGCTTCATGCGTCCTGCGGCACCTTGAGCTTCTGGCCGATGCGCAGCGCACTCGAACTGCCGAGGTTGTTGGCACGCTGCAGCGACTTGACCGAGACCTTGTACTGCTGCGCGATGCCGCTCAGCGTCTGGCCGGCCTTGACCTTGTGCGTGCGGTAGGCGGACTTCTTTTTCGGCGTCGCGCCCTTGATCTGCGCGCTGTCGTTGGCGCGCTGCTCGGACTTGGCCTCGCTGATCTTCTGCGCCAGCGTCTGCGTAGGCGTCGATTCACCGACCGCGATGCTGATCGGCGCCGGCCGCCGCTCCTGCTTCGGCGGAATCTTCAGCACCTGGCCGATGCGCAGCGAGTGCGCCGACTTCAGCGTATTGGCGCCCAGGATGGCGCTCTGCGAGACGCCGTACTCGCGCGCGAGCCGGCCGATGGTGTCGCCCTTGCCGACCTTGTGCAGCAGGAACAGCGCACGCTGGCTGTCGAAGCGCTCGTGGCTGCCGAGCCTGGCGTAGCCCAGCTCGAAGCCGCGGGCGCTGCCGGCGGGGATGCGGATCAGGTGGCCCGGCGGCACGTAGAGCTTGCCCTCGATCACTTCCGGCCGGTAGGCCGGGTTGAGGCGCTGGAAGGCCTCGTCGCTGGCCCCGCAGAGCTTGCGCAGCGTGTCGTAGGGCACGTAGTGCTTGGTCTCGACGACTTCGAACTCGAAGGGGTTGGCATTGCGCGCAGCGCCCTGGCGCTCGCGGTAGGCGCGCTCGATGTCGACGGCGGCGAGGAATTCCGCGTAATAGTTCTTCGAGGCGAAGCCGAAGCGCTTGCCCTCATAGCGGTCGATCAGGTCGACCAGGGTCTTGCCGCGGGTCTCTTCCAGGCCGCGGGCGATGCCGTTGCGGCCGTGGTTGTAGGCGGTGATCGCCAGCGGCCAGTCCTGCAGCTTGGCGTAGTCGTCGCGCAGGTGGCGGGCGGCGCCGTCGGTGGAGGTCCAGGGATCGCGGCGGTCGTCGACCACATCGTCCAGACGCATGTAAATGCGCGCCGACGATGGAATGAACTGCCAGATGCCGGCGGCGCCGGCTTTCGAATAGGCCTGCAGATTGAAGCTCGACTCGACCAGCGGCAGCCGCGTCAGCTGCGCCGGCAGGCCGTAGCTCTTGAAGGTCTGCTCCATGGTCGGCAGATAGCGGTTGGACACCTCCAGCGCGTTCTCTGTGCGCTCCTTGAGGCCGCGCTGCACGCGCACCGTGCCGATCATCCTGTCGAACTTGTTGTCGTCGGCGACGTCGGCAAACAGATCGTAGATGCGGCGCTCGTCGGCGCTCATTGTCTCCGGCGCATAGCGCTTGGCGTGCACGCGCTTGAGCAGCGCATCGATGCGCTCCTTGGTGTCGCTCTCTTCGACGCGACGCTGCTTGTCGAGCGCGAACTTGTTGGTCGACAGCGCCTGCTCGCGGTAGTCCAGCACCGTGAACACCTTGCTCGGATACAGCGTCGAGTGGACCACGCTCTGCAGTTCCGAGTAGTGGCTGAATACCCGCGTCCAGAACGTCACGTTGGGCTTGAGCGCGTCATAGCGCGGAAAGCGCGCATCCGGCACGCTGGCGCTCGGTGCGCTGGCCGGCACGGCGGCCGGTGCCGCGAGGCTGGGCACGGAGACGGCGGCCGGAGCCGTAACCGCATCCGGCACGCTGGCGGTGGCGGCGGACGCGAGCTCCGGCGTCTGCGCCCATGCCAGGCTGCAGGCGCCGGTGAGAAGGCCTGCAGCGAGATACCCCTTGGCTTGCTCGAACACCGTGACTCCAGGCCTGCGGCTGAATTGAAAATGAATGCCAAAACGATGGTACTGCCGGCCTGTGGATGCGGCAATCGACGGCCTGCGACGCTAAGCTAGCCACATCACCCGCCCGTCGCCCGAGGCCTCGATAGCCATGCCGCTGCCGTATCCGTCGATCGAGCCGTACCGCACGCAGCATCTGCGGGTCTCCGCGCTGCACTCGATCTATGTCGAGGAGAGCGGCAATCCGCAAGGTACGCCGGTGGTGTTCGTGCACGGCGGCCCCGGCGGCGGTACCGAGCCCTGGCACCGCCAGTTCTTCGACCCCCAGCGCTATCGCATCGTGCTGTTCGACCAGCGCGGCTGCGGTCGTTCTACGCCGCACGCCGAGCTGCGCGAGAACACCACCTGGGATCTGGTCGCCGACATGGAGACCATTCGCCAGACGCTGGGCATCGAGCGCTGGGTGGTGTTCGGCGGCTCCTGGGGCTCGACGCTGGCGCTGGCTTACGCGCAGACGCATCCGCAGGCCTGCCGCGCGCTGGTGCTGCGCGGCATCTTCCTGCTGCGCCGCGCCGAGATCGACTGGTTCTACCAGCAGGGCTGCAACTGGATCTATCCGGACGCCTGGGAAACCTACGAGCATGCCATCCCGCCCGACGAACGGGGCGACTACCTGGCCGCCTATCACCGTCGCCTGACCAGCGACGACCCCGCGGTGCGCAGCGCCGCCGCGCGCGCCTGGAGCATCTGGGAGGGCTCGACCAGCAAGCTGTTTCCCAATGCCGACATGATCACCCGCTTCGGCGAGGGCCACTTCGCCGACGCCTTCGCGCGCATCGAATGCCATTACTTCGTCAACAAGGGCTTTTTCGAGCGCGACGACCAGCTGCTCGCCCACATCGAGCGCATCCGCCACATTCCGGCCGTCATCGTGCAGGGCCGCTATGACGTGGTGTGCCCGATGCGTTCGGCCTGGGATCTGCATCGCGCCTGGCCGGAAGCCGACTTCCACGTCATCGGCGACGCCGGCCATGCCGCCAGCGAGCCGGGCATCCTGTCGGCGCTGATCGCGGCCACCGACCGCTTCGCCGACGCACCCTGAGCGCGGTGCCGCCATGACCACGATCGCAATCATCGGCGCCGGCTTTTGCGGCACCACGCTGGCCGTGCACCTGCTGCGCCGGCCGCCGACCACGCCGCTGCAGGTGGTGCTGGTCAACCGCTCCGGCCTGCTCGCGCGCGGCGTCGCCTACGGCACCCGCACGGCGGCGCACGTGCTCAACGTGCCGGCCGCGCGCATGGGCGCGCTGCCCGGCGACGAAGGCGGCTTCCTCGAGTTCGCGCAGCGCCAGGATCCGCGCGTACAGGCCGGCAGCTTCGTGTCGCGGCGCTTGTACGGGGACTATCTGGAATGGCTGCTGAGCAATGCGGCGGTGCAGGCCGGCAGCGGCCTGCGCTTTCGTGCGATGGTCGGCGACGTCAACCGCATCGTTCCGCAGCAGCGCGGCGCGCGCATCGTGCTGGCCAATGGCGACGCGCTCGATGCCGATCGCGTGGTGTTGAGCATGGGCCACTACGCGCCGGCCGATCCGCCGATCGCGCCCGAGCAACGCGGCTTCTATTCGAGCCCGCGCTACGTCCGCGATCCCTGGCGGCCGGACGCGCTGTGGGTGGTGCGGCCGGACCAGCCGGTGCTGCTGGTCGGCACCGGCCTGACGATGCTCGACATCGTCCTGGACCTGCGCGACCGCGGCCATCGCGCGCCGATCTACGCGCTGTCGCGCCGCGGCCTGATGCCGCAGGCGCACCGCGATCTCGAAACCCCGCCGGTGTACGACGCGCGCCTGCC
>CBINNP010000307.1:0-3655 GCA_966252075.1 uncultured Solimonas sp.
GTCGAGCTACTGGAACCACCTGCTCAGCGCCGCGTCGATCTTCGCGATCCACCCCGCCAACGTCTATGAAGCCGTCGGCCAGCCCGACGAGGACAACGAGATTTCCGGCCTGTTCGCCGACACGCCGGACGGTCGCATGCGCCGCGCGCGGATGGCGGAGGTCTTCGCCACGCATCGCATCGAGATGTTCGATCACGACGTCGAGCTCGGCTTCGTCTACGAGCAGGGCGCCTTGCTGCCGGACGGCACGCCGCTGCCGCCGCGCGATCCGATGGGCGCCGACTACCGGCCCAGCACGCGGCCCGGCCACCGCCTGCCGCATGCCTGGCTTGAAGTCGACGGCAAGCGCGTGTCCACGCACGATCTGCTCGAGGCGCAGGGCGGCTTTCTGCTGCTCGCCGGCGCGCAAGGCCAAGCCTGGTGCGCGGCGGCACGCCAGCTCGGCGAAGCCGCGGGCCTGCAGCTGCGCGCGCTACGCATCGCCCACGATGGCGATGCGCTCGATACCGATCGGCAGTGGCAGGCCTTGAGCCAGATCGACGCCGGCGGCGCACTGCTGGTGCGCCCCGACGGCATGGTGGCCTGGCGCTGCCGCGCCGCCGTCGACGATCCGCTGCAAACGCTGCAAACCGTTTTCCACCGCCTGCTGCGCCGCTGAGCCAGCCACAAAAATTCTGTAAAGGGCATTGCCATGAAGACCATCGAAACTCCTGTCCTCATCTGCGGCGGCGGCGGCTCCGGCCTGAGCCTGTCGATCTTCCTCTCCGCCCAGGGCGTCAAGTCGCTGCTGGTCGAGCGTCATGACACCACCTCGCACCTGCCGAAGGCGCACTACCTCAACCAGCGGACGATGGAAATCTTCCGCGAGTACGGCATCGCCGATACCGTGTATCAGCGCGGCACCAAGTTCGAGAACATGCACCAGGTGCACTGGCTGACCTCGCTCGGCGGCGACGGCCCGCTCGACCGCAAGACCATCTACCGGATGGACGCCTTTGGCGGCGGCGCGCTGTACGACACCTACACCGCCGACAGCCCGGTGCTGTCCGCCAACCTGCCGCTGCTGCGGCTGGAGCCGGTGCTGCGCGAGTTCGCCGAGAAGGCAGAACTGGGCGACGTGCGCTTCTCCAACGAGCTGCTCGACTTCACGCAGGACGCCGACGGCGTCACCTCGACGATCAAGGATCTCAAGAGCGGCGAGACCTACCAGGTGCGCTCGCAATATCTGGTCGGCGCCGACCGCGGGCGCACCATCGGCCCGAAGATCGGCATCGAGCTGCAGGGCCCGACCAATCTGGTCGACATGGTCAGCACGCATTTCACCGCTGATCTGTCCGCCTACATCACCGACGACGCGCCGCTGATCCGCTGGTTCATCAACCCGGAAGGCGGCGGCGGCTGGGCCAGCGGCGCGATGGTGGCAATGGGCCCGGACCAGTACGACCGCCACTCGCCGGAATGGGTATTCCACTTCGCCTTCCGCCCGGACGATCCGGAGTTCGACGAGACCCTGATCGTGCCGCGCATCCGTGCGCTGCTGAAGCTGCCGGACCTCGACATCAAGGTGCATCGCGTCAGCCACTGGATCGTCGAGTCCATCCTGGCCAGCAAGTACGGCGAGGGCCGCATCGCCGTCATCGGCGACGCTGCCCACCGTCATCCGCCGACCACCGGCCTGGGCCTCAACTCTGGCATCCAGGACGCGCACAACCTGGCGTGGAAACTGGCGGCGCTGGTCAAGGGCCAGGCCGGCGCGGCACTGCTCGACACAGTGCCCACTTGGTGTTGCGCCCGGTCGCCGCGCGCAACACCAAGTGGGCACTGTTCACCTTCATGAACCACTTCGTCACCGACGCCGGCTTCGGCCTGATTCCGGGCGCGCCGCCGGAACTCAATGCCGCCGCCTTCCACACCCTGCTGTCCGACGGCTTCGAGGGCGAGTGGGCGCGCGCGCGCATGCACGAGGTGCTGATTACGCAGCGCATGGAGTTCTGCGCGCACGATCTGGAAATGGGTTTCCACTACGACAGCAGCGCGGTGATCGCCGACGGCACGCCCGCCCCCAAGCGCGATCCGATGGGCGGCAAGTACACCGTCACCACGCGTCCCGGCCACCGCCTGCCGCACGCCTGGCTCGAAGGGCCGGACGGCAAGGTGTCGACGCACGACATCAGCGGCCACGGCCGCTTCACGCTGCTCACCGGCGCCGACAACGCTGCCTGGAAGCAGGCGGCGGCAGCGGCCTCGCAACAGCTCGGCGTCGATATCGACGTGCGCTCGATCGGCAGCGGCGGCGAATACGCCGATAGCGAAGGCGCCTGGGCGCGACTGCGGCAGATCGACGAGTCCGGCGCCGTGCTGGTGCGGCCGGACATGCACATCGGCTGGCGCGCCATCACGCTGCCGCAGCAAGCCGAGGCCGCACTCAGCGGTGCTTTCGGCGCGATCCTGAGTCGTTGATCCGACTGCGGCGGGCCGGCGTGTTCGTTAAGCTTCGCGCATGAATTCTCCGAAGAACGAAGCGCCGGCCAAGGCCAATCAGCGCGGCAAGCGCGCACGCAGCGCGGTACGGCTCAAAGGCAAGTCCGATGCGACCGCCATCACCGGAAAACTCGGTGATGGCAGCACCCCCAGCCGCGGCGCGCTGGTGCGCGCACGCGTGCTGCATGCGGCGCTGGAGTGCTTCGGCACCTTCGGTTTCGAGGGCACGTCGACGCGCGCGGTGGCGGAGCGCGCCGGCGTCAGCCACACGCTGCTGCTCTACCACTTCGATTCCAAGGAGCAGCTGTGGCGGACGACGATGGAAGACGTCATCGCCCGCTATCGCCATGCCTATGACGCGCGCCTGCATCGCATCGACGGCACCGATGCGCGCGCCTGCCTGCGCGCCTTCATCGAGAACTTCGTGCAGTTTTCCGCAGAGGTTCCGCAGCTGCACCGCATCATGACGCAGGAGAGCACGCAGGGTAGCGAGCGCGTGCACTGGCTGATCGACAATCACCTCAGTGGCTCGTTCGACGCGGCGATCGCGCTGATCCGCCGCTGCCAGGCCGAAGGCGCGGTGCGCGCCGGTGAGCCGGCGCGGCTGTACTACGCGATCATTGGCTTGGGTGGCACGCTGATGTCGGTGTCGTCCGAGTTCAAGCACTTCACCGGCCGCGATGTCTTCGTGCCAGCCGAATTGCAGAAGACCACGCAGATGATCTTCGACTTCATCTTTACCACCGACGCCGCCGACACCGCGGCAGAGGCCGGTGCCGCGCGACGCGGCAGGAAACCTCAGGGCTGATCGGGCAGCAGCGGGCGGAAGAAGCTGCGCTCGTAGCGGACGATGCAGCGGGTGTCCTTGGCGTAGCGCATCGCCGCGCGGCATTCCTCGTCGGCGAACATCTTCTGCCGGTACTCGTCATAGGCGCTCAGGCTGGGAAAGCTGAACAGCGCCAGCGCGACATCGTTGTCGCCTTCAGACGGCAGGAAGTAACCGTGATGCTGTCCGCCGAAGCGGCGGATCAGCGGAATCCACAGGCGCGCGTAATGCTCGAACTCGCCCAGCTTGTAGGGATCGATGACGTAGCGCAGGTAACAGGTGACCATGGGCGTCGGCGAAGGCGGAAGATCGCTGCATTCTAGGGCCTCCCAGGGGCCTCCCGGAGCG
>CBINNP010000308.1:0-3637 GCA_966252075.1 uncultured Solimonas sp.
CCTCGGCGTCGGCATGTCGCTTGACCTCGCCGTGGTGGCGCGCAACTGGCCGCTCATCGTCGCCGGCGTGCTGGCGATGATGGTCGTCAAGGCGCTGTGCATCTACGCGGTGGCACGGCTGGCGCGCAGCTCGCACGCCGACGCGATGGACCGCGCGGTGCTGATGGCGCAGGGCGGCGAGTTCGCTTTCGTGCTGTTCGCGGCGGCGCTGGCGGAGGGCGTGATCGACGCCACCGTCAACGCCAACATGACGGCGATCGTGGTGCTGTCGATGGCGCTGACGCCGCTGGTGGTGATCGTCTACAAGCGCTTCGGCGCAACGGCTGCCGACGTCTCGCTCGACGGGGCCGAAGCGCCGGAGAACCGTGTCGGCCGCGTGCTGGTGATCGGCTTCGGCCGTTTCGGCCAGATCGCCAGCCAGCATGCGATCGCGCTCGGCGCGGAGATCACCATCATCGACCGCGACGCCGAGATGGTGCGCTCGGCCGCCGATTTCTGCTTCAAGGTCTACTACGGCGACGGCACCCGCAGCGACGTGCTGCACGCCGCCGGCGCGCATGTCGCCGAGGCCATCGTCGTCTGCATCGACGACAAGGCCGCGACTACACAGATCGTCCACCGCATCAAGGAGGAATTCCCGCAGGCGCGCGTGCTGGCTCGCGCCTTCGACCGCGAACATGTCCTGGAGCTGATCAAGGCCGACGCCGACTGGTGGATCCGCGAGACCTTCGAATCGGCGATGACGCTCGGCCGCGAGCTGACGCGCACGCTCGGCGCCTCGGAGGAACTCGGCGACGAGATCGCCGCCGACCTGCGCCGCCGCGATGCCGAGCGCGTGCAGCTGGAGATCAACGGCGGCCTGTTCGCCGGCCGCGCAATGATCGTCGGCAACGCCAGGCACAAGAAGAAGAGCTGAAGCCGGTCGCACGGCATCCGGGCGATGCCCGGACGCCGTGCCCGCGGTCAGAAGTCGGCGCTCACCGAGAAGCTGAGGATGCGCGGATCGCCGAGATGCGCGCCATTGGCCCAATACTGCTTGTCGCCCAGGTTCAGCATCTCCAGGCGCAGCGTCAGCGGTCGGCCGGCGACCGCGGTGAGATAGCGTGCGCCGGCATCGTACAAGGTGAATGACGGCAAGCGATCGGTGTTCTTGACGTCCGTGTACTGATCCGAGGTGTAGCTGAAGCCCGCCACCAGGACCAGCCCCGGCAGCCACGGCGTGTCGTACTCGGTACGCAGCTTCAGCAACGGCTCCGCCACCAGCGTCGGCCGCTTGCCTTCCAGCGTCGGATTCTGCTTCTGCTTGCGTACGGTGGCGCGCTGAGCGCGATGTCGCGCAACATCGAGATCAGCCTGCGCGAGATGCTCGGCGAGTCGCCGCTGCTGGACGCGCCGCGGCCGCAGCATTACCTGCTGCAGTAGGCGCCGCGCCGGGCGCGCCCGGCGGCGGATGGAGTCACGCCCTGCACGCCGGTGCGCGATGTGCGTTTGATGCGGCCGCATGCGCCGACCTACAGTCAGCCGCCGGCGTTCCGCATGGCCTTCCGGGGGTAGTGGCACCATGAACCGATTCGCTCGCTGCTGCTGGCTGTTGTCGCTGCTGTGCGCGCCCGTGCTGGCGGCGCCGCTGCAGGATCAGGACGTGCCGGCGCCGCTGCAACCGTGGATCGGCTGGAGCCTGCAGCAGGATCACCGCAGCTGCCCGCTGGCCTTCGGCAGCAGCGAGCAGCGCCTCTGCAGCTGGCTGTCGAGCCTGCAGTTGCAGCTGGACGACGACGGCGGCCGTTTCGAGATCGAGGCACGCGCCTATGCACCGGACTGGCTGGAGCTGCCGGGCAGCGCCGAGCGCTGGCCGCAGGAGCTGCGCGTCGATGGCAGCGCCGCGCCGGTGGCGCTGCGCGATGGCCGGCCGGCGGTGTGGCTGGGCAGCGGCAGCCATCGCATCGGCGGCGAGCTGCGCTGGTCGCAGCTGCCGGAATCGCTGTACGTGCCGGCCAGCGCCGGCCTGCTGCGGCTGAGCGTCAACGGCGCGGCGCGGCCGTATCCGAGCCGCGACGATCGCGGTCATGTCTGGCTGGGCAAGACCGCCGCCGGTGGCGAGGCCGGCAGCCGCCATCTCGGTCTCAAGGTGTTCCGCCTGATCGACGACGATCTGCCGGCGCGGGTGACCACGCATATCGACATCGAAGCCGCCGGTGAAGTCCGCGACGAGGTGATCGGCCCGGTGCTGCCGGCCGGCTTCATCGCGCTGACGATCAGCGGCAGCCTGCCGGCGCGGCTCGACGACGACGGCCGCCTGCACGTGCAGGTACGGCCCGGCGTGTGGAGCGTCGAAATCACCGCGCGCTCGCCGCAGCCGCTGAAGACGCTGCAGGCCGCGGACCTCTCGGCGCCGTGGCCCGATCAGGAAGTGTGGTCGTTCGCCGCGCACAACGACTTGCGCGTCGTCGAAACCACGGGCGCGCCGGCGGTCGATCCGCGGCAGACACAGATGCCGGACGCCTGGCGCGGCTATCCGGCCTTCCTGCTGCAGCCGGACGCAGCGCTGCGCTTCGCCGAGCGCCAGCGCGGCAGCGCGCAGCTTGAGACCGATCAGCTGAGCCTGCAGCGCCAGCTCTGGCTGGACTTCGACGGCGGCGGCTACACCGTGCAGGACCAGCTCGGCGGCCGCCTCAACAGCCGCTGGCGCCTGGACGCCCAGGCGCCGCTGCTGCCGGGCCGCGTGCAGGTCGACGGCGAACCGCAGCTGATCACCGCGTCCGGCGATCGCGCCGGCGTCGAAGTGCGCCGCGCCCAGCTCATGCTCAGCGCGGACAGCCGTATCGACAGCGCCACGCGCACGCTGCCGGTGGCGGGCTGGAGCACGGATCTGCAGAACGTCGACACCACGCTGCATCTGCCGCCGGGCTGGCGGCTGTTCGCCACCTCCGGCACCGACAACGTGCCGGACACCTGGATCGGCCGCTGGTCGCTGCTGGACCTGTTCGTGGTGCTGGTCGCCAGCGTCGCCGCGCTGCGTCTGTTCGGCATCGGCTGGGGCCTGCTGAGCCTGCTGGCGCTGGCCCTGAGCTGGCACGAGCCGGGCGCGCCGCGCTGGGTCTGGCTGAACCTGATCGCCGCCATCGCGCTGGCGCGGGCGCTGCCGGATTCGCTGAAGTCCGGCCAGCTTCCAGTGTGGCTGCAGCGCTACCGCTGGCTCAGCGCCGCCGTGGTGCTGCTGATCGCACTGCCGTTCGCGGTGCAGCAGCTACGGATTTCGCTGTACCCGCAGCTGGAGCCTCACGGTGGCGTCAGCAGCTACGCAAGCGCGCCGCAGGCCGAGGCGATGGTGATGGCGGAGCAAGCCATGGCCGAAGCCGACAGCGAACGTGCAATGCCCGCCGCGCCGCCGGCGCCACGCATGCTGGTCAAGGGCAGCGCCGGCGCCACGCGCAAGGTCTACGACTACGCCGCCGACGGCGGCAGCGCCAATGTCTCGCAGCAGTCGATCCAGCGCATGGACCCGAATGTGCTGACGCAGACCGGCCCCGGCCTGCCGGAATGGAACTGGAACGCGGTACAGCTGCACTGGTCGGGCCCGGTCAACGCCGCGCAGAGCTTCCACCTGTGGCTGTCGCCGCCGTGGCTGACGCGGCTG
>CBINNP010000309.1:0-3633 GCA_966252075.1 uncultured Solimonas sp.
GCGGCGGCCTGCAGATGCTCGGCACCTCGATCGCCGATCCGCTCGGCATCGAAGGCGCGCCGGGCGAGACAGCCGGCTTCGGCTGGCTCGATCTCGCCACCACGCTGGAAGCCGAGAAGCAGCTGCGCCGTGTCGAAGGCCGGCTGACGTTTGCCGATGCCGAGGTGCGCGGCTACGAGATCCACGCCGGTGTCAGCCGCGGTGCCGCGCTATCGCGACCCGCCGTGCAGCTCGGTGCGCGCGATGATGGCGCAATCAGCGAAGACAACGCGGTGCTCGGCACCTATGTGCACGGCGTCTTCGACGCACCGGCCGCCTGCGCCGCATTGCTGTGCTGGGCCGGGCTCGACGCCGCACAGACCGTCGACATCGACGCACTGCGCGAAGCCTCGCTCGACCGGCTCGCCGACACGCTGGAAGCACATCTCGACATGCCGCGCGTCCTCGCGCTGCTCGACCTGCAAGCGACATCGACATGAGCACGACGCCACGCAGCCTGATTCTCGGCGGCGCACGTTCCGGCAAGAGCCGGCTCGCCGAACGGCTCGCGCAGGACAGCGGGCTGGAAGTGGTCTACATCGCCACCGCCGCAGCCGGTGACGGCGAGATGGGCGCGCGCATCGCCCGGCATCGCGCCGAGCGGCCGGCACACTGGCGCACGGTCGAACAACCGCTGGCGCTGGCCGCCACGCTGAAGAACGAGGCGCGCGCCGGTCGCTGCATCCTCGTCGACTGCCTGACCTTGTGGCTGAGCAATCTGCTGCTCGCCGACGATGGCACGCTGGCGCGCGAGCGCGATGCGCTGCTCGATGTCTTCACCACCCTGCCCGGCCAGCTGCTGCTGGTCAGCAACGAAACCGGCCTCGGCATCATTCCGCTCGGCGAACTGACGCGCCGCTACGTCGATGAAGCCGGCCGTCTCCATCAGCAACTGGCGGCGCGCTGCGAGCGCGTCGTCTTCTGCGTCGCCGGCCTGCCGATGACGCTCAAAGGACCCGCACCGTGACTGGCCCCTCGAACTGGCTCGATGCCGCCATCCCCGCGCCGAGCGCCGCAGCCGAAGCCGCCGCGCGCGCGCGGCAGGCTCAGCTGACCAAGCCGCCCGGCGCGCTCGGCGAGCTGGAGGCGCTGGCGATCCGCCTCGCCGGCCTGCAAGCGCGCGAACAGCCGGCGGTCGAGCGCGTCCACATCAGCGTGTTCGCCGCCGACCACGGCGTCGCCGCCGAGAACGTCTCGGCGTTCCCTCAGGCGGTGACCGCGCAGATGGTCGACAACTTCGCGCACGGCGGCGCCGCGATCAGCGTCGCCGCGCGCACGCTGGGCGCGCGCTTCGAGGTCGTCGATCTCGGCACCGTCGGTGCATCGTCGGCAAAGACCGGCGTGCGTCGCGAGCGGATCGCCGCCTGCACCGCCAACCTCGCGCGCGAAGCGGCGATGAGCGATGCGCAGCTGGATCAGGCGCTGGCCAGCGGCCGCGACGCGGCGCTGCGCGCGAAGGCCGCGCATGCCGAGCTGTTCATCGGCGGCGAGATGGGCATCGCCAACACCACCAGCGCCAGCGCGCTGGCCTGCCAGCTGCTCGGCGCCGCGCCCGCCAGCCTCGCCGGTCCCGGCACCGGCCTCGACGCGCCGGGCGTCGCGCACAAGGCGCTGGTAATCGAGCGGGCGCTGGCGCTGCACGCGCCGCATTGCGCGACGCCGCGCGAGGCCTTGCGCCGCCTCGGCGGTTTCGAGATCGCCGCGCTGGCCGGTGCCTGCATCGCCGCCGCGCAGCAGCGCATTCCGGTGCTGGTCGACGGCTTCATCGTCAGCGTCGCCGCGCTGGCGGCCACGCAGATGCGCCCCGAACTGCGGCCCTGGCTGATCTTTGCGCACCGCTCGGCGGAGCCCGGGCACGCGCGCGTGCTGCAGGCTTTCGACGCGCGCGGCCTGATCGATCTGGGCCTGCGCCTGGGCGAGGGCAGCGGCGCGGCGGTCGCGGTGCCGCTGCTGCGGCTGGCCTGCGCGCTGCACGCCGGCATGGCGACGTTTGCCGAGGCAGGCGTCGCCGGCAAGAATTGACGCATCATGGGTATCGATCTCCTCCGCCACGGCGCGACGACGCTCCGCGGCCACTACTGCGGCAGCACCGACGCGCCGCTGACGATGGACGGCATGGCAGCGATGCTCGATGCCGTGCAGGGCCGTCGCTGGCAGCGCATCGTCAGCTCGCCGCTGACGCGCTGTGCCGACTTTGCCGAATCGCTGGCCGCGCAGCTCGGCGTGCCCTGCCGCATCGACACGCGGCTGCGCGAACTGCATTTCGGCAGCTGGGAAGGCCGTCACCCGCGCGAGATCCCCGAGGCCGAGCTCGGCGCATTCTGGGCCGATCCGCTGGGCGCTGCGCCGCCGGGCTCCGAGTCGCTGCGCGCACTGCAGTCGCGGGTGTTTGCCGCCTGGCTGGAACTCGCTGAAGACGCGGTCAGCACCCTGGTCGTCACCCACGGCGGGCCGATCCGCGTGCTGCTCGCGCTGGAGCGCGGGCTGCCGCTGACGCGCTCGCACGAGATCGAAGTGCCGCTGGCCGGGCTGATCCGCCTGCCGTCGCCGGCATTGACGGCGTTCGCGGCCCCGGCAAGCGGCGTGAGCCTGCATTGATGCCGCGCGGCCTGCTCGTCGCGCTGCAGTTCCTGACGCGGCTGCCGCTGCGCGTGGAACCGGCGCCGTCGGCGACCGAGCTGGGCCAGTCGCTGCTGTGGTACCCGCTGGTCGGTGCGCTGCTGGGCCTGCTGCTGGTCGTCGCGGTGATTCCGGCGCTGCCGCTGCCGCTGCACGCGGCGCTGCTGCTGGGCCTGTGGGTGATCGCCAGCGGCGCCTTGCATCTGGACGGCCTGGCCGACTGCGCCGATGCCTGGATCGGCGGTCATGGCGACCGCGAGCGCACGCTGGCGATCATGAAGGACACGCACGCGGGTTCGATGGCCGTGGTCGCGATCGTCGTCGTGCTGCTGAGCAAATTTGCGGCGCTGCTGGCCCTGCTCGAGCAGGGGGCCGGCTGGACGCTGTGGCTGGCGCCGCTGCTGGCGCGGGCGGCGATGCCGGCGCTGTTCGCGAGCACGCCCTATGTGCGCAGCCAGGGGCTCGGCAGCGCGCTGGCCGAACAGCTGCCGCGCAACATGGCGTGGATCGTCGTGTCGCTGGCGCTGGCCAGCACGGCCGCCGCCGGCATCGACGGCGTGTTTGCGGCCTTATGCGCAGTCGCCGCCTTCGCCCTGCTGCGCCGCGCCTTCATGCGCCGCCTCGGCGGCTTTACCGGCGACTGCGCTGGCGCCGCCGTCGAACTGACCGAGCTGACGGTGCTGGTAGCGCTGGCGGTTTGAGAAACGCGGACTTACGGTTCGGCCACTCAAAGCAGCTACGGTTGTTCCCTCTCCCCGCCTGCGGGGAGAGGGTTGGGGCGAGGGGCAGCGAGGCACCCGTATCGCCTGATGATGCCGCGCTCCCCCTCATCCGGCGCTGTGCGCCACCTTCTCCCCGCAAGCGGGGAGAAGGTGATCACAGCTCAATCGGCCGCTGGCATCTCTGAATCCGCTTCGCCCACTTCATCGATGACCGCATCGGCTTCGTCGTCGGCGACGATGCGATCGATGCCGA
>CBINNP010000310.1:0-3633 GCA_966252075.1 uncultured Solimonas sp.
ACAATGCCGCGCGGCTGGAAAAGCTGACGACGGAATTCGACGACTTCCTCGCGCGGCTGCCGAACCTGCCGCACGAGAGCGTGCCGGACGGCCGCGACGAGAACGACAACGTCGAGCAGCGTCGCTGGGGCACGCCGCGGCCGGCGGCGGGCGCCAAGGATCACGCCGACCTCGGCGAGGCCCTGGGTCTTATGGATTTCGCCGCCGCCGCCAAGCTGACCGGTGCGCGCTTCACCGTGCTGCGCGCGGGCCTGGCGCGCATGCACCGCGCGCTGATCCAGCTGATGCTGGATACCCACACGCAGGAGCACGGCTACGAAGAGCTGTACGTGCCGTACATCGTCAACGCTGATTCGCTGCGCGGCACGGGCCAGCTGCCGAAGTTCGGCGAGGATCTGTTCGCGCTCAAGGGTGAGCAGGACTGGCGCCTGATCCCGACCGCCGAAGTCCCCGTCACCAACCTGCTGCGCGACGAAATCCTTTCGCCGGAAAACCTGCCGAAGCGCTGGGTCGCGCACACGCCGTGCTTCCGCTCGGAGGCCGGCTCGGCCGGCCGTGATACGCGCGGCATGATCCGCCAGCATCAGTTCGAGAAGGTCGAGCTGGTCCACGCGACGCTGCCGGAACAATCGATGCAGGCGCTGGAGGAGCTGACCTCGCATGCCGAGGCGATCCTGAAGAAGCTCGATCTGCCGTACCGCGTCGTCGCCTTGTGCACCGGCGACATGGGCTTTGGCGCCGCCAAGACCTACGACATCGAAGTCTGGCTGCCGAGCCAGGACAAGTACCGCGAGATTTCCTCGTGCTCCAACTGCGAGGACTGCCAGGCGCGGCGCATGCTGGCGCGCTACCGCCACCCGGAAACCAAGCGGCCGGAGCTGCTGCACACCCTCAACGGCTCGGGCCTGGCGGTTGGCCGCACGCTGGTGGCGATCATCGAGAACTACCAGCAGGCCGACGGCAGCATCGCCGTGCCGGCGGCATTGCAGCGCTATATGGGCGGTACGACGTTGATCGCGCGCGGCTGAGGCGGCACGCCGCGGTGCAACAGAAAACGGCGCGGAAGTCTCCGCGCCGTTTTTCGTTTTCGCGCTGCGAACCTCAGCGGCGGCTGCGTTCGATCTTGCTGAAGTGATCGCGCAGGCCGGCGATCGGGCCGCCCAGCTGGGTTTCGCTGGTCGGCAGCGAGGCGGTCGGATTGCTCGCCGGGATCAGCGCGCCATAGTCGATGCCGAGACCCGCGCTGCCACTGCTGCCGCTTGATCCGCTGCTGCTGCCACCGGAGCCGCTGCTGGTCTGCGCCGCGGCCAGGCCGGAGGCGGCGAGGCCCAGGGCGGCACAGCCGGCGATGAGAATCTGCTTGTTCATGTCGATGCTCCTGTCAGGCCATCAAAGGAAGCTGAAGCCGTAACCGATCGAGCCGGCGAATTCGGTGCTGCCGCCGTAACGCTCGCCGAGGTTGGTGGCGCCCAGCGTCACCGTCAGGCCATAGCTGCGGAACGGCGCGAACGAGACGGCCGCGTTGGCGAAGCGGCCGGTGTATTCGCCGATCAGCGAGATCTGCGGCGTGAAATACAGCGCGCCGGAGCCGAACAGCGCGGCGCCCTTTTCGCCCGGCTCGTTGTAAAGCTGGTCGCCGACGCCAAGGTTGAGCACCGCCGCCATCGAGCCCAGCGGCACCATCTTGCTGGCCACGGCATAAACGCTGGAGCGGTTGTTGTGCGTGAAGCCATCGCTGCCCCAGCGGCCGGTGCCGTTGACGCCGACCGCGAACGAGGCATAGCCGGGCAGGTTGGTATGCAGCTTGAAGCCCAGCGAGCCGGCTTCGGCGAAGCCGTCGTCCGAACCTTTGTCGCCGAACAGCGAGGACGCAGCGACGCTGACTTCCAGCGCCGCCAGATCGTCCGGATTGCCCAGGCCGAAGGCGAGGCCGAGCGAGCCGTCGGCGTCGTCGCCGTTGCAGTCGCAGCCCTGGCCGTAAAGGCCGACACCGGCCGTGCCCCAGCGCGCGCCGAAGGCCACCGGCGCTTGCAGGGATGAAGCGGCGAAACCGCGTAGATCGCTGGCGGCGGCGCCGGCGGTGGTGCCGCCGGTCTGCGCGCGCGCGGCGCCGCAGGCGAGCAGCAGGCTGCCGGCCAGCGCGGCCGTGGCTGTCTTGTTGAGATGCATGAATCCCTCCGATGGCGCGGCGCCTGGTTCAGCGCCTGTTCCCTTGTGGTGACGGCGCGGCCGACACTAGGAGCGCGGGAGTGAATTCCGCCTTAACTTGCAAAACGCAATGCTTTCAAGCCGCTTACAGCATTTCTTCAAGTGGACGAAGCATGTAGGGCTTCAAGCTTCTCGCTGGCATCCAGCCATTCGCTTTCGGCCTCTGAGAGAGCGCGCTTGGCCGCGGCCTGTTGCGCCAGCGTGGTCTTGAGTTCAGCGGCGCGGCCCGGCGAATACAGCCCCTCATCAGCCAGTTTGGCGTCGTGCCGTGACAGCTCGGACTGCAGCTTGCCCATCTGCTTGTCGAGGCGCGAGACGATGTCGCGGAGCAGCTTGGTCTGTGCGCGCACTTCGGCGGCATCGCGCGGCACGGCCGCGACGGCGGGTGTGGCCTCGACCGGGCGCGGCGCGGCAGGCGCGCTCTTGCGGGTCTGCAGCCAGCGCGCGTAGCTATCAAGATCGCCTTCGAACGGCTGGCAGTCGCCGCCGGCGACCAGCCAGAAGTTCTCGCAGGTGCTGGTCAGCAGGTGACGGTCGTGCGAGACCACCACCAGCGCGCCCGGATATTCCAGCAGCGCGTTCTCCAGCGCGTGGCGCATGTCGAGATCGAGGTGGTTGGTCGGCTCGTCGAGCAGCAGCAGGTTGGGCTTCTGGTAGACCACCATGGCCAGCGCCAGCCGCGCCTTTTCGCCGCCGGAGAACGGCCCGACCGCCTCGAAGGCGCGATCGCCCTTGAAGTTGAAGCTGCCGAGGAAAGTGCGCAGCGACAGCTCCGTCGCCTTCGGATCGAGGCGGCGCAGGTGCAGGATCGGCGAGGCGGCCGGGTCCAGGCTGTCGGTGGTGTGCTGGGCGAAGTAGCCGACGCGCAGGTGCGGATCGCGCATCGCGTTGCCGGCCAAGGGCGCCAGCTCACCGGCCAGGGTCCGCACCAGCGTCGACTTGCCGGCGCCGTTGGGGCCGAGCAGGCCGATGCGGTCACCCGGCGCCACCAGCACTTTCAGGCCATTGAGAATGGTCTTGCTGCCGTAGCCGGCGGCCAGCTTTTCGTAGCGCAGCAGCGGCGAGGGCAGGCGCTCCGGCACCGGGAAGCTGAACGAGAATTCCGAATCGGCGTGCACCGCCGCCACCAGCTCCATGCGCTCCAGCGCCTTGACGCGGCTCTGCGCCTGTGTGGCCTTGCTGGCCTTGGCCTTGAAGCGGCGGATGAAGTTCTGCAGATGCGCGATCTCGCGCTGCTGCTTGTCGTAGGCGCCGGCCTGCAGCGTGAGCTTTTCGGCGCGCTGGCGCTCGAACTGCGAATAGTTGCCGGCGTACAGCGTGGCGCCGCCGTTCTCCAGATGCAGGGTCTGGGTGGTGACTTCGTCGAGGAACTCGCGGTCATGCGAGATCAGCAGCAAGGTGCCGTTGTAATGCTTGAGCCAGTCC
>CBINNP010000311.1:0-3596 GCA_966252075.1 uncultured Solimonas sp.
GACCGCCAGCCACAGCAGATTGAACAGGCGCACGATCACGGAACGCGGTTTGTCGGACATGAATTCTGGCTCTCGAAAGAGACGTCGGTGAAGAAGGATTCAGACCGCGCTCAGACGCGGCGGAAAATGACGGAACCGGCCGAGTAGCCGGCGCCGAAGGCGCACAGCGCGGCGATGTCGCCGGCAGCCAGGTCGGCGTGGTACTTGTGCAATGCAATCACCGAGCCGGCCGAACTGGTGTTGGCGTACTCGTCGAGGATCACCGGCGCTTCGTCGGTGCGGGCGTCGCGGCCCAGCACGCGGCGGGCGATCAGCTCGTTCATGCCCAGGTTGGCCTGATGCAGGAACAGCCGCCTGATGCGCTCGCCGGCGATACCCAGTTCGGCGAAATGCGCGCTCAGCAGCTCGGCGACCAGCGGCACCACTTCCTTGAAGACCTTGCGGCCCTCCTGCCGGAACAGCAGCTCGTCCCAGCGCCGCGGTGGCGTCTCGCCGGCGTTGAGAAACCCGAAGTCGTTGCGGATGTTGTTGGAGAAGCGCGTGGCCAGGCGCGTGCCGAGCACCTCGAAGACGACCGGCGAGCGCGTCTGGTCGAGCCGCTCGACCAGCACCGCGGTGGCGGCGTCGCCGAAGATGAAGTGGCAGTCGCGGTTGCGCCAGTTGAGGTGGCCGCTGCAGATCTCCGGGCTGATCACCAGCGCCGCCCGCGCACTGCCGGCCTGCACGGCGTCGACCGCGGCGCGGATGCCGAAGGCCGCCGAGGCGCACGCCACGTTCATGTCGTAGGCGTAGCCGCCGACGCCGAGCAGGCTCTGGATCTCGACGCTGATCGCCGGATACGGGCGCTGCAGGTTCGAGCAGGCGACGACCACGAAATCGATGTCGGCGGCGTCGCGGCCGGCGGTCGCCAGCGCCTGGCGCGCGGCGGCGACGCCCATCTCGGCCATCAGCGAGGGTTGGTCCTCGCCACGCCGCGCGATCCGCGGTCGCATGCAGTCGATGTCCAGCACGCCGTCCTTGTCGACGACATGGCGCGAACGGATGCCGGAGGCCTTGACGATGAATTCGCTGCTCGACGGCTGCAGCGCCTGCTGCTCGCCAGCAGCGATGGCTGCGGCGCGCGTGTGATTGTGGCGCTCGACGTAGGCATTGAACGACGCCACCAGTTCGTCGTTGGAAATCGACGCCGCAGGCGTGAACAGACCGGTGCCGGTGATCGCAGCTTGGTTCATGGCGTCCAGCGTGAGAACTGCAGGGAGAGAGCCCGGATTCTACCCGCCTACTCGATGCTCCAGCCGGCCCTGGAGATCGCCAGGTTCAGCGTATCGCGGACCTCGCGTTCGCGGCGGATCGACAGGTGCGAGCCCTGGTACCACTGGATCGGCA
This sequence comes from uncultured Solimonas sp., assembly GCA_966252075.1. Taxonomy (GTDB): domain Bacteria; phylum Pseudomonadota; class Gammaproteobacteria; order Nevskiales; family Nevskiaceae; genus Solimonas. Next base: position 1,387 of record CBINNP010000311.1, read on the forward strand.
CGTTCCAGTGCTGTGCCAGCGCCAGCGCGTGATGCGGCACGGTGATGCGGTCGCCGGTGGCGGCAACGATGAACAGGCGCTCGCGCGGCACGCGCGGCGCGCGCTGCAGCGGCGACACCGGCGCGATCACCTTGCGGTAGCGGGCTTCGTCGAGGCCGTGCGCGGCGTAGAAGCGCCGGTGCGCCGGCGGCGCGACGCTCCACAGGGCCCGCGCCAGATCGACGACCGGAATACCGGCGACGACGAAGTCCAGCTCGGCTTCGTAATTGGCCAGCAGCGCCGCGTTGTAGGCGCCCAGCGAGACTCCGAACACGCCGACGCGCGCGCCCGGCTCGTTGGCGCGCAACCAGGCCAGCGTGCGGCGCAGATCCCACAGCGCCTGCGCCTCGGCATAGACCAGATCGGAGAGGTCGCCGTCGAGGAAATGGTCGCCGGAGCGCCAGCCGCTGCTGCGCGGTCCATGCAGCGGCAGCACCGGCTGGATGACGTTGAGGCCCAGCTTGTGATGCAGCCAGGCCGGCGAGAACAGGCTCAGGTCGGCCCATGGCGAACCCATGCGGTAGCCGTGGATGCACAGCAGCCAGGGCCGCGGCTTGCCTGGGTGGCGCAGGATGCGCACATGGCAGTCGGCATTGCGGACATGGCTCTTCCACACCGCGGCGTTCGGCAGATCGGCCGGCGGCAGGTAGGCGCTGTCGAAGCGCAGAATCTCGAAATCCTGCCGGTAGACGCGGCCACGGTCGATGTAGCTTTCTTCCGGCGCCGCCGGCGCCGGGTGCATCGCGTCCGGATCGACGTCCCAGCCGCGGCCCTGCAGCGCATCCTCCATGCGCAGCGAATCCTCGCAGGTACGCACCGCCGCCTGCCCGCTGGGAATGCGCGCGCCGCCGACGAAGTAGCCGAGCACGGCCTCGTCGACCGCGATCTTGAAGTCCATCAGCAGCGAAGCCTCCGGCGCGGTGGCGCCGAGGAAGCGCGGCGCGCGGCGCATCGCTATGCGGCCCGAGGCCAGCACGCTGGCCAGCGACAGCGCCGCGGCGAATACCGCGGTGCCGAAATCGGAAACCAGCCAGGCCGGCAGCGTCAGCAGCAGGCCGAGAAAGCCGCCGATCGACATCAGGCTGATGGTGCGCGGATCGCCTGGCGTCATCAGCACGCCGATGCCGGACGCCAGCAACAGGCTGCCCGGCAGCACCGACCAGACCAGCCAGCCGAAGCCCTCGCCGGCCAGCAGCCAGAACAGGCCGGCCACGATCGGCAGCCAGGCCAGAGGTTCCCACTGTCGCGGTTTCGGATATTCCATGCCGTCGCGTCTTCTGCGTCCGAGGACTACTTCTGGAGGAGCTGCGCGAGCCAGCCGCCGCCGGCCGCCAGCATCAGCAGGAGCACGCCCTGCGCCGGCCAGCGCCAGCGGGCCACGCGGCGCTGGCCGACGAAGGCAGCGGCAGCAACGGCGCTGAGCAGCACGAACAGACCGGTGATCTGGCCGATCTGCTGCCATTCACCGCGCATGCGCGGCGTCGCGTCGAGATAGAACGAGTAGATGATGAACACCACGCCCAGCATCAGCGCGAACGTCGCCGCCAGCGCCAGCATCACCGCATTGAACAGAGTCAGAGCCTTCATGCCTTTCTTTGGTGTTTCGTTCTCAATCCCTGGCGCGGGGCCGCCGCATCGTGCGGCGCAGCGGCACCAGCAGCTCGCGCGCCACGGCCGGTTGCTGGGAGGCAGCGCGCAGCAGCAGCCGCACGAAGCCACGCAGGATGCGATCGCGGTTGGCGATCAGGCCGCCGATCATCGGCACGCGGCGCTGGTCGATCACGGTAACGCGCTCGTGCGGGCGATCGCCGAAGTTGAAGCGCACCGTCAGCTCGATGTCGAGCGGTTCGGCCTTGCGGCCGCGCTTGCGCGGCTGCGGTCCGTCGGGCTTGCCGCGAGCTTTCGATATCATGCGCGCCAATCCCTCATCCGAAACCCCTCGAGCGTCGATGACCGACAACCTGCTCGTCTTCGCCCACGGAAAAGAAAGCGGCCCGTGGGGAACCAAGATCACGCACCTCGCGAATATCGCGCGCCAGCGCGGCTTCGAGGTGCTCAGTCCGGATTATAGTCACACCCCCGATCCGCGCGTCCGCGTCGCGCAGCTGGTGGAAATCGCCCCCAAGGCCAAGCGACTGGTGCTGGTCGGCTCCAGCATGGGGGGCTACGTG
>CBINNP010000312.1:0-3583 GCA_966252075.1 uncultured Solimonas sp.
CAGGCCGCTGCTGCCCTGCTGGCTGCGGCAGACCTGGCGAAACGGCTGGAACAGCCGCTCCTGATGCTCCAGCGCGATGCCGATGCCAGTGTCGGACACCGCGAAGCGCAGCCAGGTGCGGCCGGACTCCTCGCGCTCGCCCATCACCCGCAGCACCACTTCGCCGCGGGCGGTGAACTTGATGGCGTTGGACAGCAGGTTGGTGAGGATCTGCCGCAGCCGCTGCGCGTCGCCGCGCAACTCGTGCGGAACGTCGTGGTAGATGATGCGGACTAGTTCGAGGTCCTTCTCGTAGGCCAGCGGCGCCAGCAGCGCGATGGTGCTCTCGACCGTGTCGTACAGCTCGAAGCGGATTTCGTCGAGCTTGAGCCGGCCGGCCTCGATCCGGCTCCAGTCGAGCAGGTCGTTGATCATCGTCAGCAGCGCCCGCGCCGATTTGTCGATGGTGTCGAGCTGCTGCATCTGCTCGCTGTCGAGCCGGGTGCGACGCAGCAGGTCGGCGTAGCCGAGGATGCCGGTCAGCGGCGTGCGCAGCTCGTGCGACATGCTCGACAGCCGTTCGCTCTGTGCGCGCGCCTCGTCCTGTTCGCGGGCGGCGGCACCGCGCAGCGTCTGGTTCTGCGCCGCCAGCTGGTCGCGCTCGCGGCGCAGGCGCTGGGTCTGCTCGCCGACGCGCTCGTCGAAGTTGTCGCGCAGCTGGCCGAGCCGCTCGGCCAGCCGGTTGAGATCCTGGGCCAGATCGCCGCAGATGCCACCCAGGTCGAGGGGGGCGCGGGCTTCCGGGCGGTTGCCGGCGAGATCGCGCAGGGTGCTGCCGAGCTGGTGCAGCGCGCGGCGCGAGCTGCGGATGGCGACCGTGCCGAGCGCCAGCCCGGCAATGGCGATGCTGACGGCAATGGCGATGCGCAGCGGCAGCGGCATCTGGAACGGACCGGACGCGATCCACATGCAAGTCGCCACCAGCAGCGCCAGCAGCGTGCAGAACGCCCAGAAGCCCGGCAGGGGGCGGTGGCTGTACTCGCTCACTCTCAAAGCGGACCTCTGGCGTAAAATTCGCGCATGACCTACCCGACTCTCGCCGATTCTATCGGCAACACGCCGCTCGCCCAGCTCAAGCGCCTGCCCGGCATCGGCAACAACACGCTGCTGGTCAAGCTCGAAGGCAACAACCCGGCCGGCTCGGTCAAGGACCGTCCGGCATATTCGATGATCCGGCGCGCCGAGGAACGCGGGGAGATCAAGCCGGGCGACGTGCTGATCGAAGCGACCAGCGGCAACACCGGCATCGCCCTGGCGATGGCGGCCGCCGTCAAAGGCTACAAGATGCGCCTGATCATGCCGGCGCATCTGTCGGTAGAACGCCGCGCGGTGATGAAGGCATTCGGCGCGGAAGTGGTGCTGGTGACCCAGCAGGAAGGCATGGAAGGCGCACGCGACCTGGCGCTGCAGATGCAGGCCGAGGGGCAGGGCAAGGTGCTCGACCAGTTCGGCAACCCGGACAACCCGCGCGCGCACTACGAAGGTACCGCGCCGGAGATCTGGAAGGCCACGGACGGCCGCATCACGCACTTTGTGTCGAGCATGGGCACCACCGGCACGATCATGGGCTGCTCGCGCTACTTCAAGGAACAGAACCCGAAGCTGCAGGTGGTCGGCGTGCAGCCGGACGGCGAGTCGTCGATTCCCGGCATCCGCAAGTGGCCGGAAGCCTACCTGCCGACGATCTTCGAGGCGCAGCGCGTCGATCGCGTCATCGAGGTGTCGGCCAAGGACGCCGAGGACACCATGCGGCTGGCCGGCACCGTTGAAGGCCTGTTCTGCGGGCCTTCCTCCGGCGGCGCGCTGTGGGCGGCGCTGCAGCTGTGCCGGCAGGTCGAGAACGCGACCATCGTCAGCATCGTCTGCGACCGCGGCGACCGTTACATCTCCACCGGCGTGTTTCCTTCATGAGCTTCAAGGAACCGGTGCTGGTCTTCGACATCGAGACGATTCCCGATCTCGACGGCGGCCGCCGCGTGATGAATCTCGACGGCATGGCCGACGACGCCGTGTGGATGGCGATGAAGACCGAGCGCCTGGCCAAGCGCGGCAACGACTTCATGCCGGCGCATCTGCAGCGCGTGGTGGCGATCTCGGTGAGCTTGCGCCACAACGATGGTTTCAAGTGCTGGTCGATCGGCGACGACTCGGCCTCCGAAGGCGAGATCATCCAGCGCTTCTTCGACGGCATCGAGAAGTACCGGCCGGTGATCGTGTCGTGGAACGGCGGCGGCTTCGACCTGCCGGTGCTGCACTACCGCGCGCTGATCCACGGCTGCACCGCGCCGCGCTACTGGGACACCGGAGCCTTCGACCGCGAGACCAAGTGGGACAACTACCTGTCGCGCTATCAATTCCGGCACACCGATCTGATGGACGTGCTGGCGCTGTACACCGGCCGCCAGAACGCGCCGCTCAACGAGATCGCGCTGCTGCTGGGCTTCCCCGGCAAGCTGGGCATGGACGGCTCCAAGGTCTTCGACGCCTACAAGGCTGGTGACCTGGCCGGCATCCGCGCCTATTGCGAGACTGACGTGCTCAACACCTGGCTGGTCTATCTGCGCTTCGAACTGCTGCGCGGCCGCCTGACGCAGGAGCAGCACCAGGCCGAGGAAGACCGCGTGCGTGCCTGGCTCGAAGCGCAGGGCCAGCCGCATTTTGGCGAGTTCCTCGAAGGCTGGATCGGTGCGTAGCCGGCCCAAGGCGCCGCCGGCCGGCGAATTCGCAGCGGACGTTCTCGATCTCGATCACGAAGGCCGTGGCTTTGCGCGCGTCGCCGGCAAGGCCACCTTCATCACCGACGCGCTGCCCGAGGAGCGCGTGCGCTTCCGCTATCTGCGCAGCTCGAAGCAGGTCGACGAGGCGCAGTGCACCGCGGTGGAGAGCGCGTCGCCGTATCGCGTCGAACCCGGCTGCGAGCATTTCGGTACCTGCGGCGGCTGCTCGATGCAGCATCTGCACAGCAGCCAGCAGATCCTGTTCAAGCAGAAGCAGCTGCTGAGCCAGCTCAACAACATCGCCAAGCTCAAGCCGGAGACGATCGCCGCGCCGATCACCGGCCCGGTCTGGGGCTACCGCCGCCGGGCGCGGCTCGGCGTGCAGTACGTGGCACAGCGTGGCGGCGCGCTGGTCGGGTTTCGCGAGCGCGAGTCCAACCTGCTGGCGCAGCTCAAGTCCTGTGCGGTGCTCGATCCGCGCGTCGGTGAGAAGCTCGACGTGCTCGGCGCACTGATCGCGCAGCTGTCGATCCGCCGCCAGCTGCCGCAGATCGAACTGGCCTGCGCCGATACCGTCGCGCTGGTGCTGCGCGTGCTGGCGCCGCCCAGCGAGGCCGACCTGGCCCTGCTGCGCGAGGCCGCGGCCACGCACGGCTTCACCTTCTACCTGCAGAGCGGCGGCCCGGACAGCATCCGCCCGCTCGACGAGCCGGTGCCGCCGCTGGCCTACTCGCCGGACGGCAGCGCGCTGTCGCTGCAGTTCGAGCCGACCGATTTCATCCAGGTCAACGGCGGCATCAGCCAGCAGACCGTCAATCAGGCGCTGG
>CBINNP010000313.1:0-3543 GCA_966252075.1 uncultured Solimonas sp.
CGTCACCACCTGGCCCTGCAGCGTGGCGGTGGTGGCCTTGGGCGCGTCCTGGGCCGATTCATCGATGATCTTCTGGATGTCCGCCGCCACGGCGCCGAGATCGCGGCCCTGCGGCGTCGCGTAGATGTCGACCACCGGCAGGATGTCGCGGTGCGAAACCACGGCATTGCTCATCGTCCGCGAGATGCTGGCGACGCCGCCGAGGATCTGCGTGCTGCCGCTGGAGGCGATCGGCAGCGCCTGCAGATCGCTCATCGAATCCATGCGGTACTGCGGCACCTGCGCGACGATCGGATAGGAAACGCCGTTGGCGGGATTGAGCCAGAAGGTCGGCGACACCTGGCTGGAACCGGCCAGCGAGATCACCATGCTGTTGGTGACGTCGCGCGCGGTGATGCCGAGCTGCTGCGCGCGCGAGCGGTCCATCTCGATCGCCAGCGTCGGATAGCGCTGCGATTGCTGGATGCGCGCGTCGGCCACGCCCGGCACCTCGCGAATCCTGCGCAACAGCTGCCGGGCGTAGCCGAAGCCGGCGTCGATGTTGGGGCCGCGCACCTGCACGTCGATCGGCGCCGGCGCGCCGAAATTGAGGATCTGGCTGACGATGTCGGCCGGCAGGAACGAGAAGCTGACGCCGGGGAACTCGCGCGGCAGCACCTCGCGCAGGTGCTTGACGTAGTCCGCGGTCGGCCGGTGGCCCGGCTTCAGCGCGATCTGGATGTCGCCGTCCTGCGGGCCGATCGTGCCGGTGTTGTTGTAGGTGTTGTTGATGCCGGAGATCGGCAGGCCGATGTTGTCGGCCATCGCCGCCAGTTCGTCGGCCGGAATCTCGCGGCGGATGGTCCTGGCGATCTGCGCGAAGATCCGTGCGGTCTCCTCCAGCCGCGTGCCGACCGGCGCGCGCGCGTGGATCAGCAGCTGGCCGGAGTCGACCGACGGGAAGAAATTGCGGCCCAGGAACGGCAGCAGCAGGAACGACAGTGCGATGCACAGCAGGAACACCGACACGAACACGCGCCGATGCGCCAGCGCCAGCGCCAGCAGTCCGTGGTAGCCGTCGCGAAACCGCTCGAAACGCGCCTCGAAGCCGCGCTGGAAGCGCAGCAGCGGATTGCGCGAAGGCGGCAGCGCGGTGTCGTTGCCGTGCAGGTCGGTGTGCGGCGCGTGCGGCCGCAGCAGGTACTTGGCCATGGTCGGCACCAGCGTGCGCGACAGGATGAACGAGCAGACCATCGCGAACATCACCGCCTCGGCCATCGGCACGAACAGGAAGCGGGCGACGCCGTCGAGGAAGAACATCGGCACGAAGACGATGCAGATGCACAGCAGGGAGACGAAGGCCGGCGTGACGATCTGTGCGGCGCCGTCGAGGATCGAGGTCTCGACGTCCTTGCCCTGTTCCAGGTGCCAATTGATGTTCTCGATGGTCACCGTGGCGTCGTCGACGAGGATGCCGACCGCCAGCGCCAGGCCGCCGAGCGTCATGATGTTGAGGGTCTCGCCGATCAGCGACAGGATCGCCACCGCGCCGAGCACCGACAGCGGGATCGACACGGCGATGATCACCGTCGAACGCCAGCTGCCGAGGAACAGCAGGATCATCAGGCTGGTCAGCGCGGCGGCGATGATGCCTTCATGCAGCACGCCGTTGACGGCGCCGCGGACGAAGATCGACTGATCGCCGATCAGGTCCATCTTCAGGCCTTCCGGCACCATGTCCTTGAGCTTTTCGACGCGGTCGCGGATGCCGTCGACGATCGCCAGCGTCGATACCGCGCCGTTCTTGAATACCGTCAGCAGCACCGAGCGGCTGTCGTTGACGTGCACGACATTGCTCTGCACGGCGTTGCCGTCGTGCACGAAGGCGACATCGCGCATGTAGACGTTGGTGCCGCCCACGGCCTTGATCGGAATGTCGTTGAGCTCCTCGAAGCCCAGCGGCGAGTTGTTGAGCTGCACGGTGTAGTCGAACGCGCCGATCTTCTGCGTGCCGACCGGCAGGATCAGGTTCTGCGCCGCCAGCGCGTTGGCGATGTCCTGCGGCGACAGGCCGCGCGCCTGCAGCGCGTCGTTGTCGACGTCGATCATGATCTGCCGCGACTTGCCGCCGAACGGAAAGGGCACGGCGGCGCCCGGCACTGTCACCAGCTGGGTGCGGATGGTGTTCATCGCCAGATCGCCGAGCGCCTGCTCGGAGAAGCCGGCGCCGGACAGCGCCAGCTGGATGATCGGCACCGTGGAGGCGTTGTAGTTGAGGATCAGCGGCGGCGTGGTGCCGGCCGGCAGCTGCTTGAGCATGGTCTGCGCCACCGCCGTCACCTGCGCGTTGGCGGTGGCGATGTTGACGCCCGGCTGGAAGAAGATCTTGACGATGCCGAAGCCGACCAGCGAGTTCGATTCGATGTGCTCGATGTCGTTGACGGTGGTGGTCAGCGCCCGCTCGAAACTGCTGGTCATGCGACCGGCCATCTGGTCCGGCGGCAGGCCGGTGTACTGCCAGACCACCGCGATCACCGGAATTTTGATCTCCGGAAAGATGTCGGTGGGCGTGCGCAGGTAGGCCAGCGGGCCGGCGATGAGGATCAGCAGGGCCAGCACCACGAAGGTATACGGGCGCTGCAAGGCAATGCGGACGATGCCAATCATGTCGGCGGCTCGGGGCTGAGGCTGGAAAACGCCGAGCAGTATGAAAACCGCTCTCTAGCGGTTTGCTGTCGTCTTCATGAAGGGATTTTCATCTGGCTGCCCGGCGCGGCGGCGCAGCGCGGCGGCCTGCGGCCGGCCTCAGTGCAGATCGACCGGGCCGCGCAAACGATAGCCGAAACCGCGCAGGGCTTCGAGCGCATGCGGCGCGCCCAGCGCGCGCAGCCGCCGCCGCAGCCGCGAGGCGTAGAGATCGACGCGCTCGGGCCGCGGCTCGGCCTCGTCGCCCCACAGATGCTGGCCCAGCACGTCGCGGCTGATCGCGCGGCCGGCCGCCTGTGCCAGCAGGATCAGCAGCGCGTGCTCGCGCGGCGGCAGCACCTGCTGGCGGCCCTCGTAGCGGATGACGTGCTCGCGGCCGCCGATCTCCAGCGCCGCAGTGTCGCGCGCCGCCTCGCCGTCGCTGCCGAGGATCTCGCGGTAGCGCCGCCGCGTCTGCCGCAGCAGCGCCTGCACGCGGGCTTCGAGTTCGAGCAGCGAGATCGGTCGCGGCAGATAGCTGTCGGCGCCGGCGCGCAGCGCCGCGGCCGCGCTGACCGGACTGTGCTCGCCGCTGATCAGCAGCAGCGTCGCGTGTGGCGGACGCAGATCCCTCCAGCGTCGCAACAGCAGCAGGTCCGGCGTCTCGGCGTCGTAGACCGCCAGCAGGTGGCGGCTCTCGGCGATCGCCCAGTCGGCTTCGTCCGGCGCGAGCACCTGCAGCGCGTGGCCGGCCTGGCGCAGCGCCGCCAGCAGGCGCAGATCGGGCAGGGCGGCGATGTAGAGCGTGCGCATCAGCGCGGCGCCGGCGCCGGCAGGCCGGCACGCAGGACGGAAACGGAGAGGCTCATCCGCCAACGA
>CBINNP010000314.1:0-3523 GCA_966252075.1 uncultured Solimonas sp.
TCGGCCGGCGGCGTGGTGGCCGGCCACCAGACCCGGATCAGCAGCGCCAGAGCCGACATCAGCGCGACGGCCAGCAGCCAGCGCAGCGGGTGAGCCCGACGCAGTGCCGGCGGTGCCGCGCTGGGCATCCCGGCTTGCAGCTGTTCATCGGTTTTGCTCATCTGCCGTGTCCCGCCCTCAGGCTTCGATGCGCAGCATAAGGGGCGGCCCGAGCCTTGGCACGGCCGAGCTCGCGCCAACACGGTGCATAAACGGCCTCAATCTTCCGGTTCGTAGCCCAGGTTGGGTGCCAGCCACTTCTCTGCCTGGGCCAGCGTCCAGCCCTTGCGCGCGGCATAGTCGGCGACCTGATCCTTGTTGATGCGACCGAGGATGAAGTACTGCGAATCCGGGTGCGAGTAGTACCAGCCGGAGACCGCGGCGCCCGGCCACATCGCCATGCTCTCGGTCAGCGTGATGCCGGCATTGCGCTCGACGTCGAGCAGCTGCCACAGCGTCGCCTTCTCGGTGTGCTCGGGGCAGGCCGGGTAGCCGGGCGCCGGGCGGATGCCGCCGGTCGTGCCGATGTATTGCTCGGCGATCAGCGCGGCGTTGTCGAGCTGCTCGTCCGGCGCGTAGCCCCAGAACTCCTTGCGCACGCGCTGGTGCAGGCGCTCGGCGAAGGCTTCGGCGAGGCGGTCGGCCAGCGATTCGAGCAGGATCGCGCTGTAGTCGTCGTTGGCTTTGCGGAAGGCCTCGACCCGTTCGGCGCAGCCGATGCCGGTGGTGACCGCAAAGGCGCCGACGTAGTCATGCAGGCCGCTGTCGCGCGGCGCAACGAAGTCGCCCAGGCTGCGATGCGGAATGCCCGGCCGGTGCTCGCTCTGCTGGCGCAGGTTGCACAGCCGCGCGATCTCGGTCGTATAGGTTTCGTCGCTGTAGACGGCGACGTCGTCGCCGCCGACCTGCTGCGCCGGGAACAGGCCGATCACGCCGCGCGCCTCCAGCCACTTCTCGTCGATGATGCGGTCGAGCATCGCCTGCGCGTCTTCCCAGAGCTTGCGCGCCGCTTCCGAGGTCTTGGGGTTGTTGAGCAGCTCCGGGAACTTGCCCTTCAGCTCCCAGGCGATGAAGAACGGCTGCCAGTCGATGAACTCGCGCAGCTCGGCGAGCGGGTACTGGCGGAAGCTCTTCACGAACTGCGTCGCCGCATGGTGGCGGTGATCGCAGTCCGGACCGTGGCAGACGTCCTTGGCCTGCTGCAGCAGCATGCGCGGCCGCGGCGGCTGGTAGCCGCTCCAGGCTATCGGCGTGCGGTTGGCGCGCGCAGCGTCGAGACTGACGAACTTCTCCTGCCGATCCTTGTTGGCGTGGCGCTCGCGGATCTGCGCGTAGTCCTTGTCCAGCTCGGCGACCAGCTTCGGCTTCTGTTCGGCCGACAGCAGCGCGGCGGCGACCGGCACCGAGCGCGAGGCGTCCTTCACCCACACCACCGGGCCGTGATAGGCCTGATCGATCTTCACCGCGGTGTGCGCACGCGAGGTGGTTGCGCCGCCGATCAGCAGCGGGATGTCGAAGCCCTGGCGTTCCATCTCCTTGGCCAGTGTCACCATCTCGTCGAGCGAGGGCGTGATCAGGCCGGACAGGCCGATGATGTCGGCCTGATGTTCGCGCGCGGCGTCGAGGATCTTCTGCGGCGGCACCATCACGCCCAGATCGAAGACCTCGTAGTTGTTGCACTGGAGCACCACGCCGACGATGTTCTTGCCGATGTCGTGCACATCGCCCTTGACCGTCGCCATGATGATGCGACCGTTGGAGCGCGACACCTCGTTCGGGTCCTTCTCCGCCTCGATGAACGGAATCAGGTAGGCCACGGCCTTCTTCATCACACGCGCGGATTTGACCACCTGCGGCAGGAACATCTTGCCGGCGCCGAACAGATCGCCGACCACGTTCATGCCGCTCATCAGCGGGCCTTCGATCACTTCCAGCGGCCGCTTGCCATCGGCGGCGAGCTGCGCGCGCAGCTCCTCGACATCGGCCTCGACGAAGGCATCGATACCCTTGACCAGCGCGTGCGTGATCCGCTCGCGCGCCGGCAGCTTGCGCCATTCGAGCTCGTCGCCGGCCTTCTTCTCGCTGCTGCTGGCCTTGAAGCGCTCGGCGATCTCGATCAGCCGCTCGGTGCCGTCTTCAGGGCGGCGGTTGAGGATCACGTCCTCGATCCGTGTCCGCAGCTCGGCGTCGATGTCCTCGTACACCGGCAGCACGCCGGCGTTGACGATGCCCATGTCCATGCCCGCGCGGATGGCGTGGTAGAGGAACACGGAGTGGATCGCCTCGCGCACGAAGTTGTTGCCGCGGAACGAGAACGACACGTTCGACACGCCGCCGGAGACCTTGGCATGCGGCAGGTTCTGCTTGATCCAGCGCGTACCTTCGATGAAATCGACGCCGTAGTTGTTGTGCGCCTCGATGCCGGTGGCGACCGCGAAAATGTTGGGGTCGAAGATGATGTCCTGCGGCGGAAAGCCGACCTCATCGACGAGGATGCGATAGGCGCGGCCGCAGATCTCCTTGCGGCGCTCCAGCGTATCCGCCTGGCCCTGCTCGTCGAAGGCCATCACCACCGCGGCGGCGCCGTACTGCATGCACAGCTTCGCCTGCTCGATGAATTTCTCGGGGCCTTCTTTCATCGAGATCGAGTTGACGATCGGCTTGCCCTGCACGCACTGCAGACCGGCCTCGATCACTTCCCACTTCGACGAGTCGATCATGATCGGCACGCGCGAGATGTCCGGCTCGGAGGCGATCAGGTTGAGGAAAGTGCGCATGGCGACCACGCCATCGAGCATGCCCTCGTCCATGTTGACGTCGATCACCTGCGCGCCCGCCTCGACCTGCTGGCGCGCGATGGCCAGGCCGGCGGCATAGTCGCCGGCCTTGATCAGATCGCGGAACTTCGCCGAGCCGGTGACGTTGGTGCGCTCGCCGACATTGCAGAAGTTGATCGCCCGCGTGAGGTTCAGCGGTTCCAGGCCGGCGAGCCGCGCGACCGGCTCGATCACGGCCGGCGCGCGCGGCGGCAGCCCTTCCACCGCCTTGGCGATTGCCGCGATGTGGCCCGGCGTGGTGCCGCAGCAGCCGCCGACGATGTTGACCAGGCCGCTTTGCGCGAACTCGCCGACGATCGCCGCGGTGTCCGGCGGCAGCTCGTCGTACTCGCCGAAGGCATTCGGCAGGCCGGCGTTGGGGTAGCAGGAGATGTAGCAGTCGGCGAGCTGCGACAGCTCGGCGATGTACGGCCGCATGTCCTTGCCGCCCAGCGCGCAGTTGAGGCCGACTGCCAGCGGCCTGGCGTGCCGCACCGAATTCCAGAACGCCTCGTTGACCTGACCGGACAGCGTGCGGCCCGAGGCATCGGTGATGGTGCCGGAGATGATCACCGGCAGGCGCAGGCCGCGCTCCTCGAACAGCTTCTCGCAGGCGAAGATCGCCGCCTTGGCGTTGAGCGTGTCGAAGATCGTCTCGATCAGGAACA
>CBINNP010000315.1:0-3463 GCA_966252075.1 uncultured Solimonas sp.
GGCAGCCGACCTCGTCCTGGCCGGACAGGCTGCCACCCTGGTCGATGTAGATGGTGGTGGTAGGCACCCCGAACGGATCCTTGAGGCCCCAGTCACCGTTGAGCAGGATCAGGTCGGACCGCGACTCGTAGCGCGACTTCTGGTAGCGCAGGTCCAGCGAGCCTTCGTCCTGGTTGCCGGTCGACACGTAGGTCATCAGGATGCGGTCGTCCTCGTCGTAGGTGCCCTGCGCCGCGAAGGTGGTGATGACGGTCTCGAAAACCGGTTCCTCGGGCGTCGGCGTCTCGGCCTCTTCTTCTTCCTCGTCCTCGTCCGGCACGACTTCGGTCAGCGTGTAGGCCCGCGCCTGCACGCTGAGGCCGCGCGAGGCCTCGGCGCGCAGGTAGGTGCCGGAGGCGATGAAACTACCGTCGGCGTTGTAGAGCATGAAGCGGTCGTCGCTGTCGATCAGCGCCGTCACCGCGGTCGTGGTGCCGTTGGCGGTGGAAGTCCAGGTGCCGGTGTAGATGCCGGCCGGGGCGACGCTGGACGGCCGGATCACCGGCGTCGGAATCGAATCATCCTGAGAATTGCAGGCACCCAGGGCGAGCAGGGCCGCCAGGCCGACGACCCGCACAGGGCGGCACGAAAATTTCATTGTTTAACCCGAGGAGATTGCGTGCCGCTATGAATTGCAGAGGCCATGCCAAACCGGCGATTGGCGGCGGGTTTCCAGAGCATGACGGTATGATTCAATGGATTGCAGGAATGTGGTGCGCGCCTGACAATGAAATCCTGACAGCTCGACGGGGAGCGCTGTGGACCAGCAAAGTGTGGCATATCTAGCACAGCATCCGCGTGTGATGGGTGCGGTGCCGGTGCTCAGTGCTTTGGGGGGCGAGCTGGCCCAACAGGTCCCGGCGCCGCAGCTGCGCGCGCTGCTGTATGCCGCCGGTCGCCGGCTGGCGAGGCTGCACTCGGTGGGCACGCTCAAAACCCTGGGCGAATTCAGCCTGTTCGCACAGAAGCGTCTGAGCGAACTCGATCTGGGCTGGGTGCGCATCGAGGAAACCGCGGGCGCCGTCGACTTTGTCCATGGCTGTGCACCGCTACTGAACTGGTTCGGCCCCGCCTCGGAGGAATGGGCGCCCGGTCTGCTCGAAGGCTTGTACGCCGAATGGATGGCGCAGCTGGGCGCGGACGACCGCCTCGACGTGCGCGAGATCGAAGACCAGAGCCTGGGCGAGTTCGCCGTTCGCCTGCGCTTTGCCCATGAATCGACTTTTGGAGCTTGAGTCCATGGCCGGCACTGACAAGGATTCGTCGGATGACGTACGCCAGCTGTTCCAGGACTTGCGCATCGAAGGCATGCAGTACCGCGAATTCGCGCCCGCCAAGCTGATTTCGGAAAAGCCGGAGGCGCCGCAGCCGGCGCCGGCGCCTGTCGCCGTGCGTGCAAACACGCCCGCGCCGCCGCCCGCCAAGCCGGTGGCGGCCAAGCCGGCACCGGTCGAGGCGGTGCCGCCGCCGCGCGCCGCCGATGCGCCGCGGCCGCCGCGCGCGACGGCGCACGAGAGCCCGCTGAATTTCACCTTCGAGCGCTTGCGTCGCCAGGTCGCGGTGCGGGCACAGTCGCCGGCCTTGAGCCTGGACCTGCCGCCGCGGCGGCGGCACGCGATGCCTGAGCGGGTCGATCCACTAGCGCAGCGTCGGATGCTGGAGGTGTTCTCGGCGCTGAACGCCGCCGCGCCGGTATCGCAGCGCAACGTTTCCTGAGTTTCGTCAGCCGGACGCATACATGCGCCTCTTCACGCTGGCGACGCTGATCGCCCTGGCTATTCCCGTTTACGCGTTTGTCACGGCGCCGCTGAGCCTGACGTGGCAGGCGTTCACCGCCTGCGGCATGGTGCTGGCCGCCAACCTGATGGCGCGGCGCAAGGGCCATCGCTGGATCCTGACGCTGATGGCGCTGTCGCTGATCGCCAGCACGCGCTACATCTACTGGCGCCTGACCGAGACGCTGCCGATCGGCCCGGAATTCAACTACTGGGATCTGTTCCTGTCGCTGGGGCTGGTCGGCGCCGAGCTGTATGCCTACGCGATCCTGCTGCTGGGCTTCATCCAGACCGCCTGGCCGCTGCAGCGCCGGCCGGCGGCCCTGCCGGACGACCCGGCGCAGTGGCCGACGGTGGACATCTTCATCCCCTCGTACAACGAGCCCCTGGCCGTGGTGCGGCCGACGGTGCTGGCGGCGATGTCGCTGGACTGGCCGCGGGACAAGCTAAACATCTACGTGCTCGATGACGGCCGCCGCCAGGAATTCAAGGAATTCTGCGAGTGGGTCGGCGTCACCCACATCACGCGTACCGACAACAAGCACGCCAAGGCCGGCAACATCAACGCCGCACTGAAGAAGACGCACGGCGAATTCGTGGCGATCTTCGACTGCGACCACATTCCGACGCGCTCGTTCCTGCAGATGACGATGGGCGGCATGCTGGAAGATCCGCGGCTGTCGCTGGTGCAGACGCCTCACCACTTCTTCTCGCCGGACCCGTTCGAAAAGAACCTCGACACCTTCCGCAAGGTGCCGAACGAAGGCGAGCTGTTCTACGGCCTGATCCAGGACGGCAACGACTTCTGGGACGCGACCTTCTTCTGCGGCTCCTGCGCGGTATTGCGCCGCACGGCGCTGGAAGAAGTCGGCGGCATCGCCACCGAGACGGTGACCGAGGACGCGCACACCTCGCTGCGCATGCACTCGCGCGGCTGGAAGAGCGCCTACATCAACATCCCGCAGGCCGCGGGCCTGGCCACCGAATCGCTGTCGGCGCACGTCGGCCAGCGCATCCGCTGGGCGCGCGGCATGGCGCAGATCTTCCGCGTCAACAATCCGTTCGTGATGCCGGGCCTGCAGTTCGGCCAGCGCATCTGCTACGCCAACGCGATGCTGCACTTCTTCTACGGCCTGCCGCGTATCGTCTTCCTGACCTCGCCGCTGGCCTATCTGCTGCTCGACGCCGAGATCATCAAGGCGCAGGGCTGGATGGTGCTGGCCTACGCGGCGCCGCACGTGATCCTGGCGACGATCACCAACAGCCGTCTGCAGGGGCCGTTCCGCCACTCGTTCTGGTCCGAGGTCTACGAGACGGTGCTGGCCACGTTCATCCTGTGGCCGACGCTGCTGGCGACGATCAACCCCAAGCTGGGCAAGTTCAACGTCACCGCCAAGGGCGGCATCGTCGACCGCGACTACTTCGACCAGGACATCGCCAAGCCGTACTACATCCTGTTCTCGCTCAACCTGATCGGCGCCGCGGTCGGCATCGCGCGCCTGCTGATGGGCTCCGACCATCCGGATACCGTGCTGCTCAATCTGGGCTGGACGGTGTACAACCTGATCATCGCGCGGCTGGGAGGTCGTTTCCGACGACGGTGCGCTGTCCGACGCCGTCGACCGCGCCATCGAGGCCAACCCCGATGT
>CBINNP010000316.1:0-3456 GCA_966252075.1 uncultured Solimonas sp.
ATCTGCTGTGGCTGGCGGTCAGCACGCTGCTCAAGCTGGTGGTGATCGTTTCGGTGCTGGGCTCGCTGGCATTCGCCTGGTTCATGCTGCGCAGCGGCGGCCGAGCGGTCGTCGAGGACAACATGCCCTTGATCCTGGCGCCGAGCGGCGAGCTGGTGGACCAGATCGATCTGGACCCGGGCCAGCGTCTGCTGGAGAACCTCAACGGCCTGCCGCCGTCGCAGTCCTCGCTGCGCGCGCTGGTCGAGGCGCTGGAAACCGCCAAGGACGATGCGCGCATCCCGTTCGCGGTCCTCAAGCTCGACGGCATGACCGGCGCCGGCCTGCCGCAACTGCAGGAGCTGACGGCGGCGATGCAGGACTTCCGCGCCAGCGGCAAGAAGATCATCGCCTGGAGCCCGTACTACGACCAGACCGCGTACTACGCCGCCGCGCAGGCCGACGAGGTGGTCATCGACCCGTTCGGCAGCGTCGACATCGAAGGGTTCAGCGCTTACGGCAACTACTTCAAGGAGGCGCTCGACAAGCTGGGTGTCGATGTCCACGTGTTCCGTGTCGGCGAGTACAAATCGGCGGTGGAGCCGTTCACCCGCAACGACATGTCGGAACAGGCGCGCGCCGCCAGCCTCGACTGGCTCGGCGACCTGTGGTCGATCTACGGCCGCCGCATCGGCGAGGCACGCCAGCAGCAGCCGAACGTCGCCGATCTGTACGTGCGCAATCTGGCCGACGGCATGGACCGCCTGAAAGGCGATGCCGCCGCCTACGCCAAGGAAGCCAAGCTGGTCACCAGCATCGAGACCCAGGACGAGTTCCGCAAGCGCATGGGCGCGATCGTCGGTTTCGACGACGAGATCGGCAGCTTCCGCCAGGTCTACTACCTTGACTATCTGGCGGCCGCCGCGCGCGACGCGCGCCAGAAGGGCGAGGACAAGAGCACGATCGCGCTGGTGGTCGTGCAGGGCGAGATCGTCGACGGCCCGGGCCAGACCGGGCAGGCCGGCGGCGATGCGATCGTCGACCTGCTCGACCAGGCGCGCCGCGACGACGAGGTTTCGGCCGTGGTATTGCGCGTCAATTCGCCGGGCGGCAGCGTCTGGGCGTCCGAGCAGATCCGCCGCGCCGTCAACAGCCTCAAGGCCGACGGCAAGCCGGTGGTGGCCTCGATGTCGACGCTCGCCGCCAGCGGCGGCTACTGGATCTCGATGGACGCCGACCGCATCTTCGCGCACGACGCCACGGTCACCGGCTCGATCGGCATTTTCGGCCTGATCCCGACCATCGACCGCGCGCTGGCCAAGTGGGGCGTGCATAGCGATGGCGTCGGCACCACGCCGCTGGCCGGCAGCCTGCGGCTCGACCGGCCGCTGCCGGCCGAATACGGCCGCATCATCCAGGCACAGATCGACAAGGGTTATCGCGACTTCGTCGGCGGTGTCGCCAAGGCTCGCGCGATGCCGGTCGACAAGGTCGACAGCATCGCCCGCGGCCGCGTCTGGAGCGGCGGCCGCGCCAAGGCGCTCGGTCTGGTCGACGAGATCGGCGGGCTCGATCAGGCCACGGCGGCGGCGGCGCAGATCGCCGGACTCGACGAGGACCAGTACGAGCTGCGCGAGATGCGGCCGCGGCTGGATTTCGCCAAGCAGCTGATCGCCGATTTCTCCGGCAGCAGCCGGCTGCAGATCATGGGCCGCTGGCTGCCGTCCGGCGCCGCTCACTGGCTGAGCCGGTTCCTGATGCGCAGCGACATCGAGCGCGTGCTGACCGGCTTCAACGATCCGCACGGGGTCTACGCGCGCTGCTTCTGCACGCCCAGCCAGGGCTCGCGGGACTACTGATGCCGCGGCTGGCGGTCGACGATCTGCAGCTGCATTACGTCGATATCGGCAGCGGTCCGGTACTGGTGTTCCTGCACGGCCTCGGCGGCAGCGTCGCCGATTGGGAGCAGCAGATTCCGCATTTCTCGCACGCCTTCCGCGTGATCGCGCCGGAGCTGCGCGGTTTCGGCCAGACCCCGCGCGGCCACCGCTGGGTGACGATTCCGCGCCTGGCACGCGACATCTCGCGGCTGCTGCAGCAGCTTGGCGTCGAGCGCTACACGCTGGTCGGTCACTCGATGGGCGGCGCGGTCGCGCAGCAGATGGCGATCGACGCGCCAGCGCCGATCGAGCGGCTGGTCATCTGCAACAGCCTGCCATCGTTCCGGCCGCGCCGGCCGCGGCATTTCTTCGAGTTCGGCTACCGCTATCTGATGATGGCGACGCTGGGACCGAAGCGGCTGGCGCAGCGCATCGCCTGGAAGATGTATCCGGAGGCGGCGCAGTCCGGCCTGCGCGCCAAGACCATCACGCGCGGTGCACGCAACTCGCGCTGCAGCTATCTGGCCGGGCTGACCGCGTTGACGCACTGGCGCGCCGGCGAGGCGCTCGGGCGCCTGCCGATGCCGGTGCTGGTGATCGAGGCCGAGCACGATTATTTCGCCGCCGAGGATATCGCCGAGTTCAGCCGCCTGATGCCGCAGGCGCGATTGCGCACCGTGGCCGGCGCCCATCACGCGCTGCCGACCGAATTCCCGGCGGCGTTTAACGCCGAGCTCGAAGCCTTCTTCATCGCTACTGAAATGGAAGCCATGGCATGAGCCAGGCGCCGATCGGGGTTTTCGACTCGGGCGTCGGCGGGCTGTCGATCCTGCGCGAGATCCACGCGCTGCTGCCGCATGAATCGACGATCTACTACGCCGATAGCGGCCATTGCCCGTACGGCGGCAAACCGGCGGCGGAGATCACCGCCCGCGCCGCCGCGATCACCGAGGAGCTGCTGGCGGCCGGCGCCAAGCTGATCGTCGTCGCCTGCAATACGGCAACGATCGCGGCGATCGAACAGCTGCGCGCGACGTACCCGATCAGCTTCGTTGGCGTCGAGCCGGCGATCAAGCCGGCGGTCGCGCAGACGCGCAGCGGCGTGATCGGCGTGCTGGCCACCGGCGCGGCGGTGGCCGGCGACAAGTTCCTGCGGCTGCAGGCGCAGCACGGCCACAATGTTCGCGTGGTGACCCAGCCTTGTCCGGGTCTGGTCGAGTTTGTCGAGCGTGGGGAACTGCAGGGGCCGGCGCTGGATGCGCTGTTGCGGCGCTATGTCGAACCGCTGCTGGCGCAGGGCGCCGACACGCTGGTGCTGGGCTGTACGCACTATCCGTTCCTGCGCGCGGCGATCGCGACGATCGCCGGGCCTGAAGTCAGCCTGCTGGATACCGGCGCCGCCGTCGCACGGCAGACCGAACGCGTGTTGCGGCGTGAAGGCCTGCAAGCAACGGCGGCAGCGGTGCTGCGGAGCTGGCGCACCAGCGGCGATCCGGCGCGAGTCGGCGCCGTCATCGCCCGGCTGCTGCCTGATGCGATGAACGGTAGCGCCGGAGCGGCCGGACGCGATCGCAGCGCTGGCGGGCTGTCCTAGCAT
>CBINNP010000317.1:0-3318 GCA_966252075.1 uncultured Solimonas sp.
CGCGCCAGCACCTCGTCGTGATGGCGCCGGAACAGCGAAGTCTCGCGCATCTGCTCGATCGTCAGCAGGCGCGCGCGCAGGCCGTCGTCGATGTCGTGGTTGTTGTAGGCGATCTCGTCGGCGCGGTTGGCGAGCTGCGCCTCCAGCGTCGTCTGCCGGCCCTTGAGAAAGCGCTCGGCGACTTCGCCCAGCTGCATCGCGCGGTTCTTCGAGCAGTGCTTGAGAATGCCCTCGCGCGTCTCGAACATCAGGTTCAGGCCGCGGAATTCGGCGTACTTGTCTTCCAGCTCATCGACCACGCGCAGCGACTGCGCGTTGTGCTCGAAACCGCCATAAGGCTTCATGCAGGCGTTCAAGGCGTCCTGGCCGGCATGACCGAACGGCGTGTGGCCGAGATCGTGGGCGAGCGACACGGCTTCGCAGAGATCCTCGTGCAGCGACAGGCTGCGCGCGATGGTGCGCGCGATCTGCGCGACTTCGATCGAATGCGTCAGCCGCGTGCGGAACAGATCGCCTTCATGGTTGATGAAGACCTGGGTCTTGTATTCGAGGCGGCGGAACGCCGCCGAATGGATGATGCGGTCGCGATCGCGCTGGAACTGGCTGCGATGCCCGGAGCCGCCTTCGTCGTGCCGGCGGCCGCGCGAGCGTTGGTCGTCGGCAGCGTAGGGCGCGAGGCTCATGTCTCAGCTGTCGATCAGTTGCTGAAATGGGCGAGCGTCGCCGCCAGCGCCTTGGCGTCGAAGTTCGAGGAGACATGCGCCTCGCCGAGCTGGCGCATCAGGATCAGGCGCAGCTTGCCGCCGGCGACTTTCTTGTCGAGGCTCATCAGCGACGCGAAGTCGTCGGCGCGCATGCCCTGCGGCGGCTTCACCGGCAGGCCGGCACGCGCAATCAGCTCGATGCAGCGTTGCGCCTCGGCCTGGCTGATCTGGCCCAGACGCGCCGACAGATCGGCCGCCATGCACAGGCCGGTGGCGACTGCTTCGCCGTGCAGCCATTGGGTGTAATGCGTGTAGGTTTCGATGGCGTGCGCGAAGGTGTGGCCCAGATTCAGCAGCGCGCGCGGGCCGGCGCCGCCATCGAGGGACTCGCGCTCGTCCTGGGCGACGATTTCGGCCTTCATCTCGCAGCTGCGCCGCACGGCGTAGGCGAGGGTCCCGGCATCCAGGGCGATCAGCTTGTCGATATGGGCTTCCAGCCAGGCGAAGAAGCCGGCGTCGCCGAGCATGCCGTACTTGATCACCTCGGCCACGCCGGCCAGCAGCTCGCGGCGCGGCAGGGTCTTGAGCGTGTCGGTGTCGGCGAGCACCAGCTGCGGCTGGTGAAAGGCGCCGATCATGTTCTTGCCGCGCGGATGGTTGACGCCGGTCTTGCCGCCGACGCTGGAGTCGACCTGCGCAAGCAAGGTCGTCGGCACCTGCACGAAGTCGATGCCGCGCTGGTAGATGGCGGCTGCAAAGCCGACCAGATCGCCGATCACGCCGCCGCCGAGCGCCACCAGCCACCCGTCGCGCGGCAGGCGGCCGGCGAGCAGCCAGTCCATGATCGCCTCGACATGGGCCAGGGTCTTGGTGGTCTCGCCAGCCGGCAGCACCAGGATCTGCGCCTCGTCGAGCGCCAGCGCCGCGCGCAGTGGCGCCAGGTGCAGTTTCGCCACGTGCTCGTCGGTGATCAGCCGCAGCGGCCGGCGGCGCGCCTCGTCGAGCAGATCGGCGCGCGCGAGCAGGCCGGCGCCGATGTGGATCGGGTAGCGGCGGGGACCGAGTTCGACGTTGAGCGTATCCATCAGCAGCGATGCAGGACCTGGCGCGACAGCAGTGATAAGGGAGCCGATGCCGCCGGCGCGCGGCCGGAAGCGGCGCGCATCGTATCAAATGGCCAGTGACTCGCCGTCGGCACCGCGAATGATGTCGTTGATCAGCGCCTTGGCGCTGCGGTGATCGGTCGGCAGCACCAGATCGGCGATTTGCCGGTAGAGCGGGTCGCGGATCTCGAACAGCTGCGTGAGGATCTGCCGGCGGTCGGCGCCGGCCTTCAGCAGGGGGCGATTGTCGGCGCGCGCAGTCCGCGCGAGCTGCTGCTCGACCGTGGCGTGCAGGTAGACCACGTAGCCGCGCGCCGCCAGCGCCTGGCGGTTGTCGGGATCGAGAATCGCGCCGCCGCCGGTGGCCAGCACGATGCCGTTGCGCTGGCTCAGCTCGTCGATCATCTGCTTCTCACGCTTGCGGAAGCCCGCTTCACCTTCCTTCTCGAAGATGTACGGAATGTCGACGCCGGTGCGCGCCTCGATCTCGTGATCGCTGTCGACGAAGCTGGCACCGCGCAGATCGGCGAGTTTGCGCCCGATCGTGGTCTTGCCGGCTCCCATCGGCCCGACCAGAAAAATGTTGTTGGCCTTCACCATTACCGCTTCGCTCCCCGCGCCACCCCCGTGGCGTCCGGTACCGGTCCCGCGTGCAGCGGGATCTTCCTTGCTACGGATTCACTGCCAGACCTTCCTGCAGCACCTTGGGCGTGACAAAAATCAGCAGCTCACGCTTGACGTCGGACTTCTCGTTGTTGCGGAACAGTGCCCCGAGCAGCGGGATATCGCCGAGCAACGGCACCTTGGACGCCGAGTTGGTGGTCTCGCGCTGGAACACGCCGCCGAGCACTACGGTTTCGCCGCTCTTGATCAGCACCTGCGTGTCGAGGCGTCGCGTATCGATCGCCGGTGCCGTGCCGCCGGCGGTGGTGACATTGGCGCCCTGGCTGTCGTTGGTGACGTTGAGATCCATGATTACGCGGTTGTCCGGCGTGATCTGCGGCGACACGGTCAACGACAGCACCGCCTTCTTGAACTGCGTGTTGGTGCCGTTATTGCCGCTGGAGGTCTGATAGGGAATTTCGCGGCCCTGTTCGATCAGCGCCTGTTTGCCGTTGGCAGTAACCACGCGCGGGGTCGAGATCACCTCGCCACGGCCTTCGGTCTGCAGGGCCTGCAGCTCGAGATCGATCTGGAAATCGCCGCCCAGCACGGTCCAGGCGATGCCCGGCGCGGCGGCCGAGGTCGGCAGATTGACGATGTAGGAATCGGCCAGCGTCGGCGTGGCGCCGGCCAGCACGTCGCGCGAGCCGGTGTTGGTGCCGCTCTGGCCGATCCGCGTATTGCCGGCTGAGCCGATCGTGCTGACGCCGAAGCGCGTGCCGATCTGCCGCGCGAAGTCCTCGTTGGCGATGACGATGCGCGACTCGATGAGCACCTGCCGCACCGGAATGTCGAGGCGGCCGACGAGGTTGCGGATCTCCTCGATCTTCTCGGCGGTCTCCAGCACC
>CBINNP010000318.1:0-3240 GCA_966252075.1 uncultured Solimonas sp.
CCCACCCCGTCGGAAAGTTGGCGGAGCGTCCGCTCCAGCAGCGTCGCGTCGCTGACGTTGCGCGCGAACGTCACCTCTTTGCTGATCGACTTCGTCTCGCGCTCCGGCTCAACTGGCCGGTCGTCGATCCCGCGCGCGTGCCGGGCGATCGCCTCGCCGTTCTTGCCGAACAGGCGGCTCAACCGCTCCGGCGGCCACGCGGTGACGTCGCCAATTGTCTTCACGCCATGACGCGCCAGCGCCTCGGCCGTCTTCGGCCCGACGCCCCACAGCTCGCCGATCGGCAGCGGGCTGAGAAACGCCGCTTCCTGCCCCGGCGGGACGACCGTGATCGCGTTCGGCGGAGAATCGCCGCGTGCCTTCGCCTTGCCGACATTGTTCGCGATCTTGGCGACCAGCTTGTTCGTCGCCACGCCAATCGAGCACGGCAGGTTGAGTTCCTCGTTGATCGATGCCTGGAGCGTGCGCGCGATCGTAGCTGGATCGTCCGGCAGAAAGCTCACATCGGCAAACGCCTCGTCAATCGAAAGCTGCTCTACCAGCGGCGTGAGGTCGTGCAGCCGCTGCATCACCTGGCGGGACATTTCGCTGTATTGCCCGCGATGATGCGAAATCAGGATCAGGTGCGGGCACAGGCGGAGCGCGGTCGCGGTCGGCATGGCCGAGTGGATCCCGAAGCGCCGCGCCGCATACGAACACGCCGCGATCACGCCGCGCTGCTCCGGCCGACCACCCACGGCGAACGGCTTGCCGCGCAGCGACGGATCGCGCAACTCTTCCACCGCGCAGAAAAACGCGTCCAGGTCCAGGTGCAGGATTTTCCGCTCCATACGCTCAAGTGTACCCCGAATCAGGCGACGACACAGGCGCAGCCATCCGCCGAGTTGTCCCGATGCGCGAAACCGACTACAGTAACAGGCATCAACTGAGGAGAGACGCGCAAATCTATGACCGGCGAGTTAAATCCGGACGCTGTTGCACCCAAGAAACCGGCTTCTCTGCCCGACGAATCGTTGCAATGTCCTGCGTGCGGGGCGTTCAACCTGGCGCTGGCGCGAACCTGCGTGCAGTGCGGCGCGGACCTGCCCGCTACAGATAGCCAGTACGACACGCCCAGCACCGTCCCGATGCGACGCAAGCCGCAGACCATCCCGGTCGATCGCGAATCGCCCAAGCGCTTTCCGCCGGAAGCAACCGCCCTGCTCCAGTTTTTACCCTCTGCGGTGTGTTACACCGTCGAGATCCGCGAGCCGCTGATCCTCGGCCGTTCGACCAACGCAGCAGCAGAGGGCATTCTCGACCTCACGCCGCTCAATGCGCTGGCGCATGGCGTCTCCCGGCGGCATTGCCTGCTCCAGCGGCGTGGCGAATACCTCAGCGTGATGGACCTCGGCAGCGTCAACGGCACGTTTCTGAACGACCTCAAGCTGATGCCGTTTGTGGATTACGTAGTCTCGCACGGCGATCACCTGATTCTCGGCACGCTGCATCTGGCGATCTTCTTCGGCGGCGTGGACGACACGGACTGAGTCGGGTACATTCTCCAACACTTGAGATGGTTGCTTCGCCATGAGGAGGTAGCTTCATGGAGTACCGTACTTTCGGGCGAACCGGCTGGAAGGTAAGCGAAGTCGGTTATGGCATGTGGGGCATGGGTGAGTGGAAAGGCTCGGACGACGAAGAGTCGCGCCAGTCGCTGCGCCGGGCCGTCGAGCTCGGCTGCAACTTCTTCGACACGGCCTGGGCCTACGGCTCGGGGCACAGCGAGCGGCTGCTCGGCGAGCTGATCCAGCAGACGCCGACCAAGCGCCTCTACGCCGCCACGAAGATCCCGCCCAAAAACCGCAAGTGGCCGTCGCGGCGCGGCTACAAGCTTGAAGACGTCTTCCCGTACGATTACATTGTTGAATACACGAACCGCAGCCTAGAAAACCTGCAGGTAGAGACGATTGACCTGATGCAGTTCCACGTCTGGGAAGACGACTGGGCGCAGCTCGAAGACTGGCAGCGCGCGGTCGAAGACCTCAAGCAGCAGGGGAAAGTGCGCGCGTGGGGCATCAGCGTCAACCGCTGGGAGCCGGAGAACGTCCTCAACACGCTCGAAACCGGGCTGATCGACGCCGTGCAGGTCATTTACAACATCTTCGATCAGGCGCCGGAAGATCGCCTCTTCCCGGCGTGCGAGCGGCTCAACGTCGCAGTGATCGCGCGCGTCCCGTTCGACGAGGGCTCGCTCACCGGCACCCTCACCAAAGACACCACCTGGCCGGAAGGCGACTGGCGCAACACCTACTTCGTGCCCGAAAACCTGCACGCCTCGGTCGAGCGCGCCGACGCGTTGCGCCCGCTGATTCCCGAGGGCATGACCATGGCCGAGATGGCGCTGCGCTTCATCCTCTCGAACCCGGCGGTGACAACCGTCATCCCTGGCATGCGGAAGCTGCGCCATGTGGATGCGAATATCGCCGCCAGCGACGGGCGCGGCCTGCCCGCCGACCTGATCGAGAAGCTGCGTGCGCATCGCTGGGATCGCACGCCGACCGAGTGGTCGCAGTAAGACGAGCCTCGCCGTCAGACCCAAAAAAACCGCTGCCGCCCGAAGCATTTGCGTTCGGCGCGGCAGCGGTTGTTACAGCAAAGACAGCAAAGCTTACGCTTCGCTCAGCGTACGGTGGATGTCTTGCGCAGCACGCAGCGCACCGCGAATCGCCGTGCTGACGAGGTCCGGCCCGGTGACGCTATCGCCCGCCGCCCAGACGTTGGGCAGGCTTGTGCGCCCGGTATCGGGATCGGCCTCGATCAGCCCCCAGTCGCGCGTTGCAAGGCCCTCGGTCGTCTCGCCGAGCAGCGGATCGGGCCAGTAGCCGAGCGCGAGGATCGCCGTGTCCGCCTCAACCACGTGCTCGGAGCCCTCAAGGGGAACCGGGCGGCGCCGCCCGCTGGCATCTGGCTCGCCAAGCGTCATCTCGATCAGCTCGATCGCGCGCAGGCGGCCATCTTCGTCGCCAAGGAAGCGGACCGGCGCGGTCAGCCACCGGAACTGCGCGCCTTCTTCGCGCGCGTTGACCCGCTCCGTCTTGCTACCAGGCATCTCCGCCTCAGTGCGGCGATAGGCGCACATCACGTCGAGCGGGAAGCCCTGGGCGTACTGCAACCGCAACGCCGACCGCACGCAGTCCATCGCCGTGTCGCCGCCGCCAAAGACGTACACCCGGCGACCGACGGTCGGTGCGCCCTGCG
>CBINNP010000319.1:0-3206 GCA_966252075.1 uncultured Solimonas sp.
CACGTTGTCGCGGAACAGGTCGGCGTGGATCACGCCCTGCGGCAGGCTGGCGAGGTCGATCGACATCTGCACCGCCAGCTCGTCCTCGATCAGCTTGCGCACGCCGGCATCCTGCGTCTTGCGCGCCAGCTGGCGGCCGGTCTGCTCGCGCCACAGCGCGCCGCGCGAGTTGTCGCAGTGGCCGGCGTACGAATGCGCGGCGACGTGCAGCTCGCCGAGCGCGCGGCCGACCTGCCGGCATTGTTCGAGATTGGGAAACAGCACGCTTTGCCCGGTCAGTCGCCGCACCAGTGCCGCCGGCTTGTCGTTGAGCGTGGTGAGATTGCCGCCGTCGTGCGTGCGTGCCGGCATCGCGCTGGCGAAACCGCGCGAGGCGAGGTGGTCCATCAGGCCGAGGAAGAACGGCAGATCTGCGTAATTGAGCCGCTCGAACAGGGTCAGCACCCAGCGGCCGTCCTCGGTATCGACGAAGTAGTTGGTGTTCTCCACCCCCTCGCCGATGCCCTGGAAGCCGATCAGCGGCCCCACCGGATATTGCTTGAGGAACTCGCTGAGCTGCGTGTGGCTGACTTTGGTGAAGACCGACATGGAAAGCGCGAAAGGCGGGCGGCGTAGCGTCGCAGGGCGAAATTAGACCAGAGGCCCGTCAGCGTGTCATGCGCCCGTGCCGTGCGTCACGCCGCGGCATCGACGCGGCGCGGGGCTTGCGGGCACCATGCGGGTCCCTCACTGCCGATCCCTGCCGCCGATGAACTGGCCCGCCTCACGCTGTGCTCTGGCCGCCCTGCTGCTTGCCGCGGCGCTGCCGCTGCGCGCGCAGACCCTGCCCGCCGAAGACCGCGCGGTGGAGCGCGCGACCCTGCCGAAGTGGGAGGGCGGCGTGATGTTCGCCGGCCTGATGCTGCCGCAGTACCCGGCCGCCGAGGACTACCGCTATCTGGCGGTGCCGGTGCCGTACTTCGTCTACCGCGGCGACGTGCTGCGCGCCGAGGACGGCAGTTCGCGGGTGCGCCAGAAGCTGGCCGAGCATGTCGAGATCGACGTCAGCGGCGGCGGCGCGCTGTCCAGCAACGGCAATTCCGATGCACGCGAGGGCATGCCGGATCTCGACTACCTGGTCGAGCTGGGCCCCAACCTCAAGCTGAATTTCGACGGCCCGCGCCCGCAGTCCAAGGTCCTCATCAACCTGCCGCTGCGCGCCGTGATCTCGGTCGGCTCCGGGGTCGACTGGCAGGGCTTCATCTTCGAGCCGGAGCTGGCGTACCTGAGCGAGCGCTTCGTCGGCGGCCGCCTGCTGCTGCGCGCGTCGATCAGCAGCGAGTTCACCGGCACGCTGCTGCAGCGTTACTTCTACGAAGTGGCGCCGCGCTACGCCACCGCAGAACGGCCGGCTTATCGCGCCGATGGCGGCTACATGGGCAGCTCGATCGGCCTGCGCGCCGCCTACGCGTTCTCGCCGCGCTGGCGCGGCTTTATCAGCACGCGCTACTTCCGCCACAGCGGCGCCGCCAATGAGGACAGCCCGCTGTTCCGCAACGTCCACGGCTATTCGGTGGCGATCGGCCTGGCCTGGGCGTTCATGGTGTCGAAGGAGATGGCGGTGGCCGAATAGCCGCAAGCCGCATGGCGGCGCTCAGCGCCGCCAGAATGCCCGCGTGAAGATCACCAGCAGGGTGAACACTTCCAGGCGGCCGATCAGCATGGCGAAGATCAGCACCCACTTGCCGAACGGCGTCACCCCGGCGACGTTGGCAACCACGCTGTTGAGGCCGGGGCCTGCGTTGTTGATCGCAGCGGCAACGGCCGAGAACGCGGTTTCCGCGTCCAGGCCGGTGATCATCATCAGGCAGGTCAGCAGGATCGAGAAGCCGATATAGATCGAGAAGAAGCCGCCGATCGAGTAGATCACCGTATCGGGCACGATCTTGTCTTCCAGCTTGATCGGCACCTCGGCGTTGGGGTGGATCAAACGCATGATCTCGCGACCGGACTGTTTGACGAACAACAGCAGGCGAATCACCTTGACGCCGCCGCCGGTACCGCCGGCGCAGCATCCGAAATACGTCACCAGAATCAGCACCAGCGGCACGAAGTGCGGCCAGGCGCTGGGATTGGCGGTGGCGAAACCCGCCGTGGAACCATACGCCACCAGCTGGAACAGGCCGCGGCGCACCGCCTCTTCGAGCGAGGTGTAAGTGCCGCCGGTATACAGAACGCCGCAGATCAGCAGCGCCAGCACGGCGTAGACGGTGATGAACGCGCGAAACTCCGCGTTGCGCCAGTACAGCCGCGGCGAACGGTCGCGCCAGGCGGTGAAGTGCAGCGCGAAGTTGGAGGCGCCGGCGATCATGAAGAACATCGCGGCGATCTCGATGCTGAGGCTGTCGAAGTAGCCCAGGCTGGCGTCGTGCGTGGAGAAGCCGCCCGTGGCCACCGTCGACATGGCATGGCACAACGCATCGAAAGGCTGCATGCCGAGCAGCCAGTAGGCGGAGAAGCAGCTGACGGTCAGCAGCAGGTAAACCGCCCACAGCGCGCGTGCGCTGTGCATGATCCGCGGCGTGAGCTTGGCGTCCTTCATCGGACCCGGCGTCTCTGCCTTGTACAGCTGCATGCCGCCGATGCCGAGCATCGGCATGATCGCCACCGCCAGCACGATGATGCCCATGCCGCCGAGCCAATGCAGTTGCGAGCGGTAGTAGAGGATCGCGCGCGGCATGTCGTCCAGACCGGCGGCGATCGCGGTCGAGCCGGTGGTGGTGAGGCCGGATACCGATTCGAACATGGCCTCGGTCAGCGTGTACCAGCCGACGTCGGTCTCGATGAACGGAATCGCACCGAAACCGGACAGTACCAGCCAGAACAGCACCACGATCAGAAACCCGTCGCGGGTCTTCAGCTCGCCGCGGTGCCGGCGCACCGGCAGCCAGATCAGCAGGCCGATCAGCAGCGTGATCCACAAGCCTTCGGTGAAGGCCTTCCAGGTGCTGCCCTCATTGAGCAGATCGACGACGATCGGCGGCAGCATCGTCGTCGAGAAGCTCATCAGCAGCAGGCCCATGATCCGCTGCGTGGCAGCGAAGCGCCGCCGCTGCGAACTGCTGGAAGGCGCGCTGCTCAGCGTCAGGCGCATTTAGGGCCTGCTAATGCCATGGCCGCCGCTGTGACGGAGACCGTTTTGGCGCAGCGCAAGGAAGGACGAGCGC
>CBINNP010000320.1:0-3194 GCA_966252075.1 uncultured Solimonas sp.
CGGCTTCCGCCCGGTGCCGGGCTGGGGCGATTACCGCACGCCGCTGCCGGGCCTGTACCTGTGCGGCGCCGGCGCGCACCCGGGCGGCGGCGTCAGCGGCGCGCCGGGGCGCAATGCCGCGCGCATCCTGCTGGAGGATCTCTGATGCCGATCTCGCTGCTCGTCGACCACGTGTTCGCCGGCAAGGTGCAGCCGATGCCGAACGATGGCCGCCCGACCGGTATCTTCAAGCTGCCGGTGGCGGGGCCGATGCGCATCGAGCGCGACGGACTGGTCGATGACCAGCAGGCCGATCGCCGCGTCCATGGCGGGCCGGAAAAGGCCGTGCATCATTTTCCGCAGGATCACTTTCGCCGCTTCATCTCGTATTTTCGCGAGGACGCCGCCAAGTTCGTGCCCGGCTGCATGGGCGAGAACGTCTCCACGCTGGGCTGGACCGAGAACGAGGTCTGCATCGGCGACGTGTTCCGCCTCGGCAGCGCGCGCGTGCAGCTCAGCCAGCCGCGTTCGCCATG
Organism: uncultured Solimonas sp.; assembly: GCA_966252075.1. Taxonomy (GTDB): domain Bacteria; phylum Pseudomonadota; class Gammaproteobacteria; order Nevskiales; family Nevskiaceae; genus Solimonas. Next base: position 516 of record CBINNP010000320.1, read on the forward strand.
CTGGAAGATCGAGGCCAGGCACGACGTCGAAGGCCTGATGCAGTGCATGGATGAGCAGGGCGTGTCCGGCTGGTACTACCGCGTGCTGGAGCCCGGCGTGCTGCAGGCCGGCGACACGATCGAGCTGCTGGCGCGCAATGCCGAACCGGTGACGCTGCGCGAATACTGGAACCTCAAGAACGCGCGCCGCCCGGACCTGGATCGCGTGCGCGTGCTGATCGCCACGCCCGGCCTCAACGCCGAGCTGCGCCAGCGCTGGCAGGCGCGGCTGGACTGGCTGGAAAGGAACGGCTGAACCGCGCTGTGCTCAGAGCAGTTCGCGGACGATCACCAGCACGCCGAGGGCGATCAGGATCACGCCCATCGCGCGGTCGATGCGCTGCGCCTGCCGGCGCAGACCGTGGCGCAGGCCGGCGTGCGACAGCAGCAGCGCCAGCGCCGCAAACCAGGCGAAGGTCGCCAGTGGCAGCCAGATCGCGATCGCCAGTTGCAGGCCGGGCGGCAGCGGCGCGGTGGCGATGCTGCTGAACAGCGCGACGAAGAACAGTGTCGCTTTCGGATTCAGCACATTGGTCGCAAGCCCCAGCAGGAAGTCGGCGCGTCCGCCGCGCGCCACCTCCGCGTTCGCGGCGTCCTGCTCGGGCAGCGGCTGCGCGCGCAGGGCGCCGGCACCCATCCAGATCAGGAAGGCGGCGCCGGCCAGCGCGATGACGTGGATCGCCATCGGCAGCTGCTGCATCAGCCACTGCAGTCCGAACAGGCCGTAGGCGAGGTGGAAGACGATGCCGCTGCCGATGCCGGCGGCGGTCTGGACCCCGGCGGCGCGGCCATGCGCGAGTGCCTGGCGCATCACCACCGCGAAGTCGGGGCCGGGGCTGGCGACGCCGAGTGCGTGTGCCACCACCACGCCGGCGAACAGCGCCAGCCCGGTCTCAGTCGCCATGCGCGTCGCGCTGGCCGCAATCACCGTCCCAGCCGGGCCAGGGGCCGTCCGGCTGGGCGGGACGCTCGATCGTCGTGTGTTCGATGTCGTAGATGCGCATGCCGCGCGCCTCGTAGTTGGCCAGCGCTGCCGGGCCGTCGAGCGAACAGGTGTGCACCCAGACGCGCTGCGCCGCGAAAGCCCAGGCGCGCTCCAGCGCCAGCGTCAGCAGGTGGCCGCCGAGGCCACGACCACAGAATTCGCGCATCACGCCGAAGTAGGCGATCTCCACGTCACCGCCATCCTGCTGCTCCAGCTCGACGTAACCGGCCGGCGTGCCGCGTGCGTACAGCACCCAGGTCTGCAGCTGCGGTCGGTCGAGCCAGTGCAGCCATTGCGCGTAGCTCCAGCGCAGGCGGTCGCGCCAGAACCAGTGGCCGCCGACCGCGGTGTAGAGGAAGCGGTTGAGCATCGGCAGCGGCGCTTCTGCCTGCATCAGCAGCGGCACCGGCTGCGGCACGCGCGCGCGGCGCAACTCGGCGGGCGAGCGCTGCTCCAGATACCAGATCGTCAGTTGATCCTGCATCGGCCGATGCTGCGGCAAGCCCGATCCTCGCGCAAACAAAAATGCGGCGGCCGCATCGCGCGGCCGCCGCATTCGGTCCAGCAAGGCGGCGATCAGTAGCCGGCTTCGTTCGGGTCGACCTGCACTTCCAGCACGCGCTGCTCGGAGGTGTAGGCGCTGGAGTTGGAGAAGATCACGCGGCCCTGGCCCTTGTAATGGCCGATCGTGCGGTAGGAGTCATTGCCCTTGAAGTTGAACGGGATGAACGCCTTGCCGGTGACGTGCGAGTTGCTGGAGGTCGGCGGGCCGGAGATCGCGTAGGCCTGCTGCAGCGACATGCCGGGCTTGAGCTCGGTGATCGGCTTGAACGCGCCGCCGTCCGCCGGCGCGGCGGCTGCCGTCGCGCTGCCGGCCGTGGCGCTGGCGCCCGCGTTCAGCGAAACGCCGCCCTGCGCGTACTGCGGGCCTTCGGCGCTGCCCAGGCTGCTGGCGGCTTTCTCGCAATGCTTTTCGAGCTTGCGGTTGCCGCTGTCGCCAAGCTGCTTGACCACCGTGTAGTAGCGGCGATTGCCGGTCGCGGCCAGGCCCTTGCAACCCCAGGCGATGGCGTCGGCGAACGCGTCGCCCTTGGGCGCGCTCTGCAGCATCGCTTCGGCGAGGGCGTCGGTGACTTCCAGCGGCGCGGCGCCGGAGGCCTGGATGTTCTGCGCGGCCGCGCGCAGGCCGCCGGGGCTGCCGGAGCGGATCTGTTCGAGGTTGTACTGGTCGCCGGCGCTGAGCGCGGCCTGCGCGCTGCCGAACGACATGACACTGATGGCCGCAAAGGCCAGGACGGCATGCTTCATGGTGATCCCCCTGTGACGAAAACCGGTGGTCGGTGCGCGACGGTTCGCTGTGCTTCCTGCGAACCGGCCTCCGACGAGACGGCGGCAGTCTAGCGAGGCCGCACAGCCGGCGATACCGCCGGCTGTGACCCTGATCTCAGAGGGGGACGCCCGCAGCGGCGATCAGTGGCGGAAGTGGCGCACGCCGGTGAACACCATCGCCATGCCGGCCTCGTCGGCGGCGGCGATCACTTCGGCGTCGCGCATCGAACCGCCCGGCTGGATCACCGCGGTGATGCCGGCGCGCGCGGCGGCGTCGATGCCGTCGCGGAACGGGAAGAACGCGTCGGACGCCATCACCGAGCCCG
>CBINNP010000321.1:0-3136 GCA_966252075.1 uncultured Solimonas sp.
GCGCCTGGCATGGCGAAGAAAGCGGGCGCGTGGTCGGCGCAGCGATCTCGGAAGATGGCGAGTCGCTGGCGCTGTACGCCTGCACCACTCCGCTGGTCGTTCGCGAAACCTTGTCGCAGTGCAAGTTCTACGGCTTCAGCCGCAGCTGAGCGCGAGCCGCCCGGCTTCACGAAAAAGGCCCGCCATAAGCGGGCCTTCTATTTTTACTTTCAGTACCTGTCAGTCCACCATCTGCAGCTGCTGCGCCGACACACCCAGACGGCCCACTACTTCACCCAGCCAGCTGTAATACGCCTTGTGGATGCACTGCTTGTCGGGGTCGACGCGGCGCACTTCGAACTTGGCCCACGGTGCGGGCAGCGTGCAGTTGCCGAAGCCCAGCTTGTGGCTGTCGACATATTCGGCGCGCACTTCGCCCGCGCTGTGATGGAACTTCACCTTGACGGTCTGCTCACCGTCCGCCAGCGCCGCCGTGAACGAGCCTGCGCCTTCCTCGATCACCGACCAGTCTGAGGACAGCGCACTCCACTTCAGGGCGCGGCCGACGTGATGTGCGTCGAGCCGGTGATGACTCACGTCATAGGCCTTAATCGGCTCGAACGGAACCTCATGCTTCGCGCTGGCCACGGCCAAGGCCGGGGCGGAAAGAAGCAACGCACCAAAAACGAGCTTTGCGGAATTCATTCCCATAACCTTTCTTCAATGAATTGATAGTGATGCAGATAAATCTCAACAACACCAGACTGACCGCACCATAATATAACATCAAACGCACCAATTTGTTCTCTGGCGCGGTTCTTGTCCCACGGCGATCCGCCCCGGTATCCTTGGCCGTTATGTCATTGCTCACCGTCCATGCGGCTTCGCCCTCCAAGGAGCCGGAGTCCGGCGCTACGATGGGGTCGCGAGAGGACGCCTGGATCCAGCAGGCTTACCCCTTGATCAAGGACCTGCAGCAGCGCGCACCCGGCCTCTACTGGCTGGATTTCCTGCTGAGCGCCAGCCTGGCCTGGGCATTGACGGCGACGTATTTCATGGCGCCGGCCTGGAGCGCGCTGCAGATCTTCGCCTTCGTTGCCGCCAGCATCCTGTTCTTCCGGGCCGGCACGTTCATCCACGAAATCGTGCACATGCCGCCACGGCAGATGCAGTGGTTCGGCCGAGCCTGGAATCTGTTCATGGGCATCCCGCTGCTGATGCCCTGGGTGATGTATCGCAATCACGTCGATCACCACAACGCACGCCACTTCGGCACGCCCGAGGACGGCGAGTACCTGCCGCTGGCCTCGTCGCCGGTGTCGGAGACGATCAAATACCTCGCGCAGGCGCCGCTGCTGCCGCTCTTCAGCATGGTCCGTTTCGGCCTGCTGGGGCCGCTGTCATGGCTGCACCCGCCGCTGCGCGAATGGGTGCTGACGCGCGCCTCGGCCGCCGTCTCCAATCCGTACTACAGCAAGCGCTTTCCGAAGGCAGAACAGCGCCACCTGCTGATCGTCGAGATCCTCTGCTTCGTCTACATCGTCGCCGTGGCGGGGCTGGTCGCCGGCAGACATGTCAGCGGCACGCAGCTGGCCATGGCCTATGCGCTGGTATGCATGGCGCTGAGCCTGAACTGGGTTCGCAATCTCGCCGCACACCGCTATGGCAATGAAGGCCAGCAGATGACGCGCGCTGCGCAGTTCGCGGACTCGATCAACATCACCGGCCAGACCTGGCTGACCGCGCTGCTGTTCCCGGTCGGCCTGCGCTATCACGCCCTGCATCACCTGTTCCCCTCGCTGCCCTATCACGCGCTGGGCAAGGCCCATCGCCGGCTGGTCGAGAATCTGCCGCCCGATTCCCCCTATCACGCCGCCAGCCGCAACAGCTTCTTCGCCGCCGTGGCCGAACTCTGGGGCTCGGCATCGCGGACGTCGCCGCAGCAGTCGGCGATGCGGCACTGGCGACCGGAACGCCGCAAGCCTTGAACGCTGCCCTGCATAGCATCGGCCCGGCTGTGATCCGGGCCGGTTCAGCGCTGCCGCCGGCCGTCCTGATCAACCCGCTCAGCTTCCGCGTCTCGCGCGGCGAGCTGCCGGCGACCGTGGCGCAGCGCGTCCGCGCCGCCGGCGGCAGCGTGATCGAGGCCAGCAGTCCGCCGGCCTTGCAGGCCGCCGTACCGGCGCTGCTGGCGGCCGGCAGCGTGGTCGTGCTCGCTGGCGACGGCACCGTGCAGGCGCTGATCGAACAGCTGGCGCTACAGCCGGCCGGCACGCCGATGCCGCGCCTGCTGATCCTCGGCGGCGGCCGCAGCAACTTGATCGCCGCCGACTTCAACGGCCGCGGCGCCCTGCTGCGCAAGCTGGACCAGGCGCTGCGGCAACCGGCCGGTCTGCGCCTCGTCGAACGTGAGGTGCTGCGCATCGACCAGGCCGGCGCGCCGCCGCACTTCGGCTTCTTTCTCGCCGGTGCGCTGATCGACGCCGTGATCCGCACCTGCCATCGCGATCGCGCGGGCGGCGGTCTGCGCAGCGGGCGCCTCAGCACGCCGCTGAGCTTGTCGAGAATCGCCTGGCGCAGTCTGCTCGGCCGCAGTGAATTGCCGGAACCCCCGGCGCTGCGGATCGACGCCGGCGACGGCGGCCGGCTCGAGGGCGCCATGCGCGTGCTGGCGATCAGCACGCTCGAACACCCGGGCGCCTGGCTCAATCCCTACGCTGCCTGCGGCGACGGGCCACTGCGGATCACCGCGGTCAGCGCCGATGCGCCACGCTTCCGGCGTCGCCTGCCGCGGTTGTTGCAGGGCCGCTTCGATGCGGCGATGCGCCCCGAGCAGGGCTACCTGAGCGGGCGCTGCAGACGCATCAGCATCGAGGGCCTGGCGCGCTACACACTGGACGGCGAGCCCTTCAACACCGATCCTGCCGTCCCCCTGATCCTCAGCGCCGGCCCGCGCCTCCGCTTCCTGCACCCATGAGCATGCATCACGAACGGCCGTTGACGGCTCCCCGCAGTCGCGGTGCCCTGCAGATGCTGGCGTCCTTCGTGCGCGCCTATCCATCGCGCAGCGCCTTTGCCCTGCTCGCCGTATTCAGCGCCGGCCTGCTCGACGGCCTGGGCATGTCGATGCTGTTGTCGATGCTGTCGCTGGCGACCG
>CBINNP010000322.1:0-3131 GCA_966252075.1 uncultured Solimonas sp.
CTGCCGGACGCCTTCCTGCGCCGCTGCTTCTTCCACTACATCCGCTTCCCGGACAAGGACACGATGCAGAAGATCGTCGATGTCCACTTTCCGGAGCTGAAGAAGAATCTGGTCAGGGATGCGATGGAAGTGTTCTTCGGTCTGCGCGAACTGCCGGGACTGAAGAAGAAGCCGTCGACGTCCGAACTGCTCGACTGGCTCAAGCTGCTGATGGCCGAGGACATCGATCCGGAGGTGCTGCGCGAGTCCAGCGCCAAGAAGTCGCTGCCGCCGCTGTACGGCGCGCTGCTGAAAAACGAGGCGGACATGCATCTGTTCGAGCGTGTCGCCTTCATGTCGCGGCGCAACTGATCGCAGCGCGGTGTCGGCGACGCCATGCCGATCGACACCGTCCTGCAGTTGCGGCCGGCTCGCGCGGAAGATGCGCGGGCGCTGGTGCCGCTGATCTACGGCGCCGGCAGTGCCGCCTTCGACTACATCCTGGCCCACGGCCGCCATCGCGCGGCTGATTTCCTGCAGTTCGCACTCGCCGACGGCCGCGGCCTGATCGGCTGGCGCAATCACCACGTCGCCGTGCTGGGAGGGCGCGTGGTGGGTAGCGCCGCCTTCTACAGCGGTGTCGAGGTGCGCGCGCTGTCCATCGCCACGCTGCGCCAGTTCTTCCGCTTCTACCCGCCGTGGCAGGCGCTGCAGGCGATGCACCGCGCCGGCCTGCTCGGCGACATGCAGCCGGTACCGCGCCTGGACGAGTGGTACATCGCCCATCTCAGCGTCGATCCCGCCTACCGCAGCCGCGGCATCGCCGCGCAGCTGCTGGAGTACGGAACGCAGCTGGCGCGTCGATACGACAAGCGCAGCTGCGTGCTCGACGTGGCCGACAACAATCTGCCGGCATGCCAGCTCTACGCGCGGCTGGGATTTCGTTCGGCGGGGCTGCGGCGCTTCAGCGTCGCTGCTGCCGGAATCCCCGCGTCGCGACGCATGTGGCGAAAGCTCGACGTCGGATAATTTCTACAAGCGGGCAAAATCTTTCCTGGCATGAATAAACGCTGAATTCCGCAAAGATAAACTGCTTGGCGATGCTCGCTTCATGGGTCAGAATCGAGCGCAATGCCAACGCCTCGCGAAGACAAAACCGCGCCGCCTCCGCTTCTTGCGTCGCGCGATGCTCTATTTCTTGATTTTGACGGGACCTTGACGGAGATCGCCGCCCGTCCCGATCAGGTGTACATAGAATCCTCGTTGCTCGCCTTGCTGGAGCGCGTCCGCCATCTGCTCGGCGGCGCGGTCGCCGTCGTCACGGGCCGGCCCTTGCGCGAAATCGATGCCTATCTGATGCCGCTGCAACTGCCCGGCGCAGGCCAGCACGGCGCCGAGTTGCGCGTGCGGGGCAACGAGACGGCGCGGCGTCGCAGCTGGCCGGAGGTGGCGCAGGCAGCGGCGCAGCTCACCAAGCGCTTTGCCGGCGATCCGGAGCTGATTCTCGAAGACAAGGGTGCGGCGGTGGCGCTGCACTACCGCGCTGCGCCGCAGCGCGAGGACGAGTGCGTGGCGGCGATGCGCGAGCTGGCCCAACAACATCGGCTCGACCTGATGCTCGGCAAGATGGTGGTGGAGTTGCGGCCGCGCGGCCAGAACAAGGGCGTGGCGGTGACGACGCTGCTCGCTCGGCCGCTGTTCTCGGCGCGCCAGCCGGTGTTCGTCGGCGACGACACCACGGACGAGGATGGCTTCGCGCGGGTGCAGGCGCTCGGCGGCTACGGGGTCAAGGTCGGTGCGGGCCAGAGCTGCGCCCGATACCGGCTCGATACGGTCGCCGACGTACATCGCTGGCTCGGCGACAGTGCCGAGGCCGTGCTGGGCCCGCCTTCGGAGCGCAGGGGATGAGCCGTCTGGTCGCTGTCTCCAACCGCGTCGGCCCCTTGCGCGGCACCACGCGCGCCGGCGGCCTGGCGGTGGCGCTGGCCGACGCCCTGCAGAAGCGCCGCGGCCTGTGGTTCGGCTGGAGCGGCGAGGTGTCGGAGCAGGCGCAGGACCGCATCCAGACGCAGACCGTCGGCGGCGTCACCCGCGCCACCACCGATCTCACCGCTGCCGAGCATGAGGACTACTACAACGGCTTCGCCAATCGCTGCCTGTGGCCGCTGTTTCACTACCGCCTCGACCTCACGGCCTTCGACCGGCGTTACTACGACAGCTACCACCGCGTGAATCGTCGCTTTGCGCAGGCGCTGGCGCCGCTGCTGCGCGACGACGATGTGGTCTGGGTGCACGACTACCATCTGCTGCCGTTCGGGGAGACGCTGCGCGACACCGGGGCGCAGCAGAAGATGGGTTTCTTCCTGCACATCCCGTTTCCGGTGCGCGAGGTCTTCACCGCCTTGCCGCGCCACGACCGGCTGGTCAAGGCGCTGTTCGCGTATGACCTGATCGGCTTCCAGACAGAAAGCGATCTGTCCTGCTTCCGCGACTACGTGGAGCGCGAGGCCGGCGGCCACGTCGATGGCGACACCTACCAAGCCTACGGCCGCAAGCTGGTGGCGCGGGCATTTCCGATCGGCATCGACACCGCGCAGTTCGCCGAGATGGCGGGGACCGAAGAGGCGCAGCGCGAGGCCAAGCGGCTGCGCGCGGCGATCTTCGATCGCGTGCAGATCGTCGGCGTCGACCGCCTCGACTACACCAAGGGCCTGCCGGAGCGCTTTGCCGCCTACGAGCGCCTGCTGGAGGATTATCCGGACACGCACGGCCGCGTCAGTTTCCTGCAGATCGCGCCGACCTCGCGCGGCGACGTGCCCGAGTACATCAACATCCGCAACGAGCTGGAGGGGCTTGCCGGCCACATCAACGGCCGCTTCGCGCAGCTCGACTGGACGCCGCTGCGCTACATCAATCGCGCCATCACGCGCCGCCAGCTGGCCGGCATCTACCGCATGAGCCGCGTCGGCCTGGTGACGCCACTGCGCGACGGCATGAACCTCGTCGCCAAGGAATACGTTGCCGCGCAGGACCCGGACGATCCGGGCGTGCTGGTGCTGTCGCGCTTCGCCGGCAGCGCCAGGCAGATGCCGCAGGCGCTGATCGTCAATCCTTACGATACCGTCGGCGTCGCCGAGGCCCTGCAGGCCGCA
>CBINNP010000323.1:0-3119 GCA_966252075.1 uncultured Solimonas sp.
CATGCGCCCGGGCGTGGCCTGCCTGATCGGCAACGGCGTGGTGCTGTCGCTGCCGGACCTGATCAAGGAAATCGAGAAGGTCGAGGCAACCGGCGCATCCGTCCGCGACCGTCTGCGCATTTCGGAAGCCGCACCGCTGGTGCTGCCGGTCCACGTCAAGCTTGATCAGGCCCGCGAGCGCGCCCGTGGCGAAAACAAGATCGGCACGACGGGCAAGGGCATCGGCCCGGCCTACGAGGACAAGATCGCGCGTCGCGCCGTGCGTGTCGGCGATCTGTTCAGCCGCGAGCTGCTGGCAGCCAAGCTCGGCGAACTGCTCGGTTACCACAACTTCGTGCTGCAGAATTTCTACAAGGAAGATCCGGTCGATTTCCAGCAGACGCTCGATGCGCTGCTCGGCTACGCGGAGATCATCCGGCCGATGGTCGCCGATGTCACCGAGCTCTTGCGCATCCAACTGCGCCGCGGCGACAACGTGCTGTTCGAAGGCGCGCAGGGCGCGCTGCTCGACGTCGACCATGGCACCTATCCGTTCGTCACTTCGTCGAACACCACGGCGGGCGGCGCTGCCACCGGTACCGGCGTCGGCCCGCGTGAGCTCGACTACGTGCTCGGCATCGTCAAGGCCTACGCGACGCGCGTCGGCTCCGGTCCGTTCCCCACCGAACTCGACGACGATGTCGGCCAGCACATTCGCGACAAGGGTGCGGAATACGGCACCGTCACCAAGCGGCCGCGCCGCTGCGGCTGGTTCGACGCGGTGGCGGCGCGCCGCTCGATCTTCAACAACAGCGTCAGCGGCCTGTGCGTCACCAAGCTGGACGTGCTCGACGAGCTGGACGTGATCCGCATCTGCACCGGCTACAAGGTGGATGGCAAGCCGGTCGAAGTGCCGCCGATCGGCGCCGAAGGCTTCTCCAGGGTCGAGGCGATCTACGAAGAGTTCCCGGGATGGAAGAGCAATACCTACGGCGTCACGCGCTACGAGGATCTGCCGGAGAAGGCGCGCGTGTACCTCAAGCGCATCGAGGAAGTGACGCAGACGCCGGTGGCCATCATCTCGACGGGTCCGGATCGCGACCACACCATGGTGCTACATCATCCGTTTGATTGAATCGCGTCGTATCGCGGCGCCGGGCACCCAGGTGTCCGGCCGCCGCAGTGCGCGCTCGCAGCAGCTGAGGCAGTCGCCGCAGTTTGCTGCAGGCACAAAAAAACCGGCTTCCGCCGGTTGTTTTGTTTGGTGCCGAGAAGAGGACTCGAACCTCCACGGTGTTACCCGCCAGTACCTGAAACTGGTGCGTCTACCAATTCCGCCATCTCGGCTTACAACTGATCGCTAAACACTTGCGGTCAGCAGCAAGGGCGCGCATTGTGGCGACGCCAATAACCTTTGTCAATGAAAAAAAATAACGAAAAAAATCCCAAGGCGACAGGCCGCAGCCGTGGCGCCAAGACCATCGACTGGCGCGCCGCCGACGCCGAGTTCGGCAGCGAGCAGAACCGCTACGCCGATCCGATCCCGAGCCGCAATCTGATCCTGCAGACGCTGGCCGAGCAGGAAGGGCCGATGACGCTCGACGAGCTGATCGGCGTCTTCGGGCTGGCCAAGCTCAGCCAGCAGGAAGCGCTGTCCAAGCGTCTGGTCGCGATGTTGCGCGAAGCGCAGCTGGCGCAGAACCGCCGCGGCGCTTACGGGCCGGTCACGCAGATGAATCTCATCGCCGGCAGTGTGCAGGCGCATCGCGATGGTTTCGGCTTCCTGATTCCCGAAAGCGGTGGTCAGGACGTGTTCCTGTCGCCCAAGCAGATGCGCTCGCTGATGAACGGCGACCGCGTGCTGGTGCGGGTCGTCGGCACCGACTACAAGGGCCGGCCGGAAGGCGTGGTCGCCGAGATCGTCGAGCGCGTCAATCGCAGCATCGTCGGCCGGCTGCACGTCGAGCGCGGCATGTCTTACGTGATCCCCGAGAACCCGCGCGTGCAGCAGGACGTGCTGATTCCGCCGGAAGATCTGATGGGCGCGCGGCACGGCCAGATGGTGGTGGCGGACATCGTGGCGCCGCCGGGCAATCGCACCCTGCCGGTGGGCCGCGTCACCGAGATCCTCGGCGAGCATTTGGCGCCCGGCATGGAGATCGAGGCGGCGATCCGCGCGCACAACCTGCCCAACGACTGGCCAGACGCCGTCGAACGCGAGGCCGCACAGATTCCCGATACCGTGCAGCCGGAACAGTACCGCGATCGTGTCGACCTGCGCGCGCTGCCGCTGATGACCATCGACGGTGCCGACGCCCGCGACTTCGATGACGCCGTGTATGCCCGCAAGGAAAAGAAGGGCTGGACGCTATGGGTCGCGATCGCCGATGTCTCGGCCTACGTGAAGCCGGACGCGCCGCTCGACAAGGAGGCGGCCAAGCGCGGGACCTCGGTCTATTTCCCGCAGCGCGTCATCCCGATGCTGCCGGAGAAGCTGTCAAACGGCTTGTGCTCGCTCAACCCCAATGTCGAGCGTCTCTGCATGGTCTGCGAGATGCGCGTGATGGCGGACGGCGAGATTGCGAAGTCGAAGTTCTACGAGGCGGTCATGCGCTCGCAGGCGCGACTGATCTACGAAGACGTGGCGGCTGCGCTGGACGCGCCGGAGGGCGAGATCGGGCAGCGCCACGCGGCGCTGTTGCCGCATCTGCAGGCACTGAACGAGGTCTTCGAAGCCCTGTTCGCGGCGCGTTCGCGGCGCGGCGCGATCGACTTCGAATCGACCGAAACCAAGATCGTGTTCTCCGACGAGCGCAAGATCGATCGAATCGTGCCGGTCAAGCGCAATCGCGCGCACCGCCTGATCGAGGAGTGCATGGTCGCTGCCAATGTCGAGGCGGCGAAGTTGGCGGAGAAGTCGAAGATCCCGACCTTGTACCGGGTACACGAAAATCCGGATGCCAACAAGATCAAGACCCTGCGCGAATTCCTGGCGCTGCGGGGCTTGAGCCTGGGCGGCGGCGACAAGCCGCAGGCCGGCGACTTCGCCAAGGTGCTGGAGCAGGCCCGCGGCCGGCCGGACCTGATGCTGGTACAGACCGTGTTGCTGCGCAGCCTGCTGCCGGCGCGGTATCACCCGG
>CBINNP010000324.1:0-3058 GCA_966252075.1 uncultured Solimonas sp.
CGTGTCCACGACCGCGGGCGACCATGCCCGGCGTCAGCGCGCGCGTGATGTACATCAGGCCCTTGATGTTGGTGTCGACCATGCGTTCCCACTCGTCCAGATCGGCCTGATGCGCGGGGTTAAGGCCCAGCGCGAGTCCCGCGTTGTTGACGAGCAGGTCGACCTCGGCGAAGGCCGGCGGCAGCGCGGCGACCATGGCCTCGACCGCTGCGCGATCGCGGACGTCGAGCGCGACGGCGTGGCAGCTCTCGCCGAACGCCGCCGTCAGCGGCGCCAGCCGTTCGACACGGCGGCCGCAGACGACGACTCGATGGCCTTCGACAAGAAACTTGCGCGCGATCGCCGCGCCGAAGCCGGAGGTCGCACCGGTAACCAGAACGTTCATGCGAGGAATTTCCCGTCTTGAGAGCGATTTCGATCGCGACGCCGTGCGAATTCCATCCGCCGGCGACGGCGCTGCGTTAGCATTTTGCCATTGGCGGCGGCACGAACGCTGCGAGCGATCCAGAACCGCTCGCGGCGCCAAGACAAACTGACGGAGATCTGCATGAAGCGCGTGGTGTTCAATCAGAAGGGCGGCGTCGGCAAGACCACGATCGTCTGCAATCTCGCCGCGATCGCCGCCGACAGCGGCTTGCGTACGCTGGTCATCGACCTCGATACCCAGGGCAATGCCACGCAGTACCTGCTCGGTGAGGGTGCCGAGTCGGTCGAGCGTACGATCGCCGATTTCTTCGACACCACACTGTCGTTCCAGCTGACGCCATCGCCGCTGGTGGCCTATGCCACCAGTTCGCCGTTCGAGAATCTGGACGTGGTCGCCGCCGACAGCCGGCTCGACGAACTGGCCGTCAAGCTCGAAGCCAAGCAGAAGATCTACAAGCTGCGCGATGCGCTGCGCAAGCTCAAGGGCTATGACGCGGTGTTCATCGACACGCCGCCGGCCTTGAACTTCTACGCGCGCTCGGCGCTGATCGCCGCCGACCGCGTGCTGATCCCGTTCGACTGCGACGAATTCGCCCGTCAGGCCTTGTACACCCTGCTCGGCAACATCGACGAGATCCGCGCCGACCACAATGAGGATCTGCAGCTGGAAGGTATCGTCGCCAACCAGTTCCAGTCACGCAGCAAGTTGCCCACGCGAGTCGTCGAAGAGCTGCGCGCCGAAGGCAAGCCGGTGCTGGGCGAGACCCTGTCCAGCTCGGTGCGCGTCAAGGAATCGCATGAGCTGCACAAACCGCTGATCTATCTGGATCGCGGCCACCGTGTGACGCAGGAGTACGTGCGGCTGTACGAATCTCTCGACGCAGAATAAGCGCGCCTGGCCGCCTGGCCGCGCGGGCGGCAAAGCCGGCGCGGCTCAGGTAGTCAGATCGTCGAAGAACTTCTTGGCCTTGCCGATCCAGCTCGACGCTTCCGGGTGATGCTGGCGGCCGCCCTCGCCGTCCAGGGTTTCACCGAGCTGGCGCAGCAGTTCCTTCTGCTGCTTGTTGAGCTTGACCGGTGTTTCCACCAGCACCGTGCAGAACAGATCGCCGGGACCCGAAGTCCGCACGGAACGTACGCCGCGACCGCGCAGGCGGAACTGCTTGCCGCTCTGCGCGCCTTCCGGCACCTCGATCTCGACATTGCCTTCCAGGGTCGGCACGTTGATCTTGCCGACGAGTGCGGCAGTGACCACCGAGATCGGCACCGTGCAGTGCAGGTCATTGGTGTCGCGCTCGAAGATCTCGTGCGGCTTGACGGTGATCTGCACGTAGAGATCGCCGCTCGGCGCACCGGCATCGCCGCGCTCGCCCTCGCCGTTGAGACGGATGCGGTCGCCGGTGTCGACACCGGCCGGCACTTTCACTTCGAGGGTCTTTTCACGACGCACCTTGCCCGCGCCACGGCAGCTCTTGCAGGCATCGACCACCTGCGTGCCGCGACCCCGACACTGCGGACAGGTCTGCTGCAGCACGAAGAAGCCCTGCTGCACGCGCACCTGCCCGGAGCCACGACAGGTCTGGCAGGCCGGCGCCTTTTTGCCGTCGGCAGTGCCGTGGCCGTGGCAGCTCTCGCATTCGTCCCAGCTCGGGATGCGGATGGTCTCGGTAGAGCCGAACACCGCCTGCTCCAGCGACAGCTCCATCATGTAGCGCAGATCGGCGCCGCGGCGCGGACCACCGCGCCCGCCGCCGCCACCACCACCAAAGATGTCGGAGAACACGTCGCCGAAGATGTCGGCGAAGCCGCCGGCACCGCCGAAACCGCCGCCGGCGCCGCCGCCGCGGCTCAGGCCTTCATGGCCGTACTGGTCGTAAACCGCGCGCTTCCTGTCATCGGTCAGGACCTCGTAGGCTTCGCTGATTTCCTTGAATTGCGCCTCGGCGGCCTGGTCGCCCGGATTGCGATCCGGGTGGTACTTCATCGCCAGCTTGCGATAGGCCTTCTTGAGGGCCTCCTCGCCGGCGTCCTTGGCCACGCCCAGCACTTCGTAGTAATCGCGCTTGCTCATCGTCCGACGCTCTTCGATCTTGCGCTCCGTGGTGGATTAGCAAACGCCACGCCACGGAGTCTTCAAACACAAAAGCGCCCGGATCATCTCCGGGCGCTTCGCGAACCGCGCGTGCCGCTTACTTCTTGTCCTTGACCTCGGTGAACTCGGCGTCGACCACATCGCTGTCCGGCTGCGCGCCGCCGGCGCCAGCGTTGTAGGCGCCACCGGCGCCGCCTTCGGCGCCCTTGGCTGCGTAGACGCGCTCCATCAGCTTGGCGGAAGCCTGAGTCAGCGCTTCGGTCTTGGCGGTGATGGCGTCCTTGTCGTCGGTCTTGACGGCCTCGCGTGCGGCAGCGATCGCATCCTCGATCGCCTTCTTCTCGTCGGCCTCCACTTGCTCGCCCAGATCCTTCAGCGACTTCTCGACGCCGTGGATCATCTGGTCGGCCTGGTTGCGCGCCGAGATCAGCTCGTTGAACTTCTTGTCTTCCTCGGCATGCGCCTCGGCGTCCTTCACCATCTTCTGGATCTCGTCTGCCGACCGACCCGAGTTGGCGGTGATGCGGATGCTCTGCTCCT
>CBINNP010000325.1:0-2979 GCA_966252075.1 uncultured Solimonas sp.
ATGGCTGAATCCGGACTGCTGTCCAAGCTGCGCGCCCGCCTCAACAAGGGCGACTCCTGGCTGACGCGTGATATCTCGACGCTGTTTGCCGCCGACAAACTGCGCGACGACGCGCTGGAGGAGCTGGAGACGCGACTGCTGCTGGCCGATGCCGGTGTCGATGCCACGCAGTGGCTGATCGAGCGGCTGCAGAACGAGGTCAATGCCGGCCGCGTCAAGAACGAGGCACAGCTGCGCGCCACGCTGAAGAAGGCGCTGGTCGAACTGCTGGCGCCGATCGCCAAGCCGCTGGTGATGCCGGCCTTCATCAAGCCGTACATCCTGTTCGTCGCCGGCGTCAACGGCGTCGGCAAGACCACCACCATCGGCAAGCTCGCCGCCTACTACAAGGCGCAGGGCCGCAAGGTGATGCTGGCGGCGGGTGACACCTTCCGCGCCGCCGCCGTGCAGCAGCTGCAGACCTGGGCCGACCGCACCGGCGTGCCGATCCTGTCGCAGGGCGAAGGCGCCGATTCGGCGAGCGTGATCTTCGACGCCGTGCAGTCGGCCAAGGCCCGCGACATCGACCTGGTGATCGCCGACACCGCCGGCCGGCTGCACACGCAGAGCCACCTGATGGATGAGCTGCGCAAGATCAAGCGCGTGGTGCAGAAGCACGACCCCTACGCGCCGCACGAAGTGCTGCTGGTGGTCGATGCCACCACCGGCGGCAATGCGCTGACTCAGGCGATCCAGTTCCACGAGGCGATCGGCCTGACCGGCCTGGTCATCACCAAGTTGGATGGCACGGCCAAGGGCGGTATTCTGCTGGCCATCGCCCGGCGGATGGCCTTGCCGGTGCGCTTCATCGGTTTGGGTGAAGGCGTCAACGATCTGCAGCCTTTCGACGCCGAAGCCTATGCGGACGCTTTGATCGGGGAATGAGCGCGTCGCCGTCGCCGCGCCAAAGGGGAATCTTGAGTGCGTTTCGACCGTCCGCCATCGGCAGGCGCTGAATGAACGAAATCATTCGCTTCGACCGTCTCTCGTACCGCTATCCCGGCGGCGCCGACGTATTGACCGACGTCAGCTTCTCGCTGAGCCAGGGCGAGATGGTCTACGTCACCGGCCCCAGCGGCGCCGGCAAGAGCACGCTGCTGCGGCTGATCGCGGCGCTTTGCCGCGCCAACCGCGGCCAGCTGATGGTGATGGGCCAGAATCTGGCGACGATCAAGCCGCGGCAGATTCCGCGCTTTCGCCAGCACATCGGCCTGGTGTTCCAGAACTTCAACCTGCTCAATGACCGCACCGTATTCGACAACGTCGCGCTGCCGCTGGTGATCCGCGGCTACGCGCATGCCGACATCGGCCGCCGCACGCGCGCCGCGCTCGACGCGCTGGGCCTGCTGAAGAAGGAGAAGGCGATGCCGCTGACGCTGTCCGGCGGCGAGCAGCAGCGCGTCGGCATCGCCCGCGCCATCGTCACCAAACCGGCGCTGATCCTCGCCGACGAGCCTACCGGCAACCTCGACCCGGAGATGGCGCACGACGTGATGAAAGGCTTCGAGCGCTTCAACGACGCCGGCGTGACGGTCATGATCGCCACGCATGCGATCGATCTGGTCGAAGCGATCCCGCACCGCATCATCCACCTGGAACGCGGCCAGATCACCGACAAGCGGCCGATCGCCGCCTCGCGCGTCGGAGATGCCCATGGCAGTCGCTGAATCCGGCCTCGCCCGGCCGGGCTGGCTGTCGCGGCTGGCCCAGGAACACCTGCGCGTATTCTTCTTCTCGCTCGGCAAGCTCGGCCGCGCGCCGCTGGCCACGGCGATGACGGCGCTGGTCGTCGGCATCGCCCTGGCGCTGCCGGCCGGCCTGCACGTGCTGACGCGCAATTTCGCCGTGGTCGGCCACAGCTGGCAGGAATCGCTGCAGATCTCGCTGTTCCTCAAGGACAGCGTGCCCGACGAGCGCGGCGCCGCGCTGGCGCAGGAGCTGCGCAGCGGCCAGGGCGTCGCCCGCAGCCGCTACATCTCGCGCGCCCAGTCGCTGGACGATTTCCGCGCCCAGTCCGGCTTCGGCGAGGCGCTGGACATCCTCAAGGACAATCCGCTGCCGGCGGTGATCGCGGTAACGCCGGTCGCCGACCTGGGCAAGGACGGTACCGCGGCGCTGACCGCGCGTCTGGCCAAACTGCCGGAAGTGGAACTGGCCAAGCTCGACCAGAAATGGCTGGAGCGCCTCTATGCGGTGCTGACCATCGCCGAGCGCGCGGTGGGCATCATCGGCCTGCTGCTGGCCATCGCGGTGATGGTGATCGTCGCCAACACCATCCGCCTCGACATCGAGGCGCGCCGCGAGGAGATCGAGGTGATGAAGCTGATCGGCGCGCCGAACAGCTTCATCCGCCGGCCTTTTCTCTATGCCGGCATCTGGTTCGGCCTGCTCGGCGGCCTGCTCGCCTGGCTGCTGCTGGCCTTGGGCGTCAACAGCCTGGCCGGCCCGACGGCGACTCTGGCGCAGGCCTATGGCGCGGCTTTCGCCTTGACCGGCCTGGGTTTTCTCGAAGGATTAGGCTTGGTCGGGCTGGGCGTCGCGCTCGGCTGGTGGGCGGCACTGGCGACCGTCAGCCGCCGCCTGGCGCTTATTGAACCGCGCTGAAACGCCCCCAGGAATCCTCCTTGCGCCTCGGGGAACCCGGAACTTTTTCGGGCTTTAGCACTCATACAAGCCGAGTGCTAGACTGCGTGTGGGAGGTTTGACGCCATGAGCGATACGACGACGCTTGCAATTCGCCAACCGACAGCGGTGATGCCGCTGGCCGGCAGCATCGATGCCTATATCAGCTATGTGAACCGCTTGCCGTCTCTCGACGCCGCCGGCGAGAAGACGCTGGCCGAGCAACTGCGTGACCAGCAGGACGTCGGCGCCGCGCAGCAGCTGGTGCTGTCGAACCTGCGCCATGTCGTGCACATTGCCCGCGGCTACCTCGGCTAC
>CBINNP010000326.1:0-2927 GCA_966252075.1 uncultured Solimonas sp.
CGAGCTGGTCGAGGACACACCACCGCTACCTGACTGGCTGCAGATGCCACGGCTGGAGGCCCCCCTGCCATGGCGGGCCGACGGTCGGGGCTTCTCGGCCGACGTCATCGCGCTGGCGCGGCAGTACCGGTACTGACAAAGGCCCCGCGTCGGCGGGGCCTTTTCACGCAACGTCATTCGTAGCGACAGACGCCCGCGTTGAATCAGAACTTCCAGTCCAGAGCGGCGACGAAGTTGCGCGGCGCCGCGTAGTAGCCGACCTGGTAAAGGCTGGTGATGTACTTTTCGTCAGTCAGGTTGTTGAGGTTGAGACGCACCGTCAGTGCCTTGTTGATGTCGTAGCGCGCAAAGGCGTTGAGCAACACGTAGTGGTCCTGACGGATCATCACATTGGTGTTCTCGTCGAGTTTGGCGATGTCGCTCTGCCAGCGACCGCCGACGCCCAGCGTCAGGTCGGTCGCGCCCGGCACCTGGCTCGACAGCTGCAGGTTGACGGTGCGGCGCGGCACCCACTCGTAGACGTTGTTGCCGGTATCGCCATGCAACTGCAGCGCGGTGAAGCCGAGCACCAGATCGACGTAATCGTGCGGCTTGCCGGTGACTTCCAGCTCGTAGCCCTTCGACTCCACATCGATGCCCTGGTAGTAGTACTGGCCGGCGCTGTTGAGGCCGGCGAAGGTCGCCAGCTTTTCCTGCTTGGCGGTGAACCAGGCCAGCGTCGTCAGCAGGCGCTTGCCCATCCAGTCGGCCTTGACGCCGACTTCGTAATTCACGCCCTTGGACGGGTCCAGATACTTCTGGTTGATGTCGTATTCGTCCTGCGGTTGGTAGATGTCCGAGTAACTGGCATAGCCGAGCAGGTTGTCGATGATTTGATAGGTCAGGCCGGCGTACGGCGCGAGCTTGCTCTCGGTTTGATCATAGGGGCCGCTGAATACGCCGTCGCCGTCACGCTGAAACTCCGACCAGTTGAAGCCGAGCACGGCTTTGAGCTGGCTCGTCAGCGCGAGGCGGCTGGCTGCGTAGGCGCGCGTCAGGCGCTGTTTGCTGAGGCTGTAGAAAATCGTTTCGCCCCACTGCGGCTCCGGAAAGATGTCGCCCGGATACGGGAACGCCGGCAGCGCACCCCAGTTCGGATCGGTGTCCGGCACCGGACGCCAGCGCATGTTCTCCTTGCTGGTCGACTGGTTGATGCCGACGATCAGTTCGTGCGTCCGGCCGAACAGCTCGAAGTTGCCGTCGAGATTGAGGTCGAGCAGGTGCGCGTGGTTCTTGCTCGGATAGCTGCCCGGGTTGCCATACAGGCCGGTGGCGGTGTCCGGGTCCAGACCGGTGAGGGTGTAGACGTAGAACAGGTACGCATCGTCCTTCACGTGGCGGAAGTTGTAGCTGGCCTTGAGATTCCAGTCCGGCGACAGCGCATACGTGTATTCGGCGAAGGCGGTCTGCGTGGTGGTGTCCCAGAACGTCCAGTCCAGCGAGGTCGACGCGCTGCGCGGGAACTCTGCCTGCGTGCCGTCGCTGTTGGACAGCACCAGGGCACCCCAGAGGTTGCCGTCGGTGTTGGCCTGCTGGTGCGAGTAGCCGAAGGTCAGCGTCGAGTTGTCGCCGATCTGGCCGTCGATGACGCCGTAGAAGAAGGTACGGTCGTCGCTCTTGCCGCGCAGCCAGGAATCCTTGTCCTCGGCGGCGACCACGACGCGGCCGGCCCAGCTGCCGTCGGCGGTCAGCGGCGTCGAGTAATCCGCCTCGATGCGCTTGAAGTCCCAGGAGCCGAACGACACGCCCAGGCTGCCCTGTGCCTGGTTGGTGGGGCGCTTGCGCACGTAGTTGATGGTGCCGGCGGAATTGCCGACGCCGGTCAGCAGGCCGTTGGCGCCGCGGATCACTTCCAGCTTCTCGTAGCCGAACGAGTCCATCGCGCCGGTGACGATGCCCCAGCCGTTGGGCATGCCGACGCCGTCGATCTGCGTGCTCTTGATCTCGAAACCGCGCGCGATGTAGTTGGTGCGATTGGTTTCCCATTCCTCGACATTGATGCCGGTGGCCAGGCGCAGCGCGTCGTTGAGGTTGTAGGCGGCGAAGTTCTCCATCTGCCGGCGGTCGACCGTGCTGATCGACTGCGGCGTCTCCGCGACCGAGATGTTGAGGCCGGTGGCGCCCTTGCTGACGCGATCCTCGCGCTTGCCGACGATCAGGATCGTCTCGATCTCGCCTTCACCGTCCGCCTGCGCGACCTCGGTGGCCGGCGGGGCGCCGGCTTCCTCAACCGCCACATCCTCTTTGCCGTCTTGCACGTCCTGCGCGTGCAGCGCGCCGCTGATGCCGACGCCCAGCAGGGCGATGGTGCTGCTCAAGCCGAAACGCATGTCTTCAATCTCCAAGGAAAAGCGCTGCAGTGCGGGGCCTTGCCCCATGCCGGACCCCGGGCGTGCCCGCTCGGTATCCGGCATGGCCTGCCCGCGGCACACCTGTATTCACAGACGTTAATGATATTGATTATCAGTTATGCGCCGTGTCCACGGCAATGGCCCGCCGTCAAACGGTCGGGTGCAGCTCGGCGGCGAGGCGTCAGGGATTCACAGCGAGGCTGTTGCGCAGCGGACGGATGTGCGCCTCGCGGGCGCGCAGGCGGGTGTCGCGGGCGTCGCGGCAATCGCCGGACGAGGCGCGGCCGTCGGCGCGCGGCTGGAAAAAGCGGCGATCGAACGGCAGGCGCGGCTGTTCGCTCAGGCGCAGCGCAACCGGCGGTTCGGCGGCCGCCAGGCCGAGACGCCGCGCCGCCGCGGCGCGGCGTGCGGATGCGGCGCTACAGCAGCCATTGCAGCGGAGGCTGCCGTGGCGCATCGACGGCAGCGGGCGGAGCGGGCAGGCGTTGCTGGCGCCGCGCCGGATCGAAAGCGCTGTGCGCCGCCCGGCCGCTGATG
>CBINNP010000327.1:0-2901 GCA_966252075.1 uncultured Solimonas sp.
CTCGCCAATCACGTCGTAGACACCGGCCGGACCGTAACGCTGCGCCGGCTCGTCGTACAGCGGCAGATTCTTCGCGATCGGAATGCTCGGGTCCTTCAGCTGCAGATGGACCGGCTGATCTTCCTCGTGGTTGGTGCTCGACAGGAACACCGACGACAACTTGTCGAAGCTCAGCTTGCCGTCCGGCTTCGGATAGGCAATGCGCTGCGATTCCGATGCAAGCTTCAGCGATTCGTGATCCTTCTTGAGGTCATGCAGCGTCCACGGCAGCTTGCCGCCGAACCAGTTCTGCTCGATGTAGTTGTAGGCGCCGCCGAACAGCGCGCCCCACTTGTGCAGCGCCGCACCGAAGTTGCGGCTGCCGTACAGCTCCTGGTGCAGCCAGCTGGCCTTGAAGTTGGCCGTGTAATTGTCGAGCACATCGCCGCCCTGGCCGCCGGCAGCGAGC
Organism: uncultured Solimonas sp.; assembly: GCA_966252075.1. GTDB lineage: Bacteria > Pseudomonadota > Gammaproteobacteria > Nevskiales > Nevskiaceae > Solimonas. Next base: position 449 of record CBINNP010000327.1, read on the forward strand.
TTTTCGACGATGGACTCGCCGGCCAGCATGCCGGACTTCATCGCCGTGTGGCTGCCCTTGATCTTGGCGAAGTTGAGCATGCCGGCGTCGTCGCCGATCAGTGCGCCGCCGGGGAACACCAGCTTCGGCAGCGCATTGAGGCCGCCCTTGACGATCGCGCGCGCGCCGTAGCTGGTGCGCGTGCCGCCTTCCAGGTACTTGGCGATCACCGAGTGGTGCTTGAAGCGCTGGAACTCGTCGAACGGCGACAGGAACGGGTTCGAGTACGACAGGTCGACGATCAGGCCGACCAGCACCTGATTGTTCTCGAAGTGATAGAGGAACGAGCCACCGGTGTTGGCGGTGTCGAGCACCGACAGCGGCCAGCCGGCGCCGTGCACGACCAGACCGGCTTCATGCTTGGCCGGATCGATCGTCCAGACTTCCTTGATGCCGATCGCGTAATGCTGGGGATCGGCGTCCTTGGCGAGCTCGTAGCGCTCGATCAGGCGCTTGCCGATGTGGCCGCGGCAGCCTTCCGCGAACAGCGTGTACTTGCCGCGCAGCTCCATGCCGGGCGTGTAGTCCGGCTTGTGCTCGCCCTTGTGGTTGACGCCCAGATCGCCGACGACGATGCCGCGGACCACGCCGTCCTCGATGATCGCGTCCTGGGCGGCGAAGCCCGGATAGATCTCCACGCCCAGGCCTTCCGCCTGCTGTGCCAGCCAGCGGCACAGGTTGCCGAGCGAGATGATGTAGTTGCCCTCGTTGTGCATCGTCGCCGGGACGAACAGATTGGGCAGCTTGACCGACGAGGTCTGGCTCAGGAAGAAGTAGATGTCGTCGCGCTTGACCTCGACATTGAGCGGTGCACCCAGCTCCTTGAAGTCTGGAAACAGCTCCTTGAGCGCGCGCGGCTCGAACACCGCGCCGGACAGAATGTGCGCTCCGACTTCGGAGCCCTTCTCCACCACGCAGACGCTGATTTCCTGATTGGCTTCAGCGGCTTTCTGCTTGATGCGGATGGCCGCCGCGAGGCCCGACGGGCCCGCGCCGACAACCACCACGTCATATTCCATTACATCGCGTTCAACGGACATTCGCTCGGGTTCCTGGCTGTCTGGACGGGGTCGCGGCGCGGACGGGCTTGGTCAAGTCCAGCATTATAGTATGCAACCATAATTGTTGTAGGGCCGCAGCGCCGCCGGCCCTCACAGCGGCAGCCACTCGCGGCGCAGCAGCACGAGCACCGCTGCCGCCGCCAGGCCCGCCGCGGCATCGTCCAGCATGATCCCGAAACCGCCGTGTACGCGGCGATCCAGCGCCCGGATCGGCCAGGGCTTGACGATGTCGAACAGGCGGAACAGGGCGAACGCCAGCAGCATGCCGGCAGCCCAGCGCAAAGCATCGGCCGGCGGCATCATCATCAGCGGCGCCGCAGCCACCAGATAGCCGACGATTTCGTCGAAGACGATGCCGCCATGGTCGTGCACGCCCAGCAGCCGTGCACTCTCGCCACAGATCCAGCAACCGGCAACGAACAGCAGCGCCGTCGCCGCCGCATACAAGGGCCAGGGTGCCCACGACAGCGCCAGAAACAGCAGCACGCCGACCACGGTACCGAAGGTGCCGGGCGCGCGCGGCGCCAAACCGGCGCCGAAACCAAAGGCCAGCAGGTGCTCCGGCGTGGTGAGGATCAGGCGCGCCGGCGGCTCGGGAGTCGCAGGCCTGGAGGTGGCGGTGGAGTCAGCAGTCATCAGAAGTGGCGATAGGCTTCGAAAGCGGCGGTGGATATGAGCAGACCGTTGGCGTCAACCAAGCGCAGTCCCGGCTCTGCAGAGATCTGGCCGACCGGCGTCAGCGGCACCATGCCGCACGCCGCCTGAGCGGCGGCCAGACGATCGGCCGGGATGCAAAGACATAGCTCGTAATCGTCGCCGCCGGCGAGCTGCAGCGCCAGACCCGCATCCGCCGCCGCGGTCCGCCGGAACGCCGGCGACTGCGGCAATCGCCGGACTTCGATATCGGCGCCAACGCCGCTGGCATCGAGAACGTGGCCCAGATCGCCGAGCAGGCCGTCTGAGAGGTCGATGCCGGCGCTGGCGATCCCGCGCAGCGCAAGCCCGGCCGCCAGCCGCGGCGTCGGGCGGTCGAGGCGATCGCGCAGGAAGCTCGCGTCGGTGTCGTCGGCAGCAGTCCCGAGGCGCAGCCCGAGCGCAGCATCGCCGAGCGTGCCGGTGACGCAAACCAGGTCACCTGCCCGCGCGCCGCCACGCCGCAGCGCCGCGCCGGCAGGCAGATGGCCGATCACGCTGATCGTCAGCGACAGCGCGCCGCGCGTTGTGTCGCCGCCGATCAGGGCGATGCCGTACGTGCGTGCGCAAGCACCGAGTCCGGCAGAGAACGCCTCCAGCCAGTGTTCGTCGGCCTGCGGCAGGCTCAGCGCCAGCGTGAACGCCAGCGGCGCGGCCCCC
>CBINNP010000328.1:0-2885 GCA_966252075.1 uncultured Solimonas sp.
AAGGCGCTGGTGCTGCCTGCGCAGATGTTCCGCTTCGGTGCCGAGATGGTCGCCGAGAAAGGAGCGGGTTTCTCGTACTCGTTGCAATCGCTGTGGCCGGTCAACAAGCAGAACGCGCCGAAGACCGAGGTCGAGAAAGCCGGGCTGCAGTTCATCGTCGACAACAAGGGCAAGAACTACTACGCCGAGGAAACGCTCGGCGAGCAGAAGTACTTCACCGCGGTGTACGCCGACATGGCCGTCGCACCGGCCTGCGTGTCCTGCCACAACGGCCACAAGGATTCGCCGAAGACCGATTTCCAGATCGGTGACGTGATGGGCGGCGTGGTCATCCGCATCCCGCTCGAAAGCTGATCGATCCTCCCGCACGGAAACACGCCATGACGCCTCAACAAGTCGAACTCGTGACCACGACCTGGGACAAGGTCGTACCGATCCGCGACACCGCCGCCGAACTGTTCTACGGCAAGCTGTTCGAGCTGGACCCCAACCTCAAGTTGCTGTTCAAGGGCGACATGAAGGAACAGGGCCGCAAGCTGATGATGATGATCAACACCGCCGTGCGCGGCCTGCGCGATCTGCCGGCGCTGGTGCCCGCGGTCAAGGCCCTGGGCCAGCGCCACGTCGGCTACGGCGTGCAGCCCAGCCACTACTCGACCGTCGCGGTGGCGCTGCTGTGGACGCTCGAACAAGGGCTCGGCGACGACTTCACGATGGAAGTCCGCGACGCCTGGACCGAGGTGTACATGGTGCTGGCGACGACGATGCAGACTGCCTAGGACTCGCCAGAGTCCGAACCACTCCACCCCACCATCCCGGGGCGCAATGGCAGACCGCAGGTGCTTGCACCTGCGGTTTTTTGCTGTGCGCGCGGCATTCGGGCTTCAGAAGTCGCCTGCCGCGGCCGCTGTAGTGCCCACACTACAAGGCATCGCTGCATTCACGACATCGCAATGATGGCTGGCGCGATACAGCGCGATCCCGCCACTCCATAAGCTGACTCCAGATCGCGACAACGACCCCGCAGCGCGATCGCACCAGGGAGCAACAATGACACGCAACAAGGTCACGGCACCGGATCAGCGCATCTTCCGCCGCCGCGCCATTTCGCTGGCCGCATCGCTGGCCGGCCTGTTGATGCTGCAGCCGCAGATCGCCAGCGCCGACGCGCTGACAGACGCCATCACCAAGGGTACGACCAATCTCGACATGCGCCTGCGCTACGAGACGGTCGACCAGGACAACACGCTCAAGCAGGCCGATGCGCTGACCCTGCGCACCCGCCTGGGCTACACCACGCAGAGCTGGAACAAGTTCAGCGCGATGGCCGAGCTGGAGAACACCTCGGCACTGATCGACGATTACGCGCCGGTGCAGGCCGGCTATTCCGTCGTTGCCGACCCGGACGACAGCGAGCTCAACCAGTGGGGCATCAGCTACGCCGCGCTGCCGGGCCTGACCGCCAGCGTCGGCCGCAAGCGCGTGGTGCTCGACAATGCACGCTGGATCGGCAATGTCGTGTGGCGGCAGAACGAGCAGACCTACGACGGCGCCTTCCTCAAGTACGCGCCGAGCACCGCGCTGAACTTCGAATACGCGTACATCAACAACGTCAACAACATCGTCTTCGCCAACGTCGATCTCGAAGGCCACCTGGCCAATCTGCGCTGGGCGGTGCTGCCGACGCTGACGCTGGTCGGCTACGCCTATCTGCTCGACTACGAAGTGCCGGCAACGCCGGATCTCGACACCTACGGCATCCGCGCCGACGGCAGCGCCCCGCTGAGCAGCACCGTCAAGCTGCTGTACACGGCCGAGTACGCCGCGCAGAAAGCCGACACGCCGGCCGGCAGCTTCGATACCGACTACCTGCTCGGCGAGATCGGCCTCGGCTTCAAGCCGCTGAGCGTGCGACTGGGTTACGAAAAGCTCGGCAGCGACGATGGCGTGGTTGCGCTGCAGACGCCGCTGGCAACGAAGTACGCGTTCAACGGCTGGGCCGACCTGTTCCTGACCACGCCGGCCGGCGGTCTGGAAGACGTCTACCTGACGGTCACCGGCAAGCTCGGCACCGCCACGCTGATCGCCAGCTATCACGAGTACAGCGCCGACCAGACCGTGGGCGGCGTCGACGACTACGGCAGCGAAATCAATCTGTCGGCGGGCATGCCGCTGGCCGGCAAGCTCAGCGGCCTGATCCGATATGCCAGCTACAGCGCCGACGAGTTCGGCGTCGATACCGACAAGTTCTGGGCGCAGCTCGAATTCAAGTTCTGAGCGATACCTTTCTCGGTGGTGCCAGCGGCGGCAGTACGCGTCGCTGGCGTCTCAACTGCGGTCCGGCTCCGGTCGGGCCGCAATTTTTTGTGCGCCTCAGAAATGTGCGGCCCGTGGCGCCGGCTCGGGCGGCGGCGCGCCGAGCATGCGCTCCAGCCGCGCGTCCTTGCGCGCCCACAGCCCGTTAATCCAGGACTGGAAGCGCTCGCGATAGTCGCTGTCGTTTTCGTAGTCGCCCTGCAACAGATCCGCAGGCACCGGCAGCAGATCGATGTGGACGGCCAGCGCGTGCTGCTGCCCGCTGCCGAAGCTCCACAGCAGCGCCTGCCGGGTCGGCCTATAGGCAATCGTCACATCGATGACGCCGGCGAACTGTTCACCCATCGCCCCCAGCGTGTAGGCAACGCCGCCGGCCTTGGGCCTGAGCAGGTGGCGCAAGGGCGAGCGGCCGCTGCGGTGCTTGGCCGCCGTGAAGCGGGTGCCTTCGACGAAGTTGATGACGGTGACCGGCTCGCTGCGGTAGATCTCGCAGGCGCGGCGGGTCGCCTCCAGATCGCGGCTCCTGAGCGCCGGGCGCGCGGCGATCTGGGCCTTGCTGTGCCGGCGCA
>CBINNP010000329.1:0-2832 GCA_966252075.1 uncultured Solimonas sp.
TACGACTCGCTCACCGAACTGCCCAACCGCCGACTGCTGCAGGATCGCCTCGACTAGTACAAGGCGGGCCTGGTCGTCACCGAGGTCAATCTCCAGCAGGCACAGCCGCCGGAGCCGGTGCAGGCTTCGTTCGCCGACGCCATCAAGGCGCGTGAGGACCAGCAGCGCCTCAAGAACGAGGCGGAAGCCTATGCCAACGATCGTCTGCCCAAGGCACGCGGCGCGGCGGCCCGGCAGATCGCCGAAGCCACCGGCTACCGGGACCAGGTCATCGCCAAGGCTGGCGGCGACGCGGCGCGCTTCACGCAGCTGGTCGGCGAATACAAGAAATCGCCGAAGGTCACCAAGGAGCGCCTGTATCTCGACATGATGCAGAGCGTGCTTGGCAGCTCCGCCAAGGTCATGCTCGATGTCGACAAGGGCAGCCCGATGATTTACCTGCCGCTCGATCAAATCCTGAAGAACGCGCATGGGCCGGACGCTCAGGACGATTTTTCCGGCGGCGCCGGCATCGCCGCACCGCGTGGCAATAGCGTGAATCCGAACGACAGCCTGCGTTCTCGCGACCGGAGCCGCTAATGAAGAACAAGACGCTTGTGATGATGGGTCTGGCGCTGCTGGCGCTGTGGACCGTGGTCAATGCTTTCTACATCGTCGATCAGCGCGAGCGGGCGATCCTGTTCCAGTTCGGCGAATTGCGCGGCCAGGATTTCAAGCCGGGCCTGCATGTGAAGGTGCCGTTCTTCCAGACGGTGCGGATCTTCGATGGCCGCGTGCTGACGCTCGACAACCAGACCGAAAACTTCCTGACGATCGAGAAGAAGAACGTCGAGGTCGACTACTACGTGAAGTGGCGGATCGCCGACGCGGCGACCTATTACCGCGCCACCAGCGGCCAGGAACTGGTCGCGATGGACCGCCTCGCCGGCATCGTCAACCGCGGCCTGCGCGATGAGTTCGGCTCGCGGACGATCCAGCAGGCGGTGTCCGACGAGCGCAGCGTCATCATGGCGGCGCTGCGCAACAGCGTCGGCGGCAAGGTGCGCGATCTGGGCATCGACATCGTCGATGTCCGCATCAAGTCGATCAATCTGCCGCAGACGGTCAGCGATTCGGTCTACGACCGCATGCGCGCCGAGCGTGCCCGCGTGGCCACCGATTTGCGCGCCCGCGGTGCCGAGGAAGCCGAGAAGATCCGCGCCACCGCCGATCAGGAGGCGCAGGTGACGCTGGCGGAAGCCTACAAGCAGGCCGAGGAAATCAAGGGCGAGGGCGATGCCAAGGCGGCGGAAATCTACGCCAAGGCTTATGGCCAGGATCCGGAGTTCTACAGTTTCTATCGCACGCTCAACGTCTATCGCGACAGCATCGGCGGCTCGCGCGATGTCTTCGTGCTGCAGCCGGACAGTCCGTTCTTCAAGTATTTCAAGAACGGAAGCCCGTGAATGTCGACTGGCCGGTCCTGCTGCGTGCGCTGGCACTGGTCATGGTGATCGAGGGGCTGCTGCCGTTCGTGGCGCCTTCGCAGTGGCGCCGCGTGCTGTTCACGATCGCGCAAATGGACAACCGTACGATGCGGCTGATTGGCCTGGGGTCGATGGCGGCCGGCATCATCATGCTGCAGTTCGTCTGAAGCGCATCCGCATGACGCACGCGAAAATTCGTTTCCCCGTACCCGGCACGGCCGGATTGTGTTGAAAACCTCATGAAGAAGTGGATGCTGCCTGCCGGTGTCGAAGAATCCCTGCCACCGAGTTCATGGCAGCTGGAAGATTTGCGCCGCAAGCTGCTCGACCATTACCGCAAGCTCGGCTACGAACTGATCCTGCCGCCGCTGATCGAGCACCTCGACGCACTGCTGACCGGCAGCGCGCAGGACCTCGAACAGCAGACCTTCAAGCTCACCGACCCGGACAGCGGCCGGCTGCTGGGCCTGCGCGCCGACATGACGCCGCAGGCCGCGCGGATCGCCGCTCGCCATTATGGCGACCGCGAGGTGGTGCGCCTGTGCTACCTGGGTACCGTGCTGCGTTCGCAGCCGGGCAGCCTCGGCGGTTCGCGCTCGCCGCGGCAGGTCGGCTGCGAGATCTTCGGCGAGCCGGGCATCGCTGCCGATCTGGAAGTGCTGCGAGTGATGCTCAGGACGCTCAAGCTGGCCGGCGTCGGGAACGTGCATCTGGATCTGGGCCATGTCGGCATTTACCGCAACGTCGTCGCCGGGCTCGCGCTCGACGCCGATGACGAGGCGGCGTTGTTCGACGTCGTGCAGCGCAAGTCGCATCCGGATCTGGCCAGCTTCGCGGCGGCCCGCATGCTCAAGCCGCGCGTGCTCAGGACCATGACCGAGCTGATCGACCTGCATGGCGGGCCCGAGGTGATCGGGCGCGCCCGCGTCGGCCTCAAGGCCGGCAAGGGGCCGATCGCCGATGCGCTGGATCTGCTGGAGCAGACGGTCACCGAGCTGCGCCGCGAGATGCCCAAGCTGCCGATCCACGTCGACCTGGCCGAGTTGCGCGGCTACCGCTACAAGACCGGCATGGTGTTCGCGGCCTTCGTGCCGGAGCATGGCCGTGAAATCGCCCGCGGCGGCCGTTACGACGGCATCGGCTCCGATTTCGGTGCGGCCCGGCCGGCGACGGGTTTCTCCGCCGACATGAACGAACTCCTGCGGCTTGGCCGCTGATTGACAGATTTCCGGGTAGGCATTGCGATAGTCGTCCACATCCCGCTCGGCAGCGCTTGCCGGCGGGTGGGTTGAGGTCTCTCGCCAACATTGAGTGAGCAGCTATGGGTAAGACAGTCGTCGTAATCGGCGCGCAGTGGGGGGACGAG
>CBINNP010000330.1:0-2818 GCA_966252075.1 uncultured Solimonas sp.
CGCCCTGGCGGCCCATCACATAGGCCGCGCGCAGCTGGCGCGCCAGCTCGCCGCGGCGGGCGTCGAGCGCGCGGCGCTCCTCGGCTTCGGCGTCCTGGGTTCCTTGATCTTGCGCGACTGGGCGTCAATGCGGCGGCGCAGCGCCGCCAGCGACTGGCTGGCCTCGCTGACGCGGCGTTCGACCGCTTGCAGCTCCTTCTGCGCCGAGTCCTGTGCGGCCTGGTCGCGCTCCAGCTTCTGCTGCAGCTCGCCGATCTTGCCGCGCAGGCTGTCCAGGGCTTTCTCGTTCTGGCGAATCTTGTCGTCGGCGCCGAGGCTGGCGCCGGCTACCAGCAGCAGGCCGGCGACGGCGCTGGTCAGCGCCATCCGGCCCAGGCTGGCCGGACGGATGAGGGAGGGGCGGCGGAACATGCGATAATGCTAGCCGGTTTGCCTCGCATCGCGAGGCTTGTTTGCGATCAACTCCCGCTCGTCTCTTCCGGCTCCCGCATCCGATGGCCCAGTTTCTCGAATTCTTCAACAGCCACCCTGGTTTGTTCGCTGCGCTGGGCGCCCTGCTCGCGCCGTTCATCGCCAACGAGGTGGTCGGTCATTTCACGGGCCATAAGCGCCTGTCGGCGCCGGAAGCGGTGCGGCTGATCAACGACCGCGATCCGCTGATCGTCGACGTGCGCTCGCTGCCGGATTTCAAGCGCGGCCATCTGCTCAATGCCTTCCACGCGCCGCTGGCCAAGTTCGACGAGTACATGGGACAGATCGCCAAGGACAAGGCACGTCCTGTGCTGGTGTATTGCGCGCTGGGCACCAGCAGCTCCGCGGCGGTGGACAAGCTGAAGAAGAGCGGTTTCGGCGAGGTCTATCCCTTGCGTGGCGGCATCAACGCCTGGCTCGGTGCCAACCTGCCTGTGACGACAAAATGAAACGCGTGGTGATGTACAGCACTCGGGTCTGCCCCTACTGCGTGATGGCCAAGCGGCTGCTGCAGAGCAAGGGCGTGACTTTCGAAGAAATCCGCGTCGACGAGGACGCCGCCCGGCGTGACGAGATGATGCGCTGCAGCGGCCGGCGCACCGTGCCGCAGATCTTCATCGGCGATACCCATGTAGGCGGCAGCGACGACTTGCATGCGCTCGAACGGGCCGGCAAGCTCGACGCCCTTCTGCAGGACTGATCTCCTTTTTCTGTCTTTTTTACCGACGACCATGACCGATACCGCCACCCCGGCCGCGCCTGCTGCCGCCACCGCCAGCAACGACACCGTGTAGCGCCAAGTGCTGCTGCAGAAGATCTACGTGAAGGACGCTTCGCTCGAAGTGCCGCAGGCGCCGCTGGTATTCACGCGGCAGTGGCAGCCGACGCTGGACGTGCAGGTCAACACCGAAGCCAAGCCGCTCGAAGGCGACTCGCTGCATGTGGTGCTGTCGGTCACCGTCACCGCCAAGCTGGGCGAGGACGTCGCCTTCCTGGTCGAGGCGCAGCAGGCCGGCATCTTCACGGTGCGCGGCTTCACTTCTGCGGAAGAAAAGCAGGCCGTCGCCGCCGCCTACTGTCCGAACCTGCTGTTCCCGTTTGCCCGCGAAACGGTGGCAGATCTGGTGCAGCGCGCCGGCTTCCCGCAGTTGCTGCTGCAGCCGATCAACTTCGACGCGCTCTACCTGGAGCACATGCAGCGCGCGCGCGCCCAGCAGGCCAGTGCGCAGCCGGCGGCAGCGCCGACCGTCAACTGACGATGCTCGCCTGATGCCGGCGCGACACGCGGGGCCTTGCGATGCATGAGCTCAGCGTGCTCGGCGCCGGCAGTTTCGGCACCGCGCTGGCGATCCATTTGGCACGGCGCGGCGCGCAGGTGCAGCTGTGGGGGCGCGACCCCGACCAACTCGCCGCCATGCAGTCGGCCCGCGAGAACGCGCGCTATCTGCCGGACTGCCCCTTTCCCAAGCCCCTGCAGGCGACCGCCGATCTGGCCGCGACGGTGTCCGCGGCTGCCGACCTGTTGATCGCCACGCCTTCGCATGCCCTGCGTGACACCCTGCGTGCCGTCGCGCCGCTGCTGCGGCCGGGGCAGGGTCTGGCCTGCGCCTGCAAGGGCCTGGAACCGCAGAGCGGCCGGCTCGTCCATGAGGTGATCGAGGACGAACTCGGTAGCGCCTATCCGCTGGCCATTATCTCCGGACCGACCTTTGCCCGCGAACTGGGCATGGGTCTGCCAACCGCGGTGACGATCGCCGCGCGCGAGCGCGCGTTTGCCGAGAAGTTCGTGCAGCGGCTTCATGGCGACGGCTTCCGGGCCTACTGGACCGATGACCTGGCCGGAGTCGGTATCGGCGGCGCCGCCAAGAACGTCATGGCGATCGCGGTCGGCATCGCCGATGGCCTGGGCCTGGGGGCCAACACCCGCGCGGCGATGATCACCCGCGGTCTCGCCGAGATCATGCGGCTGGCCACCGCGCTCGGCGGCCGCGCCGAAACGCTGATGGGGCTGGCCGGCATGGGCGACCTGGTGCTGACCTGCACCGACAACCAGTCGCGTAACCGGCGCCTGGGCCTGCTGCTGGCACAGGGCCGCAAGCCGGAGGAGGCCAGCGCCGAAATCCGCCAGGTCGTCGAAGGCGTCAAGGCGGCACCGGAAGTCCTGCGGCTGGCGCAGCGACATGGCGTCGACATGCCGATCACCGCCGCCGTCGATGCGGTGCTGCGCAGCCAGCTGACGCCGCTGGAAGCGGTGCAACTGCTGGCGGCGCGTCCGGCGCGTCCGGAACTCGACTAGGGCCTGTTAACGCGATGGCCGCCGCTGTGATGCCACCCGCTTTGCGGCCAG
>CBINNP010000331.1:0-2802 GCA_966252075.1 uncultured Solimonas sp.
CCAGTCGCGCAGGCGGAAGTTGATGCGGCGCTTGCCGGTGCCGGCTGTCTCGAAGCGTTCCACCAGCGCCTCGAAGGCCTGCTCGAAGTTCATGCCGGTGTACTCGCCCGAGTGGATCAGCACCCCACGCTCGGTCATGCAGCCGGCGCGGATTGCTGCCAGCTCGTCCATCAGCGGCTGGTTGGCAGGCGCATCGACGAAGTCGTCCTCGTCCGACAGATCGCCGACCGTCGCCAGCCGGCTCATCAGCTCCGCTTCCTTGGCGCCACAAATGACTTGCTTGATCGGCAAGCCATACTTGGTGGCGAACTCGAAATCGCGCTCGTCATGCGCCGGCACCGCCATCACCGCGCCGGTGCCGTAGCCCATCAGCACGAAATTGGCGGCCCAGACCGGCAGCTTGTCGCCGGTGATCGGATGGATGGCGAAGATGCCGAGCGGCATGCCGCGCTTTTCCATCGTCTCCATGTCGGCTTCGGCGACGCCGCTGCGCGAGGCGTCCTTGAGGAAGGCCGCCAGATCCGGATTACTGGCCGCCGCCTGCTGCGCCAGCGGGTGCTCGGCGGCCACCGCCACGTAGGTCACACCCATCAGCGTGTCCGGGCGCGTCGTGTAGACGGTGAGCGGTTCGCCGTTCTCGATCGCGAACTGCAGCTCCAGACCTTCCGAGCGGCCGATCCAGTTGCGCTGCATGGTCTTGACCGCATCCGGCCAGCCGTCAAGCGTGTCCAGATCGTCGAGCAGTTCCTGCGCGTAGGCGGTGATCCTGAGGAACCATTGCGGGATCGAGCGACGCTCGACCAGCGCGCCGGAACGCCAGCCGCGACCGTCGACCACCTGCTCGTTGGCGAGCACGGTCTGGTCGATCGGGTCCCAGTTGACGACCGAGTCCTTGCGGTAGACCAGGCCCTTCTTCAGCAGCCGCGTGAACAGCAACTGCTCCCAGCGGTAGTACTGCGGATCACAGGTCGCCAGTTCGCGCGACCAGTCATAGGCGAAGCCCAGGCGTTTGAGCTGATCACGCATGTACGCCATGTTGGCGTAGGTCCACTTGGCCGGCTGCGTGTTGTTGGCGATCGCCGCATTCTCGGCCGGCAGGCCGAAGGCATCGAAGCCGATCGGCTGCAGCACGTTCTTGCCGAGCATGCGCTGATAGCGCGAGATCACGTCGCCGATCGTGTAGTTGCGCACGTGCCCCATGTGCAGCTTGCCGCTGGGGTACGGGAACATCGACAGGCAGTAATACTTCTCCCGACCCGGCTCCTCCTTCACCTCAAAGGAACGCTGATCGGCCCAGTACGCCTGGGCGGCTTGTTCGATGGACGACGGCTGATACGGCTCAGACATGGAGGTCAACGGGGTGGCGGCCGAAAAAAGGCCGTCAGTTTATCAGCCGCTCCCGCCGGCGCCGGCGCCCGGCCCGAAACTGACAATTTAGGTCAGTAACTGACCCAAGCTGCCCGTGACTGACACGCCCGCGCCACTGCCGCCATCCGCAAACGCCAATATCCGCAGGGTCTGCGTAGGAAATGTCCTATGGCATGCGCCTTGCGCTGACATGCCCACGCCGGGTTTCCCTCGCGCGCTCACCGACCACTTTTGGGAGAGGCACATGAACAAGCAGCAGGGCTTTACGCTGATCGAACTGATGATCGTCGTCGCCATCATCGGCATCCTCGCGGCGATCGCAATTCCGGCGTATCAGGATTACATCAAGCGCTCGAAGGTGACCGAACTGGTTACCGCTGCGGACGCCTGCAAGGTATCGGTTGCCGAGTACTACGCCTCGCAGGATGCGTTTCCCGCCAACCTCGACCAGTCAGGTTGCAGCAGCAACCCGACCACCAATGTCACGTCGTTGGACGTGGGCGCAAACGGCGTTATCACGGTCGTCTCCGCCATCCCGGGCGCGACAGGCAACTTCGTGCTGACGCCGGCAGCTGCTGGCAGCAACGGCGCACTCAACTGGAGCTGCACGGCTTCGACGATTGCCGACAAGTATCTCCCGGCAAACTGCCGCGGATAAGCAGAAGTTACACTGAAAGATGCCGCCTTCGGGCGGCATTTTTTTGCCCCCAATGAAAGCATTCCGCTTCGCTCAAATCGTCGTGCCTGCACTCCTCGTTGGTCTCTGGGTTGTAGGCAGCGGAAGTCTTGCAGCGTCTGCAACTTTCTTGGCCACAGATGCGAGCTCGCTGTCCGCAATCACGGCGGTACAACTGGCAGCCCCGCTACTGTCCATCGTCGCGCTGATGGTGTTGTTAGCAGTGGCCGTCGGCTGGCTTTCACGCGAGGGGAATCCGGACACCGCATTCAGCCACCGCGATCTGCTCAAACTTCTCGCAAACTGGCTCTGCGCGCTGTGGATTCTGCTGGCTCAGAACAGCCACTACTTCCCCCACTCCGCCTGGGCATGGCGGATGGAACCGCTGCGCATGACGGCCGCCGCGCATGTCGTCGACGCGATTGCAGCGCTCTGGCTCCTCTACTGCGTTGCGCGCCGCCTAATCCGGATGCGCCTGCCGGCACCCCAGAACGGGATCTTCAGCAGCCTTGCTCTGCTCTGCATGCTCGGCCTTGCCTGCCTTGCGCTGCTGCCACGCGACGCTGATGTCGGCGCCTCCCATAACCCCCGCGCCAATCTCCTTGTCATCGGGCTCGACTCGCTACGCCGAGATATCGCACTCGATACATCCGCAGCCCCTTCAACCGTAAGCGAGCTGCGCAATCAAGCCTTCGTGCACGCCAACGTTGTCTCTCCGCTGGCCCGCACCTTTCCGGCCTGGACCACGATTCTGACCG
>CBINNP010000332.1:0-2798 GCA_966252075.1 uncultured Solimonas sp.
CCTCATCCGCCCTCCGGGCACCTTCTCCCCGCGTGCGGGGAGAAGGACAGTCGAACGCCTCGTCGGCCTCGTGATCGGGCACCTTCTCCCCGCATGCAGAGAGAAGGAAAAATCAGCGCCAGCCGTTGAACCAAGCGCACTTCGGCGCCGACTTTCGGACGCGGCGAGCGTGTCACAATCGGGCCGCGGCCGCTCCTGGCCGCCCAGCCGATCTGCTCCTCATGTCCTCGACACCGCGTGTGCCGCAGCTGAGCTTCCGCGCAATCCTGCTGTCGATCGTACTGGCGATGATCCTCGCCGCCGCCAACGCCTATCTCGGCCTGTTCGCCGGCCTGACCATCGCCACGGCGATCCCGGCCGCGGTGGTGTCGATGGCGGTGCTGCGCCTGCTCGGCGGCGGCAGCATCCTGGAAAACAATATCGTGCAGACCGGCGCTTCGGCCGGCAGCTCGATCGCCGCTGGCGTGATCTTCACAATCCCGGCGCTGATCATCCTCGGCTACTGGCAGGACTTCCGTTACTCCTGGGTGCTGGCCATCGCCGGTCTCGGCGGCCTGCTGGGCGTGCTGTTCTCGGTACCGCTGCGGCGCTCGATGATCGTTGAAGAACCGCTGGCGTTTCCGGAGGGCAAGGCCGCCGCCGAAGTGCTCAAGGCCGGCGAGAACCCCGAACAGGGCGTCAAGACGCTGGCGCTGGCCGGCGCCATCGGCGCCGCTGTCAAGCTTGCCGCCGCCAGCGGCCTGCGGCTGATTCCGGACACTGCGGCGGCAGCCGGCTTCTTTGGCAAGACGCTGGCCTACATGGGCACCAACCTGTCGCCGGCACTGCTCGGCGTCGGTTACATCGTCGGCCTCAACATCGGCATCGTCGTGCTGTCCGGCGCGATCCTGTCGTGGAACATCGCGATCCCGATCTACCACGCCTTCCTGCTCGATACCGATCCGGCCTTTGCCGCCAGGATCGCCGGCCACAGCGCCGAGGACGTGGCCGGCATGATCTGGTCCGCCAAGATCCGTTACCTCGGTGTTGGCACCATGCTGGTCGGCGGCATCTGGACGCTGTTCTCGCTGCGCAAGTCGCTGGCGTCCGGCATTAAGAGCGGCCTGGCGGCCGCGCGCAAATCGACCGGTGCAGTCGTCGCCGAAACCGAGCGCGACCTGCCGATGAAGTGGATGCTGATTGCACTGGTGATCTTCGTGCTGCCGCTGGCGGCGCTGTATCAGGCCATCGTCGGCCAGTGGTTCGTCAGCATCCCGATGACGCTGATCATGATCGTCGCCGGCTTTTTGTTCGTGTCGGTGTCCGGCTATCTGGCCGGTCTGGTCGGCTCGTCCAACAACCCGGTGTCCGGCATCACCATCGCCACCATCCTGTTCGCATCGCTGGTGCTGATTGTGCTGCTCGGCCGCGAATCGCCGATCGGCGCCGTGGCGGCCATCATGATCGGCGCCGTCGTCTGCTGCGCCGCCGCCGTCGGCGGCGACAACCTGCAGGACCTCAAGGCCGGCTATCTGGTCGGCGCCACGCCGTGGAAGCAGCAGCTGATGCTCGGCATCGGCGCGTTCTCCTGCGCGCTGGTGATGGCGCCGGTGCTCAACCTGCTCGCTGCCGCCTACGGCATTGGCGCGCCCACGCCGGAACATCCCAACGCGCTGGCGGCGCCGCAGGCCACGCTGATGGCCTCCGTGGCCAAAGGCATGTTCGGCGGCCAGCTGCCGTGGACCACCATCGGCATCGGCGCGCTGATCGGCGCGGCCACCATCGCGCTCGACGAGTGGCTCAAGCACCGCGGCTCAAGCTTCCGCGTGCCGGTGCTCGGCGCCGCAATCGGCATCTACCTGCCGCTGGAGCTGATGGTGCCGATCTTCCTCGGCGGCGTGCTCTCGCATCTGGTCGAGCGCAGGCACAAACCCGGCCACGACGAGGCCGAGCGCGACCGCATCCACCGCCCCGGCACACTATTCTCCGCTGGCCTGATCACCGGCGAAGCGCTGACCGGCATCGTCATCGCCATTCCCATCGTCGTCTCCGGCAGCGCCGACGTGCTGGCGCTGCCGCCGACGCTGCAGTTCGGCGCGCTGGCGGGGCTGGCCGTGCTCACTCTCATCGGCTGGCTGCTCTACCGCAGCGGCGCCACGCTGCGCGGTTAAGCGCGCAGCCGCTTTCACCTAACACACTGCCCGCATGCTCAAACCGATCTTCTGCGCGCTCGCCCTGGGCGCTGCTTCTGCTGCGCACGCCGATGCGCGTTTCGATTTCGTCGACGACAAGACCGGCACGCTGCAGACCCGCATCGGCGTCTCCGGCGAGCGCGTGCGCATCGACCCGGCCGGCGCCAATGGTGTCTACGTGGTGCTGGATCTGAAAACGCGCACGCTCACACAGATCAACCCGCGCGCGCGCACCACGACCAGCAGCACCGTCGAGGAGGTTTCGCAGATAGTCGCCAGCATCGCCAGCGCCTCCGAGCCCACCGCGCACCCGCTGCTGCAACTGGCCATGCAAGGCCTGCCGCCGGAACAGCGCCAGCAGATCAGCGAGATGGTGGCGCAAGCCAAGCGCGACGAGGCCTATCCATACCAGCGCACCGAAACCGCCGACAGCGCCGCCGACCTGCCCTGTCAGGTCTTCGAACAGCGCGCACCGGGCAGCGCCGTGCGCCGCCTCTGCGTCGCCTCATATCCCGATCTCAAACTCACGCCCGGTGACGAACGCACGCTGAAGACCGCCGTGGAGCTACTGCGCCGCTCCGGCGGCCCCTGGCTGCGAATTTCCGAAGTGCCCGGCCTGCCGATCCG
>CBINNP010000333.1:0-2774 GCA_966252075.1 uncultured Solimonas sp.
AGGGGCCGTCGCCGGGCCATTCGACGCGAGCCTTTTCGGCGCGCGGCAGCGCGAAGAAGGCGTCGCCGGTGGCCAGCACCAGATCGCGCGTGAGGCGATCGATGCCGTGGCCGGTGACGAACACGCAGGAGGCGCCGATCAGCGCCGCCACCAGTTCGTGACTGCTGGCAGTGGACAGATCGACGACGGGAATCCGCGCGCTGCGCATGACGGCACTCCGTGATGGCTGGCGTGAAGCGTGGCGGCTCATGTCATGCGGCCCTGCCGGCGGCATCGACGAACAGCGCGCGGCCGCCGCGCGTGGCGGCGAGGATGCAGGCCGCCATCAGCAGATAGCACAGCGTCACCAGTTGCAGCGCCGCGGCGGTGTCGAAATGGCGCACCAGCAGCGCGCTGCCGTACGGACTCAGCGCCTGGCCGAGCGAGCCGGCGGACAGCGTCAGCGTGACGACGCGCTGCGGATGGCGCACCAGCGTCGTCGCGTAGCTGAGGTTGAGCTTGAGCATGCCGCCGTTGGCCAGGCCCAGCAGTGTCGTCGACAGCAGCAGTGCCGAAGCGCTGCCGATGCGCCACAGCAGGAACGAGGCCAGCGCCGAGGCCACCGCGATCAGCGGCAACAGCCGGCGGAAATCGACGCGCTGCAGCAGCGCGACCAGCAGCAGCTGGCCGAGCGCCATGCCGATCCAGTAGCGGCTGATGCCGCTGGCGCTGGCCAGTTCGTCGAGCTGCAGATGCTGCTGCAGATACTGCGGCAGCCACAGCAGCATCGTCACCTGGCCGAGCAGGTAGAAGAACAGCGCCGCCGCGCACAGCCAGACGCCGGCCGGCCAGCGCTCGTGTCGCAGCGTCGCGCCGGCCTCGCGCGCCGACGGCGGATAGGGGCTGCGCAGCGCCAGCACGATGATCGCCAGACACAGCAGCGCCAGCAGCGCATAGCTGCTGCTCCACGGCAGGCCGCGCGCGATCAGCGCCGCCGCCGCCGGCGCGCAGACGATGCCGGCGATCGCGAAGCACAGATCGCTGCACAGCAGCAGCGTGGCGCGGCGCTGCGGCGGGTAGCTCAGCGCCAGCGTCACCGAGGCCGCCGACAGGCCCAGGCCGCAGCCGGCACCGGCGAGCAGCAGCAAGGCCGGCAGCCAGCTCCAGCGATCGAACGCGACCAGCGCCAGCAGCGCGGCGGCGCCGAGCAGGTAGCAGCCGACGATGGCGCGGCGCAGCCCCACCCATTCGAACCAGACCAGGCTCAGCAGCGTGCCGAGCATGATGCCGCTGGACAGCGACGAGAAGCGCGCCGCGACATCGGTCAGCGGCTGGCCGAAATGCGCCGCCATCGGCCCGCTGATCGCGCCGATCTGCGAGATCAGGCCGGCGACGATGAAATAGCTCAGCAGGCAGGCGCAGGTCAGCCGCAGCCGCTGTGCGGCGCTGATCGCGAAGGCGGGCGACGCGGCCTGCATCAGGCGCTCACTGCCGCGGCCAGCACAGCTGGTAGTGCTTGCAGGTGAACGAGTAGCTGACCGGCTGGACCTCGTCGAGCATCGCCGTGCCGCGCTTGCGGAAGCGTGTCGCGAAGCGCTCGACGCGCGCATCGTAGTCCTTGAGCAGCTTCTGCTTGACCGGCGCCTCGACGAAGGCGTGCAGCAGCGAATTGCGGCCGATCTGCACCAGCTCCTCCCACGACAGGTTGAACTCGCGCACCGCGACGAAGTACTCGTCGGTCATGTTCGAGTCCCACATGCCGCGGTCGTCGGTCGACAGCGCCACCGGGATGCCGATGCGCAGGTATTCCGGGAACGGGTGCTGCTGGAAGTCGTCGACGTACTCGAGCAGCAGGTTGCTGATCAGGTTGATCTCGATCATGTACGGGCCGTTGCGCATCAGCACCGTGGTGTCCGGATCGCCGAGCAGGTTGACGCCGTGGCCGATGCGCTCGGCGCCGAGCAGCAGGGTGTCGCGGATGTGGTGGTTGGGCTCGTCGACCTCGCCGGCATGGATCGACAGGTGGATCTCCGGGTACTTGCGGCGCAGCTCGCGCAGCGTCGGCAGGAAGCGCAGCGGATAGCCCTTGTCGTTGTCCTCGCGGCCGACCATGTTGATGCCGACATAGAGATCGCGGTGCTTGTCGGTGAACGCGTAAAGCGTCTTCAGATAGCTTTCGGCGTTCTTGGCGAAGCGCAGGATCGAACTCTGGAAGCGCACGGTGACGCCGGTCGCCCGCGCGTCCGCCGCGGCCAGGCGCTGGCGCATGATGTCGGCGGTCTCGTCGGCCGGCAGCAGGCTGCCGTCCGGCTTGAGGAAGCCGAAAGCGCCGTCCTGCGTCTCCAGGTAGCTCAGGCCTTCCCTGCCGAAAGCCTCGATGTTCTTGTAGAGGATCTCGGCGGTGGCGTATGGATTGCGGTCCAGATCGCCGAGCCGCTCCCAGTGCGTGCTGAAGAATTCGTCGCGGCCTTCATGCGGGCGGTCGAGGCGGATGCTGTCGAGCCAGCCCTGCTTCTCGCGTGCGTCCAGCGCCTCCAGCGCCTTGTACTCGGACTTGCGGCAGGCATCGAGCTTGTCGTAGCTGGACTGCTGGAGGGTGTTGAACAGCAGGTAGTACGGATCGCCGCCGTACTCGTTGCTGCTGCCGTACTCGATGCAGTTGTTGATGCGGACCTTGGTGTAGTACGTGTAACCGCGCGCCTTCTGCGCCAGCGCCGCGTCCCACCACCATTCCGACAGGCCGGCGCCGGACAGGTGGTTGTGCAGGTCGCCGCCCTTGGGCAGGGCGTAGAGAA
>CBINNP010000334.1:0-2773 GCA_966252075.1 uncultured Solimonas sp.
TGCGTTCAAGCTCCTGCGCCGCGAGCCGTCTTGAAGCGGACACCGGGCCGCCCCACATTGGTTTGGATCTCAAGGGAGACTGCTTCATGAAAAAGCTCTTTGCGCTGTTTTCGGTGGGCCTGGCGCTGCTGCTGTCCGGCTGCGGCTACAACGCCCTGCAGAGCCAGGACGAACAGATCAAGGCGTCCTGGGCCGAGGTGCTGAACCAGTACCAGCGGCGCGCCGATCTGGTGCCCAATCTGGTCAATACCGTGAAGGGCTACGCCTCGCACGAGGAGCAGGTGCTGACCGAAGTCACCAATGCGCGCGCCAAGGTGGGCCAGGTCAACGTCGGTGCCGACAGCGTTGACGACGAGGCGGCGCTGAAGAACTTCGCGCAGGCGCAGGGCGAGCTGAGCTCGGCCTTGTCGCGGCTGCTGGTGGTCAGCGAGAACTATCCCAACCTCAAGGCCGATGCGCTGTTCCGCGACCTGCAGGCGCAACTGGAAGGCACCGAGAACCGCATCACCGTGGCGCGCAACCGCTACATCCAGGCAGTGCAGCAGTACAACACCACGGTGCGTTCGTTCCCGACCAATCTGACGGCGATGGTGACCGGGGCCAAGGTGAAGCCCAGTTTCACCGTCGAGAACGAGAAGGCGATCTCGGAAGCGCCGAAGGTCGATTTTGGTGGTGGCAAGTAGAACGCGGGTGTTAATGCCTGCGGCGGCGCTGCAGTTTTCCTTCTCCCCGCGCGCGGGGAGAAGGTGCCCCGAAGGGCCGGATGAGGGGCCGCTCTTGTCAGAGGCGCTATCGACGCGCCCCTCACCCCAGCCCTCTCCCCGCGAGCGGGCAGAGGGAGGCGCCTCGACCGGGGTCACGTCGCTTCTGGCGGTGCTGGCAGCGCTGTTCTTTCTGCTATTTGCGGCGCATGCTTGGGCTGAGATTGCCGTGCCGCCGCTGCAGTCCCGCGTCACCGATCTCACCGGCACGCTGGACGCGCCGCAGCGGCAGGCGCTGGAGCGCAAGCTCGCCGCGTTCGAGCAGGCCAAGGGCAGCCAGATCGCCGTGCTGATCGTGCCGACGACGCAACCGGAAACGATCGAGCAGTACTCGATCCGCGTCGCCGAGCAGTGGAAGCTCGGTCGCAAGAGCGTCGACGACGGCCTGCTGCTGATCGTCGCGCGCAATGACCGCGCCCTGCGTATCGAGGTGGGTTACGGGCTGGAAGGCGTGGTGCCGGACGCGATCGCCAACCGCGTGATCGACGAGACCATCGTGCCGCATCTGCGCCGGGGCGATTACTACGCCGGCATCGATGCCGGCATCGAGCAGTTGATCGGCCTCATCAACGGCGAGCCGCTGCCACCGCCGCAGCGCGCGGCGCGCGCGCAGAACGATCGCATGCAACTGTTATGGCCGCTGTTGTTCGTCGGCCTTGGCATCTCGCAACTGCTGCGCCGCGTCTTCGGCTCCGGCCTCGGGGCGCTGCTCGCCGGCGGCGGCATCTTCGCGCTGGTCTGGCTGGTCTCCGGCACACTGCTGGTGGCGCTGTTCTTCGGCGCGATCGCCGTGGTGTTGACCCTGTTCGGGGTCGCGCCATTCCTCGGCGGCTGGCATTCCGGTGGCGGTGGTGGCGGTGGCTATCGCGGCGGTGGCGGCTTTGGCGGTGGTGGCGGCGGCTTCGGCGGCGGCGGTGCATCGGGGAGATGGTGATGGATCTCTCACGAATCCTGCGGCACCTGGCGATGACGCCGTGGCGGCAGCGGCGGCGGTTTCCGGACGCCACGCTCAAGGCGATCGAGCGTGCCGTCGCCGAATGCGAACGCCGGCACGCCGGCGAGATCCGTGTCGCCATCGAAGGCGCGCTCTCGCTCGCCGCCGTGCTGCGCGGGCAGACGCCGCGCCAGCGCGCGCATCAGGTTTTTGCCGATCTCGGCGTCTGGGACACCGAGCACAACAACGGCGTGCTGATCTACGTGCTGCTGGCCGATCGCGATGTCGAGATCGTCGCCGACCGCGGCGTCGGCGATGCGCGGGTGCCGGCGGCGCAGTGGCAGGACTGCTGTCGCTTGATCGAGGCAGAGTTTCGCGCCGGTCGCTTCGAACAGGGCTTGATCGCCGGCATCGGCGCCTGCGCGGACGTGCTGGGCCGCCATCCGCCGGCACGGCCGGACCATGGCGATGAGCTGCCGGATGCGCCGGTGCTTCTGTAGACTGCGCCGATCTGGTCTGCTCCGAGGATTTCCCGTGCGTT
This sequence comes from uncultured Solimonas sp., assembly GCA_966252075.1. Lineage (GTDB taxonomy): Bacteria > Pseudomonadota > Gammaproteobacteria > Nevskiales > Nevskiaceae > Solimonas. The sequence continues at coordinate 2,237 of CBINNP010000334.1, forward strand.
TCGAAGGTACCGAGAACTACGTCGCCACCGATGATCTGACGATGGCCGTCAACGCCGCCGTGACGCTGGCGCGCCCGCTGCTGGTCAAGGGCGAACCGGGTACCGGCAAGACGCAGCTGGCGCGCGAGATCGCCCGCGCCCTGAACCGTCCATTCCTGGACTGGGCGATCAAGTCGACGACCAAGGCGCAGCACGGCCTCTACGAGTACGACGCGGTGTCGCGCCTGCGCGATTCTCAGCTTGGCGACGAGAAGGTCCGGGACATCGGTAACTACATCATCAAGGGCAAGCTCTGGGAGGCCTTCGAGTCCGATTCGCAGCCGGTGCTGCTGATCGACGAGATCGACAAGGCCGACATCGAGTTCCCCAACGACCTGCTGCGCGAGCTCGACCGGATGGAGTTCTACGTCTACGAGACCCGCGAGTGGGTGCGCGCCAAGCACCGGCCGCTGGTCTTCATCACCTCCAACAACGAGAAGGAACTGCCGGACGCCTTCCTGCGCCGCTGCTTCTTCCACTACATCCGCTTCCCGGACA
>CBINNP010000335.1:0-2751 GCA_966252075.1 uncultured Solimonas sp.
TGTTCAGCCTGTTTGTCGGCACGGCGGTGATGGCGATGGTTCTGCAAGCCGGCCTGCAGCCGGGGGCCGGCATTGCGCTGATGTTTCAGACGCTGCCGCTGGCGACGCCGGACGGCCTCGGCGGCTCGCTGTTTGCCGCCGGCGTCTACCTGATGATGTTCATCGTCACGCTGGCCTCGGCGACGGCGATGCTCGAACCGATCAGCCGTTACTTCATGGACCGCCAGCGCTGGACGCGCGTGTTCGCGGCCGCCTGCGCGGCCCTGGTGATCTGGTTCCTGGGACTGGGCACCTTGCTGTCGTTCAGCGTCGTCCAGGAGCTGCGCCTGCTCGGCCGCAATTTCTTCGAGTGGGTGCAATGGCTGACGACCAGCTGGTTCGCGCCACTCGACGGACTCTTGATCTGCATCTTCGTCGTCAGCATCATGCCGCGCGATCTGGTGCGGACCGTCTGGGGCGAATCGCGCCCCTGGCTGTTCAACGCCTGGTACGGTCTGCTGCATTACCCGGCGCGGATCGGCTTGATTGCGGTGCTGCTGTACGCGACCGGCCTGATCGACTGGCTGGCAACTCTGTGGGGGGCGTGATTTGCGGCGTGTGGAACGTTCGGTGTTGCTGCGCTACTCGGCCGGCGACATGTATGCGCTGGTCAAGGACATCGAGGCGTATCCGCGCTTTCTGCCCGGCTGCGTGACCGCGGTGGTCGAGCAGGACGAGGGGGAGCGCGTGCGCGCGCGCCTGGGCTTTCGCGTCAAAGGGCTCAGCGACACCTTCGCCACCGAGAATCGCCTGGAAGCCGGACGCATCGAGATGCGCCTGCTGGAAGGGCCGTTCCGCGCGCTGACCGGGCAATGGGATTTCATTCCGCTCACCGAGCGCGGTTGCAAGGTCGGCCTGCTGATCAACCTCGATTTTGGCAATCGTCTGCTCGAAAGCACGCTTGCGCCCTTGCTCGATCGGGCGGTGGGCGAAGTGATCGACGCTTTCCGCGTCCGTGCCGGCGAGTTGTACGGCAATGTCTGAGCCGGCACCGATCAGCGTCGAGCTGATCTATGCGCAGCCGGACGAGCAGCTGCTGCTGCGGCTGCAGCTGCCGCCGGGCAGCAGCGTCGGCGCGGCGATCGCCGCCTCCGGCCTGCTGCAACGCTATCCGCAGATCGATCTGCGGACACAGCGCGTCGGCATCTTCAGCCGCCTCGTCACCCTGGACACGCGCCTGCACGACGGCGACCGCGTCGAGGTCTATCGCGCGCTGGCCGTCGATCCCAAGGACGCGCGGCGCAGCCGCGCCGGTGCGAGGCGACGCGGCTAACCTGGCGCCGACTTACGGCCGCTGGTTGGTCGGCGTGCTGTCCATCACCGGGCCACCGGTCTTGCTGCGGTCATTGGCCTCCAGCGCGCCGCCGGACTCGGCCTTCTTGTCGCCGTCGAGGACGCGCTGCATATCGGGATCGGATTGGACTTCGCCTGCGGCGGACTGCAGGCCATCCATGCGCGCCAGCTGCTGGCCTTCGAAAAACAGGCTGACCGTGCGTTCGGAAACCTCGCCGCGCGGCGAGCGGTAGTAGCTGATGTAGTCCCAGCGGTCCGGCCGGAACGGGCTGGCGCTGACCGGCGTGCCGAGCACGAAACGCACCTGTTCGCGCGTCATGCCGAGCTTGAGCTTGTCGAGATCCTTCTGCATCAGGACGTTGCCCTGGCGCGTCGGCAGCTTGTAGATGATCTGGCAACCGCTGACGGCAAGCAGGGCGACGACGATTAGAAAAAGGCGCATCGGAACTCGCTTAAGAGTTGCTGCAAAAAAATGAGCGGGGATAATAGCCGAATACCTGCTGATGAGCGCATCCCATGGAATCCTCCGACCTCCGCAATGCCGGACTCAAGGTCACCTTGCCCCGCCTGAAGATTCTCGAGATGCTCGAGAGCAGCGAGGCGCGGCATCTGTCCGCTGAAGACATCTACCGCCGGCTGATCGAACTCAACGAGGACGTCGGCCTGGCCACCGTCTATCGCGTGCTGACGCAGTTCGAGGCTGCCGGCCTGGTCCGCCGCCACAACTTCGAAGGCGGTCACGCGGTCTTCGAACTCGAGCGCGGCCCCCACCACGACCACATGGTGTGTCTAGACACCGGAAAAGTGATCGAGTTCGTCAGCGAGGAGATCGAGAAGCTGCAGCGCGACATCGCCGACAAGCACGGCTATATCGTCGAGGAGCACAATCTCGTGCTGTACGTGCGTCCCAAGAAGAAAAACTGAGGGCGTAGGCGCGAGCCCGCCGCGCCCGTGCCGCCGGCCTCGCGGCCGACTTCAGGCCGCGTTGCCGGCCCGCAGCAGCAGATCGCGGGCATGTTCCAGCGCCGCGCTGGAGACCTCCGTACCCCCCTGCATCCGCGCCAGTTCCGCGATCCGCTGTTGCGGCGCCAGCGGGCTGACGCGGGTGAAGGTCTGCCCGGCCTTCACTTCCTTGCGGATCGCAAAATGCGCGTGGCCCTGGGCGGCGACCTGCGCGAGGTGGGTGACGCTGAACACCTGCCGCTCGCCGCCCAGCGCACGCAGCTGGCGGCCGACGACTTCCGAGACCGCGCCGCTGATGCCGGCATCGACCTCGTCAAAAATCATCGTCGCCGCGCCGGTCTTGCTCATCGCCGCCACCTGGATCGCCAGCGAGACGCGTGAAAGCTCACCGCCGGAGGCCACCTTGGCGAGCGGACGCGGCGGCTGGCCCGGATTGGCGGAAAAATCGAAACGCAC
>CBINNP010000336.1:0-2724 GCA_966252075.1 uncultured Solimonas sp.
CGAAGAGGTGCAGGTCTACCAGGCCGGGGGCGTGCTGCAGCGTTTTGCGATGGACTTCCTCGCGTCGAACAAGGCGGCATAAGCGTCAAGGAAACGTATGAGCCACGTCCCCCAAGTCAAAATCCCCGCGACCTACTTTCGCGGCGGCACCAGCAAAGGTGTGTTCTTTAAACTCACCGACCTGCCGGCGCGCTGCCAAGTGGCCGGCGAGGCGCGCGACAAGCTGCTGCTGCGCGTAATCGGCAGCCCCGATCCCTATGGCGCGCAGATCGACGGCATGGGCGGGGCGACGTCGAGCACGAGCAAGACGGTCATTCTGGCCAGGAGCGCCAAGCCTGATCACGACGTCGACTACATGTTCGGCCAGGTGTCGATCGACAAGCCCTTCGTCGACTGGTCCGGCAACTGCGGCAATCTCACAGCGGCAGTCGGTTCGTTCGCGATCAGCAATGGCCTCGTCGACGCCGCGCGTATTCCGCAGAACGGCATCTGCACGGTGCGCATCTGGCAGACGCAGATTGCCAAGACCATCATTGCGCACGTGCCGATCAGCAACGGCGCGGTGCAGGAGACCGGCGATTTCGAACTCGATGGCGTGACCTTTCCGGCCGCCGAAGTGCAGATCGAGTTTCTCGATCCGGCCGATGACGGCGAGGACGGCGGTGAGCCCAAAAATTCAATGTTCCCGACCGGCAACCTCGTCGACGATCTCGAAGTGCCGGGCATCGGCACGCTGAAAGCGACGATGATCAACGCCGGCATTCCGACGGTCTTCGTCAATGCCGCCGAGATCGGTTACACCGGCACTGAACTGCGCGAGGCGATCAACACCGATGCGGCCGCGCTCGCAAAGTTCGAGACGATCCGCGCCTACGCCGCGCTGAAGATGGGCCTGATCAAGGATGTCAGCGAGGCGGCCAAGCGCCAGCACACGCCGAAGCTCGCGTTCGTCGCGCCGCCGGCCGACTACGTCTCGTCGAGCGGCAGGCAGATCAGCGCGAGCGAGATCGATCTCAATGTGCGGGCGCTGTCGATGGGCAAGCTGCATCACGCGATGATGGGCACCGCGGCCGTCGCTATCGGCACTGCGGCGGCGATTCCGGGCACGCGGGTGAACCTTGCTGCGGGGGGCGGCGGCGGCGGTGCACGTGAAGCGGTGCGCTTCGGTCACCCGTCCGGCACGCTGCGCGTCGGTGCGGCTGCGGTGCAGGAGCTCTCGCCGGATGGTGGAGTTCGGTGGGTGGTCAAGAAGGCGATCATGTCGCGCAGCGCGCGCGTGCTGATGGAAGGCTTCGTGCGCGTGCCGGGCGACGCGTTCTAGTTCGGCCGAGCGTCCAACAAGAAAGGCCCGGCCGCGTCGCGCGACCGGGCCTTTTCTTGCTGCGTCGGTCACTAGCCGTACTGCGTGACGTACTGGCGCGCGAACTCCAGATAGTTGCGGTTCCAGCAGAACTCCACCCAGCCGGTGCCGGGCGCGCCGTCGATGGTCAGCTGCAGCGCCGCCTCGTTGAGATAGATCATCGGGTCGAATTCCAGCTGCACATTGCCGATCGCCTTGCCATCGACGACGGCGACGCGGCCGTCGGTGTCGGTGATGGTGGAGCGGATCGACGTCTGCATCATCTGCCCGTCGTAGGTGAAATCCGATTCGGCCTCGGCGACGTGGCGCATGATGCCGTCGCGGTACAGGAAGCCGCGCAGCTGGCGGCGGCCGAACGACAGCATCTCGAAGAAGTGGATCGAGCAGTTCTCGGTGGTGGCGTGGAACCATTTGTAGTGCTGGTTCAGGCCCCAGACGCGCGGTCCCCAGGAGTGGTCGCGGATCAGGTAGCCGGACACCTGCATCTTCCTGCCGTCGACTTCCAGATCGGCCGTCACACGGCCGTGCTGCTCGGTGCGGTCATCGCCGTAGTACGGCGGGTTGCCGAGCGGGTGCGAGCTGAACGCGTACGGCGGATGCAGCGCCTCGAACAGGCCGTCGAACTTGATGCGCGTGCCGTCCCAGGCCAGGCGCACCTTCCTGTGCGGTTCGATCACCTGCATCTGCAGCGGGCCGGTGCGCCAGTCGTCGAAGTTCATCGACTCCGGCACTTCCATCTCGATCTCCTCGTGGATGGCCTCGGGCAGCGCGGCGCCGAACAAAGAAGCGCGGCCCTTGGCGTGGCCGTTGGTGCGCACGGTCGGATAGATGAAGCCGGTGATGCCCTGCTCAGGGAATACCAGCATGTGCGCGAGCGATTCGCGGCTGTCCGGCCGCAGCTTGTGGCGGTAGGCGTGCTCTGCGGGGAAGTTGGCGAAGCTGGCCGTGATATCGGGCATGGAGAAGCGCTCCTCGGATGTAGTGAGCGCAGTGTGTCAGCCGCGCGCCGCGCGACACTGTCACGCAAGTGACAGCGCAAGGTGTTAGCGCTCGCGCGACTGATGCACGTCCAGCAGGTAACCATAGCCTTGCACGATCGCCGCGCGGCTGTGCAGCTTCACGCCGCCGAACTGCACTTCGAGCAATTGCTCGCGCTCCAATGCTTTCAGCGCCGGATTGAGTTTCTGCCGCGAGGCCCCGACGACCTTGCCGAGCTCTTCCTGCGACAGTTTGAGCAGGATCGGTTCATTGTCTGTCGCCTCCTTCTCATGGCTCAGCGACAGGAAGTACAGCATCTTGATCAGCCGCTCTTTCAGCGACAGCTCGCTGTGGTCGAGGCCGAACAGGCGGTGCAGGCTGAAACG
>CBINNP010000337.1:0-2707 GCA_966252075.1 uncultured Solimonas sp.
GCCGGCCGGCGTTGCGGTGGGTCCGGACGGCTGCCCGCTCGATAGCGACGGCGACGGCGTGCCGGATTACCTCGACGAGTGCCCGCACTCGCCGCCGGGCGCCAAGGTGCTGCCGAATGGCTGCGCGCTGACCGGCGACTGCCGCAAGCCGCGTCCGGGTGAGCAGGTTGATGCTAACGGCTGCGCGGTCGACAAGAACTTCATCCTCAAGGGTGTCAAGTTCGAGTTCGACTCCGATCGCCTGACGGAAGAAGCCAAGCGCATCCTGGTGCAGGTGGCGCAGACGCTGCAGGCTTACCCGAACGTCAATGTCGAAGTCGAAGGCCACACCGACTCGATCGGTTCGGATGCCTACAACCTCGGCTTGTCGGAGCGCCGCTCGATCTCGGTCAAGAAGTTCCTGAGCGAACAGGGCGTGATCGGCAAGCGGATGACGCCGGTGGGCTACGGCAAGACCCGTCCGATCGACTCCAACGAGACCGAAGTCGGCCGCGAGAACAACCGCCGCGTCGAACTGCACGTCCTTGAGTGATCGGGGTACTTGGCTAATCAGAGCCCCGCTTCGGCGGGGCTTTTTTTGTGCTGTCGACCGGCATGCGTGCCGGGTTCAGTACTCTTGTCGCGTCTGCGTGCCATCGGAGCTGTCGACAAGGCCGTGCACAAACTGCGAGACATGCAAAAGCAAAAAGGCCGGGCTCTTTCGAGCCCGGCCTTTTTATTCCTGCGGGAACAGCAGCAGCTTTAGCTTTACAGCTTGCCCTGCAATTCCGGCACGACCGTGAACAGATCGCCGACCAGGCCGATGTCGGCCACTTCGAAGATCGGCGCCTCGGCATCCTTGTTGATGGCAACGATGGTGCGCGCGTCCTTGATGCCAGCCAGATGCTGGATCGCACCCGAGATGCCGACGGCGAAGTACAGCTCCGGCGCGATGATCTTGCCGGTCTGGCCGACCTGCAGATCATTCGGCACATAACCCGAGTCGACGGCAGCGCGCGAGGCACCGACGGCGGCGCCGATCTTGTCGGCGAAGTCGTAGATGACCTTGAAGTTATCGCTCGAACCCAGCGCACGACCGCCGGAGACCACCTTGCTGGCCGCCTGCAGGTCCGGGCGCTCGCTCTTCTGCGCTTCCAGCTTGACGAAGCGGGTGTGCGAGGGCAGCGCGGCCGAGGTGCTGGCCGCTTCGATGGCAGCCGAGCCACCCTCGCCGACCGCGGTGAACGAGGCCAGACGAACCGTGGCGACGACGGCGCCTTCCGGCGCATCGACCGTGGTGATCGCGTTGCCGGCGTAAATCGGACGATCGAAGCTGGTCGCGCTGTGCACGGCCATGATGTCGCTGATCTGCTGCACGTCGAGCTTGGCAGCGACGCGCGGTGCCAGGTCCTTGCCGAAGGCCGTGCCCGGGAACAGCACATGGCTGTAGCCGGCCGCCAGTTCCGCAACCTGCGGCGCGTAAGTGGCGGCGAGGATCTGCGCGTTTTCGGCGCGCTCGACCTTCAGCACCTTGGTGACGCCGTCCAGCTTGGCAGCGCCTTCGGCGGCGGCACCGACGTCGGCGCCCAGCAGTGCCACGACCACTTCACCACCGATCGCCTTGGCAGCAGCGACGACCTTGGCAACGCCGGAGTTCAGCTTGCCGTCGGCGATTTCGCCGATTACGAGAATTTTGCTCATCTTGTCTTGTCCCGATTCGTTCAGACCAGGCCCTTGGCCTTGAGGGCGGTGACCAGTTCGTCGACCGTCTTCACCATCACACCCTTGCTGCGGCTCGGCGGCGTGCGGGTCTTGGTGACCTTGAAGCCCTTGCCGGCGGCAACGCCCAGGTCAGCGAAGCTGGTGGTATCCAGCGGCTTCTTCTTGGCCTTCATGATGTCCGGCAGCTTCAGATAGCGCGGCTCGTTGAGGCGCAGATCGGTCGTCACGACCGCCGGCAGGTCCACTTCCAGCGTTTCCAGGCCGGCGTCGACTTCACGCGTCACGACGGCCTTGTCGCCGTCGATCTCGATCTTCGAGGCAAACGTCGCCTGGGCGATGTCGAGCAGGCCGGCGACCAGCTGGCCGGTCTGGTTGGAATCGTCGTCGATGGCCTGCTTGCCGGCCAGGAACAGCTTGGCGTCTTCCTTCTTCAGCACGGCGGCGAACGCCTTGGCGGCGGTCAGCGGCTGCACTTCACCGGCTTCCTTGATCAGGATCGCGCGATCGGCGCCGAAGGCGAGCGCGGTGCGCAGCGTCTCTTCGTTCTTCTCGCTGCCGATCGACACCGCGACGATTTCGGTGATCTTGCCCTTTTCCTTCAGGCGCACCGCTTCTTCCATCGCGATTTCGTCGAACGGGTTCATCGAATGCTTGACGCCCTCCGTGACCACGCCGGAGCCATCCGGCTTCACCTGAATCCGCACGTTGTAGTCGACCACGCGTTTGACGCTGACTAAGGCTTTCATTTGATTTTCCTAGCTCAATCTACCGACAAATAATTCGAGCGGTGCCGGCGCACAGACGCGTGCCGGCGATCCCTCACATGTTGGCGTAGTTCGGGCCGCCGCTGCCTTCCGGCGCCACCCAATTGATGTTCTGTGCTGGATCCTTGATGTCGCAGGTCTTGCAGTGAACACAGTTCTGCGCATTGATCTGGAAGCGCTTGGCGTCGCCCTCGCCAATCACTTCGTAGACACCGGCCGGACAGTAACGCTGCGCCGGCTCG
>CBINNP010000338.1:0-2664 GCA_966252075.1 uncultured Solimonas sp.
GTGCCGATCCACAACCTGATGGAAGACGCCGCCACCGCCGAGATCAGCCGCAGCCAGATCTGGCAGTGGGTGGTCAGCCCCAAGGGCAAGCTCGACGATGGCCGCAAGGTCGACGCCGCGCTGGTCCGCGCGATCATTCCGGAAGAGCTGGCCAAGGTGAAGGCCGCGGTCACCGCCAACGGCGAAGCGACCGCTACCTATGACCAGGCCGCCAAGATCTTCGAGGAGATGTCGCTGTCCGAGAACTTCCCCGAGTTCCTGACGCTGCCGCTGTACGAGGCAATGGACTGAGCGGGATCGGTTGCGAAGCAGGCCGCGCGGAGCGATCCGCGCGGCCTTTTTTATTGTGGTCGCCGTGGCCCTCACCCGGCGCTGACGCGCCGACCTCTCCCGCCAGCGGGAGAGGCAAGCCCGGATCTCTGCTCCCGCTCCCGGGGGCAGGTGTCGGCAGGGACGGACGAGGGCGGCAACGCTACAGAGCTTGCAACTGTTCGCGGAACCGCTGCGCGTTCTTCACGTAGTGCGTGGCCGAGCCGCGCAGCCGCTCGACTTCCTCCGGCGAGAGCTGGCGCACCAGCCTGGCCGGTGAACCCATGATCATCGAGTAGTCCGGGAACTCCTTGCCCTCGGTAACCAGGGCGCCGGCACCGACGATGCAATGCCTGCCGATCCTGGCGCGGTTGAGCACGACGGCGCCGATGCCGATCAGCGAGTAGTCGCCGACCTCGCAGCCATGCAGCATCGCCAGATGGCCGACGGTCACGCCGCGGCCGAGCCGCAGCTTGATGCCGGCATCGGTGTGCAGCACCGCAGCTTCCTGGATGTTGCTGTCGGCGCCGATGATGATGTCGTCGTTGTCGCCGCGGATCACCACGTTGAACCAGACATTGGCCTGCGCCTGCAACTGCACCGAGCCGATCACGGTGGCATTGGGCGCGACCCAGCAGCTGTCGTCGATCTGCGGCTTGCGAGGCCCGAGGCTGTAAATCATGGGTTTGATACTCCGGAGAGGCGGGCGGGTGTAGAGCGTATATGCGTTCTATATATCGTCGGCGCTCTCGCCGTCTCGAATCCCTATGCCGCCGTGGACTGTAATGCCGGGGCCGCATCGGGCCGGCAGTCGGGAGTCTGGCGATGAATGACGTGATTTTCCTGGGGCTGGGTGTCGGCGGCTTTGCGCTGATGTTCGCCTACCTGCGGCTTTGCAGCGTTCTCTGAGGGCCGCCGCCATGGTCGACCTGATCCTCGGCGCCGCTGCGGCATTGCTGCTGCTGGTCTATCTCGTCTATGTCCTGATGCGGCCGGAGCGATTCTGAGATGAACGCAAACGGCTGGCTGCAAATCCTTCTCTACTGCGTATTGCTGCTGGCGACGGTGCGACCGCTCGGCGGCTACCTGTACCGCTTGTTCGCGGGTGAGCGAGTGTGCTTGAGCCCGCTGCTGGCTCCGCTGGAGCGCGGCTGCTACCGGCTCGCCGGCATCGACGCGAGCCAGGAGCAGAACTGGCGCCAGTATGGGCTGGCCATGCTCTTGTTCAATCTGCTCGGCTTTGTCCTGCTGTATGCGCTGTTGCGCACGCAGGCCTGGCTGCCGCTGAATCCGCAGCAGCTGCCAAATCTGCCGGCGGACCTTGCGTTCAATACGGCCGTCAGCTTCGTCACCAACACCAACTGGCAGGCCTACGGCGGCGAGACGACGATGAGCTACGGCGTGCAGATGCTCGGCCTGGCCGTGCAGAACTTCCTGTCGGCGGCCACCGGCATCGCGCTGGCGCTCGCCCTGATCCGTGGTTTCGCGCGGCCGGACACGCAAGGTCTCGGCAATTTCTGGATCGACATCACGCGTGCGACGCTGTATCTGCTGCTGCCGGCCTGTCTTGTCTTCGCGTTGATCCTGATCGGGCAGGGAGTGCCGCAGAACTTTTCCGCCTATACCGAAGCGACGACGCTGGAAGGCGCGACGCAGGTGATCGCGCAGGGGCCGATCGCTTCGCAGGAGGCGATCAAGATGCTCGGCACCAATGGCGGCGGTTTCCTCAACGCCAATTCTTCGCATCCGTTCGAGAACCCGACGGCCCTGAGCAATCTGTTGCAGATGCTGGCGATTTTCGCGATCGGCGCGGCGCTGACCGACGTGTTCGGCCGCGCGGTCGGCAATCGCTGGCAGGGCCATGCGATTCTCGGCGCGATGCTGCTGCTGTTCATCGCCGGCGTCGCGCTGGCTTACTGGGCGGAGAGCGCCGCACCGAACGCGTTCAGCGGCCTCGACGGCGTGCAGCCCGCCGGCAATCTCGAGGGCAAGGAGACGCGCTTCGGCATCGCGGGCTCGGCGCTGTTCGCGGTGATCACCACGGCCGCGTCCTGCGGCGCGGTCAATGCGATGCACGACAGCTTTACTGCGCTCGGCGGCGCGGTGCCGATTCTCAACATGATGCTCGGCGAGGTGGTCATTGGCGGCGTCGGTGCCGGCTTCTACGGCATGATGCTGTATGTGCTGATTGCGATCTTCATTGCCGGCCTGATGGTCGGCCGTACCCCGGAGTACGTCGGCAAGAAGATCGAGGTGCGCGAGGTCAAGCTGGCGATGCTTGCGGTGCTGGCCGCACCGCTGGCGGTTCTCGGCTTTTGCGCTTGAAGTGGAGGCGAAACACGCAACCCGCATCGC
>CBINNP010000339.1:0-2630 GCA_966252075.1 uncultured Solimonas sp.
TTCGCCGTCAAGTCCGGCGACACCGAAGCCGCCGGGCGGCTGATGGCGCCGCATCTGCCGGCCGACGCCCTGGTGCTGAGCTTGCAGAACGGCATCGACAACGCCGAGCGCCTGCGCGCGGTCATTCCGCAGGCGGTGGCGGCGACGGTGGTCTACGTCGCCGTTGAAATGGCGGCGCCCGGCCATGTCCTGCATCACGGTCGCGGTGAGCTGCTGATCGAGTCACTGGCCGGCACCGCCGCCGCCGCGCGGCTGGCGGCGACGGCGCAGGCTTTCGAGCAGGCCGGCGTGCCGGTCACGCTGAGCGCGTCGGCGCGCGAGGCGCTGTGGGGCAAGCTGATCATCAACTGCGCCTACAACGCGCTGTCGGCGATCCTGCAGCAGCCGTACGGCCGCCTGGTTGCCAACGCCGGCATGCCGCAGCTGATGCGCGATGTGGTCAACGAATGCCTGCAGGTGGCGGCCGCCGAAGGCGTCGCGGTGGCGCCGGACATTCTGGCGACCGCCGAGCGCATCGCCGAGACGATGGCCGAGCAGTACTCGTCGACCGCGCAGGATCTGGCGCGCGGCAAACCCAGCGAGATCGATCACCTCAACGGCCTGATCGTGCGCCGCGCCCAGCGGCATGGCATCGCCACACCGGTCAACCACGCGCTGCACACACTGCTGCGCGCGATCGAGAAGCAGGCAGCCTAGGCGGCCTGGCGCTGTGCGCCGCGCGCATACAGCGCCGCGACCAGATCGGACTGCGTGACCATGCCGGCGAGCCGGCGCTCGTCGTCGACCACCGGGATGTGATGCAGCCCCGAGTCCGCCATCAGCGGCACCAGATCCACGATCGGCGTGTCGACATGCACGCTTTGCACTTTCGGCGTCATGATCACGCCGACCACTTCCGGCTTGTCGGTATGCGTGCTCGGCGTGCGTTGCAGGAACCTGCGCAGGGTGGCGGCGATGCTGTCGTAGCGCTCCAGATCGGCGCTGCGCAGAAAATCCGCCTGGGTGACGATGCCGATGACGCGGCGGGCGCGGTCGAGCACCGGCAAGGCCTTGATCTGATGGCGCCGCATCAGCTGCCAGGCTTCTTCGAGTTCGGTCCCGAACACCGCGCTGACGACGTCGCGCGACATGATCGCGCCGCAGCGGATGTCGCCGAGACGGCGGCTGTAGGCCTGCATCTCGGTCTGCGTGATGAGGTCCTCGAGATCGTCGCGGCTGACGTCGAGCACCTGGTTGTAGCGCTGCAGCACCGCGTCGAGATCCTGCTCGCTGAAGCCCAGGCGCGCGGTCGGCGGCAGATCGAGGGTGCCGTGCTCGTTGCGGCGCTCGATCTTCTGCGCATGCGGATAGCGGCGGCCGGTGGCGTTGTTGTAGACCAGCGCAGCGCTGGCCAGCAGCAGCGAGTTGATCGCCACCGGCGCCCATACCAGCTCGTAGCCAGCGGCCTGGATCGCCGGCCCGCCCAGCACCGCGGTCAGCGCCACCGCGCCGCTCGGCGGGTGCAGGCAGCGCAGCGCGAAGCCGGCGGCGATCGCTAGGCTGACGCCAAGCGCGGCCGCCACGACGGGCAGGGGGATCAGCTTGGCGCAGCTGACGCCGATCACCGCGGCCAGCACATTGCCGCCGACGATCGACCAGGGCTGCGCCAGCGGACTGGCCGGTACCGCGAAGGCCAGCACTGCCGAGGCGCCCATCGGCGCGATCAGCCACAGCGTCGCGCGGGTGTCGCCGAGCAGGGCATGGCTGAGGGCCCCGGTCAGGGCGATGCCGAACAAGGCGCCGCAGCAGGCGCGCAAGCGCTCGCGGGCGCCGGCGCTGCTCGGCGCCGGGCGGAAGCTGTGCAGCCAGTGCAAGAGGGCCGAGGACATGAAGGCGCGATTCTGGTGCGGGCAAGGCCGCGATTATCGCCAGCTTTGCCGCACAAGGCGCGCGCCGCGCAGCAACGAAAACGCCCGGCGGAGCCGGGCGTTCTGGTACTGCAAGGCGGCCAGCGGCCGATCAGGCGGGTACGGCGTCTTCTTCCGGTGCTTCGATGACCTTGCGCAGCTTCTTCATCGCCGCCGCCTCGATCTGGCGGATGCGCTCCGCCGACACACCGTATTCGTCGGCCAGTTCCTGCAGGCCCGTCTTGCTGTCCTCGTTCAGCCAGCGGCGCTGCAGGATGTCGCGCGAGCGCGGATCGAGCACCGCCAGCGCACGCTGCATGCGCGTTTCACGGTCATCCTGCCACTCGGCTTCTTCCATTGCGCCGATGTCGTCCTGCTCCGAGGCCAGCCAGTCCTCCGGCGTGTAGCTGGATTCCTCGTCGTCCGAGGCGCCCATCGAGAAGGACATGTCGTGCCCGGACAGGCGCGCTTCCATCTGGAAGACTTCTTCCGGCTTGACCTTGAGATCGGCGGCGATCGCCTCCGCTTCGGCGCGGTTGAGCCAGCCCAGGGAGCGCTTCGACGAGCGCAAGTTGAAGAACAGCTTGCGCTGCGCCTTGGTCGTGGCGATCTTGACGATGCGCCAGTTCTTCAGGATGTACTCGTGGATTTCGGCCTTGATCCAGTGCACGGCGAAGCTGATCAGGCGGACGCCGACGTCCGGGTCGAAGCGCTTGACCGCCTTCATCAGGCCGATGTTGCCTT
>CBINNP010000340.1:0-2622 GCA_966252075.1 uncultured Solimonas sp.
TACCAGACCGACTACGCGACCTCGCTGTCCTGGCTGGCTGCGGTGCAGGAGCAGCGCGGCCAGCATGTCGCGGCGCAGGCGCTGCTGCTCGAACAGGGTGCGGTGCTGCGCTCGCTGATGCTGCAGCAGCCGAAAGATCAGACCCTGCGCTACCAGTATCTGCAACCCTTGCTGCTGCTGTTGTCGTTGCAGACGCGCAGCGGCGATCTGCAGGGCTACGCGGCGCGCAGCGACGAGGCGCTACAGCTGGCCACGGCGCTGGTGGCCCACGATCCGGCCAATCTCGACTGGCGCGCGGCGCTGCAGCAGGCCCACGAGTGGCGCGCGCTCGGCTACGAGCTGCGACAGCAATGGCCGCAAGCCCTGCAGGAAGCGCGGCTCTCGCTGGAGCAGGCGGACGCCATCCAGCAGTCCGATCCCGGCCAGACCCTCTGGCTGCGGCAGCAGTTGCGCGCAGTCAACCAGCTTGCCGAACTGCAGCTGCAGCTGGGCGAGCCCGCACAGGCGGCGCGGACGCTCGCCGCGCGGGCAGATTCAGCACGGGCGTTCAAGCCGGCCGCCGTCGCCGATCTGGAAGTGCGAGTCGACCACCAGTTGCTGCGCCTCGAACTGGCAGCGGATGAAAAGCCGGACGCGGACTGGGCGGTGTGGATGGATGCCCTGCGGCGACAGGCGCCCGCCAGCGCGGACCTGGCGCAGCAGCGTTGGGACGTACTGAGGGCTGGCTCACAGACGGCGGCCGGCTTGACCCCTAGGCTGGATACCTGCGGATTGCCACAGCAGCGCCTGCTGCGATTCCTGAAGCGCCACGGTCTGGACCGTGCCACGGAGGGCTGTCCGCAGCCCCTTCCAAGCGAATCGACCAGGAGCCGCACCAATGGCCATCATCTCAACCAACGTCCCGATCAAGAGCCTGGGCATTTGCCCGGACCCGGATGCCATCGTCTCCGACGCCCGGGCGCTGGACCTGATCGTCTATGAGCTGGTACCCGCCGGCAGCGGCGACGACATCAGCGGCTGGGTGTTCGAGCTGTTCCTCAAGACCAAGGGCGAAGGCGCCAGCCTGCCGCTGACCCTGGGCCTGCCGGGCGGCCCTTTCCTCAGCGCACTCGTGCTGCCGGCACTGCTGCCCGGCTCGTACGATGTCGACCTGAAGATCCGCAACATGAAGACGGGCGACAGCGTGCTGATCGATCCGAAGATCATCCGCCGCCCCAACTGAGGGCCGCGCAGGCACAAAAAAGGCCGCCTTCCGGCGGCCTTTTTCGCGGTTCCGGTCAACGCAGCGCGTAGACCTCGTAGAGCACTTCGAGCTTGCCCAGATCGGCGGTACCGACCGAGAAGCACTGCAGGCGGTTGAGCCACTGGTACGCCGGGTGCGCGGTGCGAAACCGCGGCGCGGCGCGGATGTTCAGCGCCGGCGGCATCACGCCCTTGAGGAAGTTGCCGTGGCCGTCCGGCCCCAGATCGAGCACGCCGGTGTAGGCGGCCTCGATCACCGCGCCATCGTCGCTCTGCAACAGGCCGCGCACGTCGACGATCAGCACGCCGTCGTCGCGGATCAGCGCGAAGTCGCCTCCGCCCGGCAGCACTTTGCCGTTGAGCTTGGGGCCAAAGACCGTGCCGCCGCTGAAGCCGAAGTCGACGCGGATGCCGCCCGGCACGGGACCGACCACCGTCGGCGGGGTGACGCCGACACGGTACGAGAACAGCGGTTCGACCTGGTAATCAAGCATCGCTCAGCCCACCTTGCCCTGCTTGTCGAGATGGCGCTCGCGCACGACCAGATAGATCGGGAACGCGAAGCAGGTGCCGATGAACGACAGCGCCAGGAAGCCCCAGCCGGCCTTGGCGCCCAGACCGATGCGCTGCGCGTCGCCGACCACCCAGATCATGTAGGCGAACCAGGCGGCGAGGATGTCGACCGTCAGGAAGGCCGCGGCGCCGCCGAGCTTGAGCGGCTCGATGAAGAACGACGGCAGATTGAGGATGTTGCCGCCGCTCTGCATCCACTGGAAGCCGTACATCCAGGCGAAGCCGGTGGCGACCAGCGAGATGGCGATGAGGACCAGATGCTTGAGTGACATGAATCTCTCCCGTTTGGATTCGAGTGTTGCTGCGGATGCCGGCGACTGCGGCTCGTTGACCACTTGGTATGCGCCGGAAGTGCCGGTGCATCTTACGGATTTTGCCGATCGATAGTGAGCTAGTCATTGCCCGGGCCGGGCCGGCTCAGGCGGCCCGCAGCGATGCCTGCAAGGCTTCGATCGCGCGCAACACCTTGGCCGGCTGGGCATCGCGGCGCGGCGTCATCGCGTAGACGGTCAGGGCGGGCAGCCGCCAGTCCGGCAACAGCCGCTGCAGGCGGCCGGCGGCAAGATCGGCCGCCAGTTCGCGGCTCATGATCGTGCGGCAGATGCCGAGTCCGGCGCGCGCCAGCTCGACCAGCGCCTCGGCGCTGTTGCCGGCAACGCGGCCATCGAGGCGAATGCGCACGACCTGCTCTTGTGGGCCCGTCAGATCGAGAAACTGCGGCTCGCCGAGCGGCGTCAGCAGCAGCCATTCGTGGCGCGCCAGCGCCTCGGCGTCAGCCGGCGTACCGCGCTGCGCCAGATAGCCGGG
>CBINNP010000341.1:0-2552 GCA_966252075.1 uncultured Solimonas sp.
CACCGCGCGCGGGCACTCGGCCTGCCCGTGCATGAGGGCTATGGCCTTTCCGCATCGGCGTCCGTGGTTGCGCTGAACCGCCCGGGCGACAACCATCCGGGCAGCGTCGGCCGCCTGCTGCCGCACCTGCAGCTGCGTATCGCCGCCGACGGCGAGATCTGCGTCCGTGGCAGCGGCTTCCTCGGCTATGTCGGTGAAGCCAGCCGCGGCGCTGGCGACTGGCTGGCGACCGGCGATCTCGGCCGCCTGGACGCCGACGGCCGGCTCTATCTCGACGGCCGCAAGAAGAGCCTGTTCATCACCGCGTTCGGCCGCAATGTCGCGCCGGAATGGGTCGAGCGCGAGCTGACGCAGCACCCGGCGATCGCGCACGCCGCCGTGTTCGGCGAGGGCCGGCCGTGGAACGTCGCCGTGCTGGCGCCGCGCGCGCTGCCCGGTGTCGACCCCAATGCCGCCGCGGCTGCAGCAGTGGCCGGCGCCAATGCCGCGCTGCCGGACTACGCGCAGATCCGCCGCTGGCTGCTCGCCGACGGCTTCAGCGCCGACGCCGGCCTGCTCACCGCCAACGGTCGCGTCCGCCGCCAGGCGGTGGCCGCGCGCTACGGCGCCGCCCTCGATTCCCTGTACCTGGAGACTTCGACGTGAATGACAACGCCGCCGGCGCGCAGCCGGACTTTTATCTGCGCCTGCAGCAGCAAACCGCCACCGACCGCGCGCAGCTGTACGCCGCGCCGCTGATCCGCGCCGCAATCGCCGGCGAGGTCGACCGCGACGACTACCTGGCATTTCTCACCCAGGCCTACCACCACGTGCGCCATACGGTGCCGCTGCTGATGGCCTGCGGCGCACGCCTGGGTGGCGACTACGAATGGTTGCGCGAGGCCATCGCCCACTACATCGACGAGGAGATCGGCCATCAGGAGTGGATCCTCGACGACATCCGCGTCGCCGGCGGCGACGCGCAGGCGGTCCGGCAGGGCCGGCCCAACGCCGCCACCGAGCTGATGGTGGCTTACGCCTACGACAGCATCCAGCGCGGCAATCCGCTGGCGTTCTTCGGCATGGTCTTCGTGCTGGAGACCACCAGCACCGAGCTGGCCAGCCTGGCGGCGCAGACGCTGCAGCATTCGCTACGACTGCCGAAGCAGGCGTTCCGCTACCTGTCCTCGCATGGCGCGGTCGACGTCGAGCATGTCGACTTCTTCCGCACACTGGTCGGCCGCCTCGACCGCGACGCCGATCGCGACGCCGTGCTGCACGCGGCGCGGATGTTCTTCCACCTTTACGGTGCCGTGTTCCGCTCGATAGAACCGCGGAGCGCGGCATGAACCTGCAAGGCCGTCTGGTCCTGCTGACCGGTGCCAGCGGCGGCATCGGCCGGGCGATCGCGTGCGAACTCGCTGACCGCGGCGCGCGGCTGCTGCTGAGCGGCCGCGATCCGCACAAGCTGGCGACGCTGGTCGACGCCCTGCAGGCGCGCGGCGCCGATGCGCGGATACTGCCGGCCGACCTGCAGTACGGCGAAGATCTCGACCGCCTCGCCCGCGCGGCGCTCGAAATCGGCGTGCCGGACCTGCTCATCCACTGCGCCGGGCGGCTGGGCTTCGGCGCGCTGGAGACGATGTCGGCGCAGGCGATCACGCTACTGTGGCAAACCAATGTGATCGCGCCCAGCCTGCTCAGCCGTGCACTGCTGCCGGCGATGCGCCAGCGCGGCAGCGGCCGCATCGTCTTCGTCGGCTCGATCTTCGGATCGCTGGGCTTTCCGCTGTACGCCAGCTACTCCGCCAGCAAGTTCGCGCTGCGCGGTCTCGCCGAAGCGCTGCGCCGCGAGCTGGACGGCAGCGGCGTCGGCATCACCTACGTCGCGCCGCGCTACACACGCACCGACCTCAACGCCGGCGCCCCGGAGCGGCTGGCGCGCGAGCTGAAGATGGCCCAGGACGAGCCGCGACAGGTCGCCGCGCGCATCGTCACGGCGATCGAGCGCGAGCGCAGCGAGGTCTACTTCGGCTTCGCCGAGCGGATTTTCGTCCGCATCAACGCCTGGTGGCCGCGGCTCGTCGATCTGGCGCTGCGCGCGCAGACACGCCGCATGCGCGAGCTGGCAACGGGCGCAGCCGGTTCACTGTCCGCCCCCTCTGGAGATCGCGAATGATGAAGACCATCCGATTCAAGCCGCTGCTGGCGATGCTGTGCCTGCTGAGCGCGCCGGCCTGGGCTGCCGGCCTCGACGACGATCTGGCCGGCCTGCAGCACGGCTGGGCGCAGGCCTATTACCAGACGCCGGCGGCGCAGCAGGACGCCGCCTTCAAGCCGCTGATCGCGCAGGCGGACGTGCTGCTGCAGCGGTATCCGCAGCGCGCCGAAGCGCTGGTCTGGCATGCGATCGTGCTGTCGAGCGCCGCCAAGTTCGGCGGCGGCCTCGGCGCGCTCGGCCAGGTCAAGCAGGCGCGCGCCGATCTGCTCGCCGCCGAGAAGCTCGATCCGCGCGCGCTCGACGGCTCGATCTACAGCTCGCTGGGCAGCCTCTACGCGAACGTGCCCGGCTG
>CBINNP010000342.1:0-2522 GCA_966252075.1 uncultured Solimonas sp.
CTGGCCGCAAAACGGGTGGCATCACAGCGGCGGCCATCGCGTTAACAGGCCCTAGCACGCTTCGTCATCACCGCGCCACGAATCCGCAATGCGCTTTCAAATTCGCCGCACTACCGTGCCGCGACTTCTTCCACGAGCGTCCCATGCCGAGCGCAGTCGACACGCTGTCCGTGGTCATTCCGCTGTACAACGAGCAGGACAATGTTGCGCCGCTGCTCGTGCGCCTGCACGAGGCGCTGGCGAACTATCCCGCACGCTGCGAGTTCATCGTCGTCGACGACGGCTCCACCGACGCCACGCACCTGCAGCTGTGCAAGGCCGCTCAGCACTACGGAGGCCACCTGCGAGTGCTGCGGCTGCCACGCAACAGCGGTCAGACGGCAGCGATGCAGGCCGGCATCGACGCCGCGCGCGGACGCCTGATCGCAACGCTCGACGGCGATCTGCAGAACGATCCGGCCGACATCCCGCGCATGATCGACGAACTGTTGCTGCGCGATCTGGACCTGCTGGTCGGCCGTCGTGCGCAGCGCCAGGACCATCGCTACAGCCGGCGGCTGCCGTCGCGGCTCGCCAATGCGCTGATCGCCCGCGTCACCGGCGTGCGCATCCGCGACTACGGCTGCAGCCTGAAGATCTACCGCGCGGCGATGATCAAGCAGGTGCGCCTGTACGGCGAGATGCATCGCTTCATCCCGGTGTGGGCGGCGATGGTGACGGCGCCGTCGCGGATCGGCGAGACCGACGTGCGCCATCAGCCGCGCCGCTTCGGCCAGTCCAAGTACGGCCTTTCGCGCACCGTGCGCGTGCTGCTGGACCTGCTGACCGCCTTCTTCTTCCTGCGCTTCCAGGCCCGGCCCGGACATTTCTTCGGCGCCATCGGCCTGTTCTTCGGCGTCGCCGGCGGCGCGCTGATGCTGCGCCTGGCCTGGCTCAAGTTCGTGCTCGGCGCCGATATCGGTAGCCGGCCGCTGCTGTTCGTCGCCGTGCTGCTGTGCATGTTCGCGATGCAGTTCCTCACCACCGGCGTGCTGGCCGAGCTGCTGGCCCGCCTCTACCACCAGGGCGGCGCGCGGCTGCAGGCGGGCCTGGCACCGATCGCCAGTGACCAGGGCTGGCAGGAGCCGCCGGGCGCGGGCGCACAGCAACGCCATGCCTGAAAACCTGATGTCGCGTGCCTTGCTGCCTTTGCTGTGCGCGCTGTGCTTCGTCGCCGGCAGCTGGCACACGCCCTTGTTCGATCTGGACGAAGGCGCCTTTGCGCAAGCCACGCTGGAGATGCTGCGCGGCGGCGACTGGCTGACGACGCAGCTCGACGGCCTGCCGCGCTACGACAAGCCCATGCTCAGCTACTGGCTGCAGGCGCTGGCCGTGCGTGTGCTCGGTCCGGTCGAGCTGGCCTTCCGCCTGCCGTCGATGCTCGCCGCCGGCCTGTGGTGCTGGGCGACGCTGCGCTTCGTCCGCGAGCAGACGGGCGATGCGGCCGCCGGTCACTTTGCCGCGGCAGCGCTGGCGGGCTCGCTGATGGTCGGCGTGATCGCCCACGCGGCGACCGCGGACGCGCTGCTGAATCTGTTTCTGGCGCTGAGCTTTTTCGAGCTGTGGCGCTGGCTGTCCGTGCGTCAGCTTGCCGCTCTACGACGCGCCTATCTGTGGATCGGCCTTGGCATGCTGGTCAAGGGCCCGGTCGCGGCGATCCTGCCGCTGCTCGCCGGAATCGCGTTCTGCGCCCGCTATGGTCGCTGGCGCGATGCGCGGCGCGCCCTGCTGGATGGCTACGGCTGGCTGATCCTGCTCGGCGTGCTCGGTCTGTGGCTGCTGCCGCTGGCGCTTGCCGGCAAGCTCGACTTCGTCTGGCAGTTCCTGCTGCAGCACAACCTCGGCCGCTACCGCGAACCGGCCGAGAGCCACGGCGGCGGCCCCGCCTACTACCTGCTGTGGTTGCCGCTGGTGCTGCTGCCGTTCAGCGCGCTGCTGCCGGTGGTCGCCCGCCGCGCGCGGCAGTGGCGCGATGACCCGCTGCTCGGCTTCGCGCTGGCCTGGGCGCTGCCCGCATTCCTGGTGTTCTCGCTGGCATCGACCAAGCTGCCGCATTACATCCTCTACGCCTGCACGCCCCTGTTCGTGCTGTTCGGCCGTGAGCACGCGCGGCTGCGCAGCGCCTGGCTGCTGCTGCCGGGCAGCGTGCTGATCGCGCTGCTCGCAGCATTGCCGCTGCTGGCACCGCTGCTGCCATTACCGAAGCGCGCCTACGATCGCGGCATCGTCGAGCTGGCCCTGCAGCAGTTCGGCTGGAGTTATGCCGCCATCGCCCTGCTGGCGCTGCTGGGCTTGGGCGCGGTCTGGGCGATGCGCACCCGACCGCTGGCGCAACGCCTGATGCTGCTGGCCCTGGGACAGGCACTGCTGGTGTGGCTTGGCGCCGTGCCGGTGCTGGCCGCCGCGCAACAGCAGCCGGTGCGCGAGGCGGGCCAACTGGCGGCGAGTCTGGCGACGCCGACCGTGGTGTACCGCACGCAGCT
>CBINNP010000343.1:0-2496 GCA_966252075.1 uncultured Solimonas sp.
GGAAGCGGCGATCGACCGTCAGGCGCAGGACGTCCAGGTCAGCGGCAGCGGCACCGTCATCAAGGTCCTGCCGGATGACAACGACGGCAGCCGTCACCAGCGGTTCATCCTGGAGCTGGAATCCGGCCGCACGCTGCTGATCGCCCACAACATCGATCTGGCGCCACGGCTGGAGCCGCTGCGCCGCGGCGATCTCGTCAGCTTTCACGGCGAATACGTGTGGAACAACAAGGGCGGCGTCGTGCACTGGACGCATCACGATCCGCGCGGCCGCCATCCGGACGGCTGGCTGCGCAAGGGCGCGCAGCAGGTGCAGTAAAAGAAAAGGCCGCCCGGAGGCGGCCTTTTCGATACACGGACGGCTTACTTCAGCAGCTCTTCGATCGCGGCGCGCTCTTCGCGCAGTTCCTGCTCGGTCGCGTTGATGCGCGACTGCGAGAACTCGTCGACCGACAGGCCCTGCACGATCTCGTACTGGCCGTTCTTGCAGATGCAGGGGTAGCCGAACACGACGCCCGGCTTGATGCCGTAGCTGCCGTCGCTGGGCACGCCCATGCTGACCCACTTGCCGTTGCTGCCCAGCGCCCAGTCGCGCATGTGATCGACGGCGGCCGAGGCGGCCGAAGCGGCCGACGACAGGCCGCGCGCCTTGATGATGGCGGCGCCGCGCTGCTGCACGGTCGGGATGAAGTCCTTCTCGACCCAGGCCTGGTCGACCAGGCTCCTGGCCGGCTTGCCGGCCACCGTGCAGTGGCTGATGTCCGGGTACTGCGTCGAGCTGTGGTTGCCCCAGATGATCATCTTCTCGATGTCATTGAAGTGCGTGCCGGTCTTGGCCGACAGCTGCGACAGCGCGCGGTTGTGGTCCAGACGCACCATGGCGTGGATCTGCTTCGGGTCCAGGCCACCCTTGACCGCGGCCGAGGCGGCGATCAGCGCATTGGTGTTGGCCGGATTGCCGACCACCAGCGCGCGCACGTCCTTGCTGGCCTTGGCGGCGAGCGCCTTGCCCTGCGGGCCGAAGATGCCGCCGTTGGCGGTCAGCAGGTCCTTGCGCTCCATGCCCGGGCCGCGCGGACGGGCGCCGACGAACAGCGCGTAGTCGGTACCGTCGAAGGCTTCCATCGCGTCGCCATGGGCCTCAATGCCGGCGACCAGCGGGAACGCGCAGTCATCGACTTCCATGATCGTGCCCTTGAGCTTCTCCTGAACTTCCGGCACCGGCACTTCGAGCAGCTGCAGGATCACCGGCTGGTCCGGGCCGAGCATCGAGCCGCTGGCGACGCGGAAGATCAGCGAGTAGGCAATCTGGCCGGCGGCGCCAGTGATGGCGACCTTGACGGGCTTCTTCATGAGCACGGACTCCGAATGAGAGCGGGACGGGTTAAGGGGGCGCAATTCTAGCTGCTTGGCGGGCTGGCGGGAAAATGGCCGGGTTTGCGAGGCGATGCCCGATGTTTGCGCCTCAGCCGTCAGAACAGATCCGCCGGATCGACATCCATCGACCACCTCAGCCCGCGCGCCTCGGGCAATTCGCCGAGGCGTGGCACGGTGGCGGCCAGCGCCTGCTGCAGCGCGGCGCGGCTTTTGGCCTGCAGCAGCAGCTGCGCGCGGCTGTAGCCGGCGCGGCGTTCCATGCCGGAGGGGATCGGCTCCATCGCCTCCACCTGCATGAAGGGCTGGTAGAGCTGTCGGGCGGCGACCAGGAAGCGCATGGCCAGCGCCGGCTGCTGCGACTCGGCGCGCAGCAGCGCCAGATGCGTGTACGGCGGCAGCAGCGCCATCTCGCGTTCGGCCAGCAGGGCGTCCGTCAGTGCGCGATAGCCGTCGCGGACCAAGGTCTGCAGCAGCGGGTGGTCCGGCTCGTGGGTCTGCAGCCAGACTTCGCCGGCGCCGCCGCTGCGGCCGGCGCGGCCGGCGACCTGGGTGACCAGCTGGCCCATGCGTTCGATGGCGCGGAAGTCGGCGCCGTACAGCGCCTGATCGGCGGAGACGATGCCGACCATCGCCAGATTCGGGAAGTCGTGGCCCTTGGCGAGGATCTGCGTGCCGACCAGCACGTCGATCCTGCGGGCGCGGATGTCGGCCAGCAGCGTTTGCAGCTCGCTGCGCTTCTGGATGCGGTCCGAATCGATGCGCTCGACGCGCTGGCGCGGATAGCGGTTGGCCAGCGCCTGCTCGATGCGCTCGGTGCCCTGGCCCAGCGGCATCAGCTCGGCGGCACCGCAGGACGGGCATTCGCGCGGCGCCGGCTGCTGCGCGCCGCAGTGGTGGCAGATCAGGCGGTTGCGGCCGCGGTGCAGGGTCAGCCGCGCATCGCAGTGGGTGCAGGCGGCGCGCCAGCCGCAGCTGTGGCAGAGCAGCATCGGCGCGTAGCCGCGGCGGTTGATGACCAGCAGCGCCGGGTCGCCGCGCTCCAGGCAGCGGTCCAGCGCCTGCCGCAGCGGCGCCGAGAGACCAGGGTCCTGATGCTGGCCGCGCACATCGAGGACACCG
>CBINNP010000344.1:0-2472 GCA_966252075.1 uncultured Solimonas sp.
TTCCTGCCGTACAAGCAGTACTGAGCCACCCTGGGGTATCGCCATGAGCCGACCACCGCTGCCGCCGTTCACCGCCGAAACCGCCGCACAGAAGGTCCGCATGGCCGAGGATGCGTGGAACGGCCGCGATCCGGCGCGCGTCGCGCTGGCGTATACCCAGGACAGTCGCTGGCGCAATCGCAGCGAGATCTTCTCCGGCCGCGAACGGATCGTCGAATTCCTGCAGCGCAAATGGGCGCGCGAGCACGAGTACCGGCTGATCAAGGAACTGTGGACGTTCGGCGGCGAGCGCATCGCGGTGCGCTTCGCCTACGAGTACCACGACGACGCCGGGCAGTGGTTCCGCGCCTACGGCAACGAGAACTGGGCCTTCGACGCACAGGGCCTGATGCGCGAGCGTCACGCCAGCATCAACGACCTGCCGATCGCCGCGGCGCAGCGGCTGTTCCACTGGGACCGCAGCGCGCCGCGCCCGGCGCTGCATCCTGGCCTGACGGCGCTTGGCCTCTGAACCGGTCCGGCGTTGATCTTGCTAGCTGGAGTACATGAGAAAGATGTCGTCCCTGCTCGAATTCGCGCGGCGCGGTGCCTGGCAGGTGCCGCTGGAGCGGCTGATCGAGTCGACCGGCGACGGCATTTACGGCCTCGATCTCGACGGCCGCTGCGTGTTCATCAATCGCGCCGGCGCCCAGCTGCTCGGCTACGAGCCGGCCGAGGTGCTGGGACGCAACATGCATGAGCTGATGCACCACTCGCGTCCGGACGGCGCGCACTATGCGGTGGAGGACTGCCCGATCTATCGCGCCTTCCGCGAGGGCCGCAGCTGCCGGCTCGATCAGGACTTCCTGTGGCGCCGCGACGGCACCGGCTTCGCTGCGGAGTATTCGTCGTATCCCGTGTTCGAGGAAGGCCGCATCGCCGGCGCCGTCGTTACCTTCGTCGACATCAGCGAGCGCCGACGCGCCCAGGACGCGCTGCGGCGCGCGCACGAGGAGCTCGAACAGCGCGTCGCGGAGCGCACCGCGGAGCTGGCCGACAGCAACGAACGCCTGCGCCAGCTGTCGGCACACCTGCTGACGGTGCGCGAGGAGGAGCGCTCGCGCATCGCGCGCGAGATTCATGACGAGCTGGGCGGCACGCTGGTGGCCCTGAAGCTCGAACTGAGCCTGCTGCAGCACGAATCCGCCGCCGTGGCCGCGCAGCAGCGCGCGGGCGAGATGACGCAGCTGATCGATCGCGCCGTCACCGAAGTCGGCCGCATCATCACCGACCTGCGGCCGTCGGTGCTGGACCATCAGGGGCTGTGGGCGGCGCTGGACTGGCAGGCGCGGGAATTTCTCGATGCCAGCGGCCTGGCCGGCGACGTGCGCATCGAGATCGGGCCCGGTGTAGCGGAGCCGGACAGTGCCCTGGCGATCGCCGCGTTCCGCATCTTCCAGGAAATCCTCAACAACATCGCGCGCCATGCCGGCGCCGGCACGGTGCGCGTGCGCGTCGACGCCGATGCCGACGAACTGCGCATGCGGGTGGTCGACGACGGCCGTGGCATCAGCCTGCAGCAGATGCGCAATCCGCGCTCGCACGGCGTGATCGGCATGAGCGAGCGCGCGCGCCAGTTCGGCGGCCGTTTTGCAATCGGTCCGGCGACGCCGCGCGGCACCCAGGTGCGCGTATGGCTGCCGCTGCGGCCTGCGGGCCTGGAGCAGGCTTCATGATCCGCATCGTGCTCTGCGACGATCACGAACTGGTTCGCGCCGGCCTCGCCAAGGTCCTGGCGACGCAGCCCGATCTGCGGGTGGTCGGCGAGTCCGGCGACGGCCCCGGTCTGCTGCGACAACTGCGCACGCTCGCCGCCGACGTGCTGCTGCTCGACATCGCGCTGCCGGGCCGCGACGGTCTGGAGGTGCTGCAGCAGATCCGTCGCGAATGGCCGGTGCTGCCGGTGCTGATGTTATCCACCTACCCGGAACGGCAGCACGCCGTGCGCTGCCTGCGCCTCGGCGCCTCCGGCTACCTGACGAAGACGGCTTCCCCCGACACCCTGGCCGCTGCGGTGCGCCAGATCGCCGCCGGCAAGCCCTATGTCAGCGCCGCGGTGGCCGAGTCGCTGGCTGGCGCCGTGCAGCAGATTCGCGTCGGCGCGCCGCACGAGGCGCTGTCGGCGCGCGAATACCAGGTGTTCCAGCTGCTGTCGCAGGGCCGCACGGTGGCGCAGATCGCCGAGCAACTGCACCTGTCGCCCAACACCGTCGGCACCTACCGCCAGCGCATCATGGAGAAGATCGGCACCCGCAACGACGTGGAGACCGCGCTGTACGCCGTGCGGCAGGGGCTGGCGGGGGAAGCTTCATAGTCATCGATGGTGCCAACAGTCCGATGGCGCAAGCCCTGGCCCCCGAAGCGGCAAGGCGGCTACCGGCCCTAGGCTGAATCGACATTCACTGTAGCCATAGGCAGATTGCTGCAGCGAGG
>CBINNP010000345.1:0-2326 GCA_966252075.1 uncultured Solimonas sp.
GGCCGGCCCCGCGGCGCCAGGCGCCGCCGGAAGGCAGCCAAATCGCCGCGCTGCTGGCGCAGTCCGGCTGGTCGCGACTGCGCTTCGACGCCGCGACGCGGGAGCTTGAACAGCCCGGTGGTCTGCGCCTGGATCTGTCGTCGATCGCCAAGGGCTACGCGGTCGACACCATCGCCGACGAACTGCGCCAGCAGGGACGGCGGCATTTTCTGGTCGAGATCGGCGGTGAACTGTATGGCGAAGGCTGCAAGCCGGACGGCCAGCCCTGGTGGGTGGCCCTCGAAGCGCCGCCCGCCGCCGCGGCCATGCAACTGCCGGAGCCGCTCGTCGCTGCGCTCGACGGCTTGGCGGTGGCGACCTCCGGTGACTATCGCCAGGGCTTCGAGCACGCCCGGCGCCGCTACTCGCATACCCTGGATCCACGCAGCGGTCGGCCGGTCGAGCACGGCCTGGCGTCGGTGACGGTGCTGCATCGTCGCTGCATCGATGCCGATGCGCTGGCGACCGCGCTGATGGTCCTGGGGCCGGTCGACGGCCCGGCCTACGCGCAGCGGCAGGACATCGCCGCGCGTTTCCTCTACCGCGACGCAACGACATCGTGCTGGCGCGAGCACAGCTCGCCGGCTTTCGCGCGCCTGCTGCAATGACGGCGGGTTCGCGTTCCTGGGGCCGCGGCGGCGATATCGGCAATCTGCTCGCCGCCTTCGCGCTGCTGGCCTGTCTGGGCGCACTGCTGGCCTGGCAGCCAGCGGCCGTGGTGACGATGGCGACCGACCGTGCGCGCCTGGCCGCGGCTGGCGCCACGGTGCTGTTGTACGCTGGCTTCTGTCTGGCGATATGGCGGCAGCGGCGCCAGGCCGCGCCGGCGAGCGCGGCGGACGATGCCATCCTCGTCATTCATGCCAGCCAGACCGGCCGTGCCGAGGCGCTGGCGCGGCAGACCGCCGAGGCCCTGCAGGGCGCCGGCAGACCGGTGCAGCTGCTCGCGCTGGCGACGCTGGTGCCGCAACAGCTGAGCTCGGCGGCGCAGGCGCTGTTCGTCGCCAGCACGACGGGCGAGGGCGATGCACCCGATGCCTGCTATCGCTTCGTGCAGCAGCAGATGCGCGCGCCGGCGGCGCTTGCGGGCCTGCGTTACGGCCTGCTCGCCCTGGGCGACAGCAGCTACCGCAACTATTGCGCCTTCGGCCGCACGCTGGATCTCTGGCTGCAGCAGTGCGGCGCGCGCCCTCTGTTCGATCGTGTCGAGGTCGACGGCAGCGATGACGGCGCGCTGCGGCATTGGCAACAGCAGTTGCATACGCTGCTCGGCGGCGACACCGCGGCGCAATGGGCGGACTGGGCGCCGCCGGTCTATCAGTGCTGGCGTCTGGCCGCGCGGGAATGCCTGAACCCGGGCAGTCTGGGCCAGCCGGTCTACCGGCTCGGGCTGATCGCACGCAACGCCGCAGACGCCGACTGGCAGGCCGGCGATATCGCCGAGATCGGTCCGCGCAACGATCCCGACGAAGTCGCCGCGTTTGCCGCGGCGCTGGGCCTGGATCTGCAGCAGGCGGTCGACGGTGAGCCGCTGCACGAGGCCTTGTCGCGTCGCCGCCTGCCGTCAGACGCCGCGCGCCTCGCCTTGCGCGGCCTTGCGCCGGCGGCGCTGCTGCAGACGCTGGACGTGCTGCCGCATCGCGAGTATTCGATTGCCTCATTGCCCGGCGATGGCTGTCTCGAACTGCTGGTCCGGCAGACGCGGCACCGCGACGGCCAGCTCGGCCTGGGCTCGGGCTTCCTGAGCGCCTGGGCGGCGCTGCAGTCCGACATCGCGCTGCGCATCCGCCGCAACAGCGCCTTTCACCTCGACCCACGGCTGGACGCACCGCTGCTGCTGATCGGCAACGGCACCGGCATCGCCGGCCTGCGCGCCCATTGGCGCGCGCGCATCGCGGCCGGGCAGACGCGCAACTGGCTGGTGTTCGGCGAGCGCCAGCGGCAGCGCGACTTCCATTTCCATGATGAGATCAGTGCGGCGCTGCGCGCCGGCCAGATCACGCGCCTGGACGCGGTGTTTTCTCGCGACGGCGGGCCGCATCGTTACGTCCAGGACCTGTTGCGCGATTGCGCGGACGATCTGCGCGACTACGTGGCTGCCGGCGCCCACGTGCTGGTCTGCGGCAGCCTTGCCGGCATGGCGCCGGCCGTCGACGCCGTGCTGCGCGAGGTGCTGGGCGCACACGGCTACGAGCGTCTGATCGCTGAAAACCGCTACCGGCGCGACGTCTACTAGGCTGAATCGACATTCACTGTAGCCATAGGCAGATTGCTGCAGCGAGGATTG
>CBINNP010000346.1:0-2179 GCA_966252075.1 uncultured Solimonas sp.
CGCTGCCGCGGATGTTCCGCCTTCCGCAGCAGCAGGCGCTGATCAACCGCCTCGGCTTCAACAACAAGGGCGTCGATCATCTGCTGGCACGCGTCGCCGAGAGCGATTTCCGTGGCGTGCTCGGCATCAATATCGGCAAGAACTTCGATACGCCGATCGAGAATGCCGCCGACGATTACCTGATCTGCCTGCGCAAGGTCTATCGCGCCGCCAGCTACGTCACCGTCAACATCTCCTCGCCCAACACCAAGAACCTGCGCGATCTGCAGGACGAGGCGCGGCTGCGCGAGTTGCTGCTCAAGCTGCGCGAGGCGGCCGATGCGCTGGCGCAGCAGCATGGCAAGCGTACGCCGCTGCTGCTCAAGATCGCCCCCGATGTCGGCGAGGCGCAGCTCGACGGCATCGCCGTGGCGGCGCGCGAGTGCCGCCTCGACGGCCTGATCGCCACCAACACCACGATCACGCGGCCCGGTCTGGAGAACGAGGCGCTGGCGAGCGAAACCGGCGGCCTGTCCGGGGCGCCCCTGCGGTCGCTGGCGGACCGCACGCTGGCGGCGCTGCGTGCGCGCGTCGGCACCGATTTTCCGCTGATTGGCGTCGGCGGCATCACCGACGCGGCCAGTGCGCGCGGCAAGCGCGCGGCCGGCGCCGACCTCGTGCAGATTTACAGTGGCTTCATTTATCACGGCCCGGCGCTGGTCACGGCCTGCGCGCGGGCGCTGGCCGCGCGCTGAGGGCCGCTTCACGCGGCCGCGTAGAATACGCGCATGAGCAGCTTCACTCCGCCGTACCCCGACACCGTGGTGCCGTCGCCGTGCGTCAGCCGCTGCGGCATTGGCGAGCAGGGCTTTTGCACCGGCTGCGGTCGCCTGCGCCATGAGATCGGCCTGTGGTCGCGCGCCAGCGCCGAGCAACGCCTGGAGATCCGCGCCGCCGCACACCAGCGTCTGCTGGCGGCCGGACTGGCTGGCGATTCCTCGCCATAGGGCGCGCACAAAAAAGCGCGGCCGCTGCCGGCCGCGCTTCTTGTCCAGCGGACCGCAGACGCCAAGCCTACACGTTGCGCGCCTGCTGTTGCGCGTTGCCGACATAGCTGCCCGGCGTCATTTCGAGCAGGCGCTGCTTCTCGGCTTCGGGCAGTTCCAGTGACGACACGAATTCACGGATCGCTTCGCGGCCGACTTTCTGGCCGCGCGTCAGGCGCTTGAGCTGTTCGTAGGGTTCCGGCAGGCCGTAGCGGCGCATCACCGTCTGGATCGCCTCGCCGAGCACTTCCCAGTTGTGGTCGAGATCCTGGCCCATCTTCCAGCTGTCGGCTTCGAGCTTGCCGATGCCCTTGACGGCCGACTGGTAGGCGATCAGCGAATGTGCCACGCCGACGCCGAGGTTGCGCAGCACGGTGGAGTCGGTGAGATCGCGCTGCAGGCGCGAGATCGGCAGCTTCTCGGCGAGATGCTGCAGGATGGCGTTGGCGATGCCGAGATTGCCTTCGGCATTCTCGAAGTCGATCGGGTTGACCTTGTGCGGCATCGTCGAGCTGCCGACTTCGCCGGCGATCGTGCGCTGCTTGAAGTAGCCCAGCGAGACATAGGCCCAGATGTCGCGGGCGAAGTCGATCAGGATCGTGTTGAAGCGCGACAGCGCGTGGAAGTACTCGGCGATGTAGTCGTGCGGTTCGATCTGCGTGGTCGCCGGGCTCTGCTCGATGCCCAGGCCCTTGATGAACTCGCCGGCGACGCTCGGCCAGTCGACGTCCGGATACGCCGCCAGATGCGCGTTCCAGTTGCCGACCGCGCCATTCATCTTGCCGAGCAGCGGCACCGCGGCGAGCTGCTCGCGCTGGCGGCGCAGGCGCTGCACGAACACCGCCATCTCCTTGCCCAGCGTGGTCGGCGAGGCGGGCTGGCCATGCGTGCGCGCCAGCATCGGTTGCTCGGCGTAGGTGCGCGCCAGCGTCGCGATCGAGCCGATCAGCTGGTCGAGCTGCGGCAACAGCACCTGTTCGCGGGCGTCCTTGAGCATCAGCGCATGGCTGAGGTTGTTGACGTCTTCCGACGTGCAGGCGAAGTGGATGAACTCCTTGATGCCGGCCAGCTCGGCATGCGAGCTGATGCGTTCCTTCAAGTAGTACTCGACCGCCTTGACGTCGTGGTTGGTGGTGTCCTCGATCGCCTTGACG
>CBINNP010000347.1:0-1960 GCA_966252075.1 uncultured Solimonas sp.
GCTGGCGGCGAGCCGCGCGCTGGCGCCGATCATGCGCCGTTCGGCGGCGCGCACGTCCGGCCGCTGCGCCAGCACCTGCGTCGGCGCCGCCAGCAATTGCAGCGCATCGCTGTCCGGCAAGGCCGCGTCCGGCGCGCGCTCCGGCAGCAGCGGCTGCAGCGATTCCGGCGTCTCGGCGGTCAGCAGCACCAGGCGGTGGAAGGCCGAGGCGTGCAGTTCGCGCATCTGCGGAATCTGTGCGCGCGTGCTCGCCAGCAAGGCGGTCGCGCGTTCCAGATCGAGGCGACTGCCGAGCCCTTGTTGGTAGCGGGCGCGAGTGATGCGCAGCGTCTCGGCCTGCGCCTGCGCGGTCTTTTCGACCAGCTGCTGCTGCAGGCCGTAAAGGCGGTAGTCCAGATAGCTGCGTGCGACCTCTGCCAGCAGCAGCAGGCGCACCGCGTCGCGGTCGGACTCGGCGGCCTGCTGATCGGCGATCGCCGCCTGCCGTTCGTGGCGCAGCCGTCCGAACAGGTCCAGCTCCCAGCTCGCCGTGAGGCTGGCGGTGGCGGTGGTCATCACGTCGCCGAAACGCAGGCTGCGATTGCGGGTGACGTCGATGCCGGCGCCGAGCTGCGGCAGCAGTACGGCGGTGCTGCCGGCGCGCAGCGCGCGGACTTCGGCGACGGTGGCTTCGGCGATGCGCAGATCGAGATTGCGCGCCTGCGCGCGCTCGATCAGCGCGTCCAGCGCCGGATCGTGGAAGGACTGCCACCATGCTGCGTTCGCCGCGATGCCGGCGGTGACGGCGGCCGCGTCCTCGCCGCTCCACTGCGTCTGCAGCGCCGTGACGGCGAGCGGCTCGCGCGGCACGCTGCAGCCGTACAGCAGCGAGGCCGCCAGCGCCAGGAGCAAAGGAGTCGTGCGCTTCATGCGGACGTCAGCGGCTGCGTGGCGACGCTGTTCGCGGGCTGGCGGCGGCGATGGAACAGGCGGTCCAGCGCCAGATAGATCACCGGCGTCGAGAACAAGGTCAGCAGCTGGCTGAGCAGCAGGCCGCCGACGATCGCGAAGCCCAGCGGCTGGCGCAGCTCGGCGCCGGTGCCCAGGCCCAGCATCAGCGGCACCGCGCCGAGCAGCGCCGCGAGCGTGGTCATCATGATCGGCCGGAACCGCACCAGGCAGGCCTGCAGGATCGCCTCGCGCGGCGACAGGCCCTGCTCGCGCTGCGCTTCGAGCGCGAAGTCGACCATCAGGATGCCGTTCTTCTTGACGATGCCGATCAGCAGCACCACGCCGATCATCGCCATGATCGAGAAGTCGAAGCCGAAGCCCCATAGCATCAGGATCGCGCCGATGCCGGCCGACGGCAGCGTCGACAGGATCGTCAGCGGATGCACGAAGCTCTCGTACAGCACGCCCAGGATGATGTAGACGGCGAGCAGCGCAGTGAGGATCAGCACCGGCTGCGTCGCCAGCGAGTCCTGGAACGCCTGTGCGCTGCCGCGGAACGAGCCGCTGAGCTGCGCCGGCACCTTGAGCTCGTCGCGCAGCTGCTCGATCTGTCTGACGGCGTCGCCCAGCACCGCGTCGGGCGCAAGGTTGAAGCTGAGATTGACCGACGGGAACAGGCCGTCGTGCGTGATCGCCAGCGGCCCGGCCTGCGGCGGCTGCAGCCTGGCAACCGTCGACAACGGCACCATCTGGCCGCTCAGCGGCGAGCGCAGGCGGAAGTAGTCGAGGCTGTCGGTGCGGCCACGCTGGCGCGGGTCGATCTCCAGCACCACCTTGTACTGGTTGGTTTCGGTCTGGTACTCGCCGACCTGGCGCTGGCCGAAGGCGTCGTAGAGCGCCTGGTTGATATCGACGGCCGACAGGCCGAAGCGCGCCGCCGCGGTGCGGTCGATGTCCAGCCGCGTGATCGCCGCGCCGAGGCGCTGGTCGCTGGACACATCGCGCAGCGTCGGCAACTGGCGCATCCGCT
>CBINNP010000348.1:0-1886 GCA_966252075.1 uncultured Solimonas sp.
CGTCGCGAATGGCGCGCAGAGCGGTGCCCAGCTGCTCCAGGCCCGACGACTTGGGAATGACGCCGGCGGCGCCGAACGATAGTGCACGACGCATCGTCGCCGGCTGCTCCTCGGCGGAAACTACGGCCACCGGCAGCTGCGGGTGATCCTGGCGCAGCGTCAGCAGCGACGAGAAGCCGCGCGCGCCGGGCATGCGCAGATCCAGCAGCACCAGATCGGCATCGGCGTGCCGGGCGACGGCCTCCATCAGGCGCTCGACGCTGTCGGCCTCGATCAGCTGCGCCTGCGGCAGCACCTGCCGCACCGCGCCGGCCAGCGCGGCGCGGAACAGCGGGTGATCGTCGGCAATGATGACGGTGGCGTCCATGGCTGCAGTCTAGTCCGACTTTGGTCGAAGCCGCGCTGCACTTCGACCAAGGGCGAATATTCGCCCGCCGGCTGCCGGCGGATGCTCCTGCCACAACGAGATGGAGGAGCCCATGAACATCAAGAAAACGGTACTGCCGTTCGCCGCGCTGTCGCTGTGCTTGGCGCCGCTGGCGCGCGCCGCCGAGCCGCAGGCCGGCAGCATGCAGGCGGAGATCGAGCTGCTGAAGCAGCGCCTCGGCGAGCTCGAAGCACAGCTCGCCAGACAGGCCGCGCCACCGCCTGCCCCGGCGAAAACCGTCCCTGCGGCTCTCGCGGCCGCGACTGGTGGAAACAGCGTGGCGATCGGCCGCACGACGGTGACGGTCGGCGGTTACGTGAAGGCCGACGTGATGTACTCGCGCTTCTCCGACGGTGAAGTCGCGCAGGGCATCGGCCGCGACACCTATATCCCGAATACGATTCCGGTATCCGACGGCAGCGGCCAGAGCCACGAGGCGCTGGACCTGCACGCCAAGGAAACCCGCCTGTTCGTGCGCGCCGACACGCCGCTGGCCGGCGGCAACAAGATCGGCGCGTATCTGGAGATGGACTTCATCGTCGCCCAGGGCTCCGGCAACGAGCGCGCGACCAATGCCTATAACTTCGGCCTGCGCCGCGCTTTCGTCACCTACGGCAACTGGCTGGTCGGCGAGGAATGGACCACCTTCCAGAACATGAACTCGCTGCCGGAGACCCTGGACTTCGTCGCCTTCCCCACCGATGGCACCGTGTTCGGCCGCCAGCCGATCATCCGCTACACGCTCGGCAATCTGATGCTGGCGCTGGAGAACCCGGAGACCACCTACATGCCGCAGGGCGGCGGCGCCTTCGTCGATTCCGGCGACGGCGTGCTGCCGGATCTGGTGGGCCGCTACAACTTCCATTTCAGCGGCGGCAGCGAGCTGTCGGTCGCCGGCCTGCTGCGCCAGCTCAAGGTCGACAACGGCACACCGGCCAGCGAGGCCAAGGCCAGCGCCGGCGGTGTCTCGCTGGCCGGCAAGCTGGCGCTGGGCAAGGACGATCTGAAGTTCCAGCTCAACTACGGCGATGGCATCGGCCGCTACCTGGCGCTGGCCACCGCGGCCGACGCGGTGCTGCTCGACGGCGAGCTCGACAAGATCCGCCTGCTGTCCGGCTACCTCGCCTACCGGCACCCGTGGTCGCCGCAGTGGCGCTCGACGGCGACGCTCTCGCACCTGCATGCCGACAACGACCTCGCCGTCAGCGGCGGCGCGGTGACGCGCGACGTCACCAGCGGCAGCATCAATCTGCTGTATTCGCCGGCGCCGAAGCTGACGTTCGGCATCGAGTACCGCCACGCGCTGCGCAAGGTCGAGAGCGGCAACGACGGCCGGCTCGATCGCGTGCAGTTCTCGACCAAGTACGCGTACTGAGGCAAGGCCCCTCATCCGCCCTTCGGGCACCTTCTCCCCGCGCGCTGGGAGAAGGAACCTTGAGCCCCTTGCTGCTCTTGACCT